>NZ_JAUPWM010000006.1:0-309513 GCF_032436795.1 Streptomyces sp. P9(2023)
CGGCTACGCCTCCCTCCAGCCCGGCGCAAGCAGCACCGAGAAGGCCTCGTACTACTTCCAGGGCTCGCCGAACACCGCCTCCCGCACACACACCTTCCGAGGCCCCTACGAGGACAACTGGCAGGCCACCGACAACACCGACTGGGCGCAGCTCGTGTTGGCGCCCTGCGGTGTGCAGCGGAACTTCAACATCAACACCGAACTCCGGGTGAACGCCGGCACGTCCAACCCGGCCACCACCAGCTACATGACCATGGACTCCACCGACGGTGACATCAACACCGTCTACCACCTCGCCTGGAAGGAATGCCCCAGGAAGTGAGCTGACCCACCGTGCAGCGCCCCGGACCGGCTTCCCCTTCACGGCCGGGGCACTGCCCCCCAGCGGCCCCCGGGGGCCGCGGACCGCGCGGCGCGCAGTCCGGCAGCCTGCGGCCTGCGGAGAGCCGGCGCGGGCGCGGACACCCCGCCGGCCACCGGCCACCGACCGCCGCGAGCAGCCCGTAGCTCCCCGCTCCCCGCTCGCCGCTCCCTGTTCCCGGATCCCGGATCCGGGATCCGGGATCCGGGATCCGGGATCCGGGATCCGGGAACAGGTGCGGGTGCGGGTGCGGGTGCGGCGCCGCCACCGGCTGACGTTGAACCAGCCGGAGAAGACCGAGCATGGAAGGGCCTCGGGCGACGCCTCCCGGGGCCTCGTGCCGTCGAGCAGCTCCCGGCGACAAAGCGACCCCTGTCGACCGCGAACAGCTTCTGCCACACGGCCTGTTCGATGATCGTCACGCCCGCTCAGCCGCAGCCGGTCAGCCAGGTGCCGGCGACGTGCTCGCCGGCCAACCGGTCCAGGCTGCACGCCACCTCGGCACGGCCGCCCGCGCCCGGGAATCCACAGGCGCACCGCTACCGGAGGCCGAACGCGACGACGTCGAACGCATCACCGCCAGGATTCTTACGGCGCTTCACGCGGAGGAGTTCGCCCTCGAGTTCTCCACCGGCGTCGGCGGCGACCCTGACGCAGGACACGTCTGCGGGCGGACGGGGAGTGTGGAGAGGGCTGAGGAACCGGACACGGTCACCTTGTCAGGACGCCACTTCGGCTCGGCGAGGGAGAGGCTGAGCTTGTCGTTCGACGGTTCAGGCTGAGCAACGCCTCAGTCTCCCAACGGATTGGGGGGCTGGGTCCGAGGATCTCTGGGTCAGTCGGCTCTGCCGATGACGCCGCGGGCCGCGAGGCGGAAGTCCTTGACCGCCTCGTAGAGGGTTCGCTCCCGTTCGGCGGCGAGAGCGGTGTCCTCGGCCTTGCGGGTGGTGTTTCCCGCGTGGGCGTTCTCGGCCATCCGCCGCATGACGTGTGAGAGATCGCCGGAGGCGTTGGCAACGCGTTCGGCGACTTCCGCGAGGCGTGCCGGCCCTTCGAGAATGACGACTTCGCCCGCACGGTGGACCTCACGGGCCAGAGTGACGAACCGGGCTATCCTCTCGTCGACATCAGCAAGGTCGGGGTGGTCTGAACGCAGCGCGTCGAGGACGGCGTCCATGGTGATGTCACGGTCATGAAGCGCGCTGAGGTAGCCGGCGTAGGCGTCACGGCGACGCTGCCGGCTCCATTGGGCATGCTGGGACCGCGCCTGAGCACGGCCGTTGACGATCGCGGCCCCGAGAGTGGCGGCGGAACCGACAGCGGCGCCCAACAGCGCGGCAAGTCCTGAATCCATGAGCCCCAGTCTGCCGTTCCCGCTTGTTCATCCAAGTCGCCGGGGCTTCCTGCCCTTTCGTGGTGGGCGGGTCGCAGGGCGCCCGCGCCGGCCACCGGGCGGCGGGGCCTGGGGTGCTGGCGGGGTGTCCGGAACTCCATGATCCCGGCCCCACCCCCGGCCGGAATTGACCCATGATTCCGGGCCTTCAATGCACCCTTCCCCGGGTCTTTTCGGAGTCTAGATTCAGTGGTGTCGCCGGGAACACCAGCCGGCGGAACCACCAAGAACCCGGGAGTGACCATGACGTTCACCAGTGCCGCGAAGCCCGTCCTCGTCCGGGCCGAAGAGGCCGAGACCCTGCAGGACGGAGCGACCAGCCTGATCACGCTGCTCGCCGACTCGAACGCCACCGGCGGTGCGCTCACCGCCAACCGCGCGACCCTGCACAAGGGCTCACCCGGCGCTCCCGCACACTTCCACACCCGGGCCACCGAAATGTTCCACGTCCTCAGCGGAACCATGCGGATCCTCCTCGACGACCAGATCCTCACCCTCGGCAAGGGCGACTTCCTGACCGTCCCCCCGACCGTCCCGCACGCCTTCGCACCCGCCCCCGACAGCGAAGCCGAAATGCTCATCGTCTTCACCCCCGGAATGGACCGGTTCGACTACTACCGGCTGCTCGAACGCGTCTACCGCGGCGAGGCCTCCGTACAGGACATCCGCGACAGCTCCCAGCAGTTCGACAACCACTACTACGACAGCCCCCTCTGGCAGCAGGAACTCACCCGCCGCTGAACCGCCCGCCACACAGGACGAACGACCTGGGGCAGAACACGCCAGCGCAGGTCAGGTCGGGCCAGGGCCAGGTCGATGGGACCGCCGAGCCGGTGGGGATGCGTCCTCATCGCAGCAGGGCAGGGCCGGGTCGACGGGGAACGCAGAGCCGGTGGGGATGCATCCTCCTCGCACCGAGGGGCGCGCCGCCTCCCGGCCCAGCCCCCCCGCCCGGGTCCGCCGCGGGTTCAGGAACCTGCGCGCGAAGACGGGCACGCCGGCGGGTGCACCAATAACCCACCCGCCCCGGTCCCGGCGGCCCGCCCGGCTCGAAGAACCGGCGGCCCGCCGGGTCCCGGTTCAGGGTGGGGGCGGGGTTCATGCCGGGCACGGGTTCACGCCGGGGCCCGGCTCACGGCGGGGCGGGGGCACGCTGGGGACAGATTCACCCCCGGGGCTCGGTTCACAGTGGGGCCCGGCTCACGGCGGGGGCGGCAGGATCTGGCAGAGCGCGGCGAGGGCGGCGGCGTACGCGTGGTCCGGCGGGGTCGCGTAGCCGACGACCAGCCCGTCCAGCGGCGGCGTCTCGGCAGCGGGGTGCCTGAAACCGGTCAGGCCGTCCAGTGCCAGGCCCAGCCAGGTGGCGGCGTTCACCGTGGCCGTCTCGGTACCCGGAGGCAGCCGCAGTACCGCGTGCAGACCCGCGGCGATCCCGGTGACCTCGACATGCGGCGCGTGTTCGGCGAGCGCGGCAACGAGGCGGTTGCGGCGCTCACGGTAACGCTGGCGCATCTTGCGGATGTGCCGGTCGTGAGCACCGGAGGTGATCAGGTCCGCGAAGGTGAGCTGGTCCACCACACTCGTCCAGCGCTCACGACGGCCCTTCGCGTCAAGGACCGGACCGAGCAGATGCTCCGGCACAACCATCCAGCCCAGCCTCACAGCCGGCGACACACTCTTGCTCACCGACCCGACATACAGCACGTGGTCGGGATCCAGCGCCTGAAGGGCGCCGACCGGCTCACGGTCGTAGCGGAACTCGCCGTCGTAGTCGTCCTCGATCACGCAACCGCCGCGGGCGCGCGCCCAGTCGACCGCCGCGTTACGCCGCCCGGGATCGAGCGGCCCGCCGACGGGAAACTGGTGGGCCGGGGTGAGCAGCACCGACCGCACCCCGCGGCGGGCGGGAAGCTCCTCGGTCCTCGTGCCGCGCTCGTCCAGGCCGAGCGGCACCGTCCGCACACGCTCGGCCGTCAGCAGGGCGCGGTGGAAGGCAAGTCCGTAACCCTCGACCGCGAGCGTTCCACGCAGCACGCCGCCGCCGAACAGCAGCCTGAGCGCGTCGGAGAATCCCGAGCAGATCACGATGCGCTCCGGGCCGGTGCGCACACCCCGTACCCGGGCGAGGTAGTCCGCCAGCGCGGTACGCAGCTCGATCCGGCCCTGCGGATCACCCGGCCCGAAAGCGTCGTGCGGGGCCGCGGCGAGCGCCCGGCGGGCGGCGGCCGACCAGGCGTTCCTCGGAAACGACGAAGCATCCGGCTGACCCTGCATCAGATTGTGTACGGGTGCGGCCGGCCCCGCCGGCGGCCGCTTCGGCACACGCACCACCCGGGCCGGTGCGGCCCGCTCCGCGACCCGCGTGCCGGAACCCTGCCGGGCTGTCAGCCAGCCCTCGGCGACCAGTTCCGCGTACGCGTCGGCGACCGTGTTCCGTGTGATGCCGAGATCGGCCGCGAGCGACCGGTACGGCGGCAACCGCACCCCGGCCGCCAGCCGCCCCTCCCCGATCGCCTCACGCAGAGCCCGGGCAACAGCGGCCCGCCGCGAACCCGACCCGGCCAGCTCCAGATGCAGATCGGCACCGATGCGCTCGGCCAGATTGACCCATGAACCCGACACTCCAATGCACCTCTCAACGGGTCTGTGGGCTCCCTAGATTAATGACCATGACCCACACCACCACACCCCGGGCCGACTTCGCCGCCACCGCCCCCAAAGCATTCAAAGCCCTCATCGCCTTCGACACCGCCGCCCGTCAAGGCCTCGACCCCGCCCTCGTCGAACTCATCCAGATCCGCGCCTCCCAACTCAACAACTGCACCTACTGCCTCACCATCCACCTCAACCACGCCCACAACGCCGGCGAGGACAACCTCCGCCTCCACATGATCGCCCACTGGCGCCAGGCCACCCACTACTTCACCCCCAAGGAACAAGCCGCACTCGCACTCACCGAAGCCATCACCCTCATATCCACCCACGGCGTCCCCGACGAGATGTACGCCCAGGCCCGAGCCGAATTCAACGACGACGAACTCACCCACATCCTCGCCGTCACCTGCTCCATCAACACCTACAACCGCATCACCATCACCACCACCAAAACCAACCGCCCGCCCACAGACACCGGCACGCACCAACACCACTGACTCCCGCGACGGCATGGCCCCGTGAGCAGCGGCCACCTCCCATCAACAGGCCAACGACGAAACGCCCCCCTCGTCGCCTCGGCGCGGCCTTGGCCGCCACTCTGTCGCTGACGACCCTCGCCGTCAGCCCGGCCCAGGCAGGCACTCTGCCCTGGCCGAAGACCGACTGCCCCAGCGAGATGGCCATCAACGCACACTTCAAGGTGGCCGACCCCAACGATCCCCGCATGTACTCGGAATGTAACGCCTGGTTCCCGCTGAAGAAGACGTGCAAGAACGGGATGCACTTCTCTCCCACGCAGCTGAAGTGCATGAGGCCCGAGGATGCGGGCGCGGACCCCAAGTACGCACGTTAGGGCGTCTCCTGGGGGTGAGGTTGACCGGTGTCAGGAGCGAAGCCAGAGGCGAATGGCGGCGACGGCCACCGTGCCGTGGAAGATGTACGCCCGTGTGTCGAAGCGGGTGGCGACGGCGCGGAAGCCCTTGAGCGCGTTGATTGTTCGCTCGACTTCGTTGCGGCGCGCGTCTACGTCCATGCCCACCGTCAAGGCCGCGTAGATCCTCGAACTCCCCCTCATCGACGGGGGCAAGATTCGCAAGGCCGACATCCCCGAACACTGGGGCCTGAGCGACTGGGCCGCCGGCGACATCGAAGGCATCCTTTGCGACTTCTACAAGCGCTGGCGCGACGAAGCCGAACTGCCCCGCGCAGCGGCCTGATAACCAGCGCCCCCGCCGGACGACCGGCGGGGGTGCCCGCAACCCGGACCAGGCGCACAAGTGTAACCGCCGGTAAGATCAGCGTTCAATTCAACAGAAAGTTGAAGTGCTGTCTCTGTGCGAATCAAGGGCGGCCCGCCCCCACCCCACTACACCGAAGGGCCACAGCCATGACCGAGCCCGCGCCCGAGCTGCCCCCCCGCCCCACAGAAGCAGCCCCGGGGGAAGACCGCGCTCCTGGTGGCCGCCGCCGTCGCCGCCACCGCGATAGGCGCTGGCGGCTACATCCTCGGCCGCATCACCGCCCCGACCGACACCGCAGCAGCGGACCCCTCGCCGTCGATCTGGCAGGACACCCGCGATTACCCGGACTCCTCAAGCCAGACCAGCACCCCCGAACCCACACCCACCCCCACGCCCTCCGGTGCGCCGATGGGCAAGAAGGTCACCAACGGATCTGCCACTGTCGTCGTCGAAAAGGTCTACGAGGCCGACACCGCCCGCACCTACGACGACAAGACGAAGAAGGCTGGCGAGGGAGCGAAGTACGTCCTCGTTGACGTGACCGTCTACAACGACGGCAGCGAATCCTTCACGCCTGCGTGTGCGCAAGGCATCTCCGACGGCGTGATGGACGCCGACGGGCGCACCTTCGACGCCGTCTACGACCTGACCCTCTCCCGGGATCAGGACAACTGCCAGGAACTTCAGCCCGGTTTCAAGGAGCGCGTCACCTACGTGGCACGGATGCCCAAGGACGCCACCGCCGCGCAGTGGCTGTTCTCCGGCGACGACAGCGACACCAGTACCGCCGTAACCCTGAACACCAAGACCACCAAGAGCTGAGGGCCCCATGACCACCCCTGCCCGCCTCGCCTACGCCGCTGATCAGCTCCTCACCTGGGGAGTCATCCGCCACGGCACGCCCCTCACGATCCAGTGGCAGGAAGGCAAGCGCGGCGAGACCACCGAGAAGGTCAACGCCTGGAACGCCTGGCTCGACGCCGACCCCGCCCGCCGTGACATCACCTGGAACGCCGACGCCCGCCCTGGGTGCCACGAATACCTCACGTGGGGGGCCGAGCCCGGTGAGCACTACGCCGCGAGCGGCCTGCTGAAGCAGATATGCAAACTCTCCAGTATCTACCCCTACACGAGCCTCGACGGCCTGTCGTTCGAGTCGCCGAAGTACCTCATCCTGCCCGGCGGCGTCTCCCTGTGGGAGCTGCGCCGGTATATCGACACCACGACCGGCCAAACCCCCGTCTGACCCTGGAGGCAGCCGAGAACGGCGAATTCGCCGATTCCCTGGGCTGCCCCTCCCACGACCGCGGCCCCCGCCGGCCAGGCGGGGGGGTACCCATGCCGGATTGTCCGCCGGCACAACCCGAACCACCGGAAGGACCGCCATGCTCGTACGCGCCGACCACGCCGAAATCATCCGCGAGACCCTCGCCGCACCCCACGCCGAACACCTCCGCGCCTACCTCGCCCACCTCTTCCCGGACCACGTGACCGCCGTCGCCCACCAGACCGACACAACACCCCGGCACATCCGCCTGTACTCGCGGCACGCCACCGACGAGGGATGCGCCTCCCTGCTCCACATGACCGGCCACTACGCCGACATACACATCCCCTGGGGCGTCGCACGCCGCTACCTCCCCGGCCACCAGCGCACCCAGGACGAGCGGAATAAGGGCTATATGCGCATCCACCTCACTGACGAGGCGTCCGTCACCCTCGCGGCCAACCTCACCCGCGCCGCCGTCACCTGCGCCGACCTGCGTGCCGCCGGACTCCTCCCCCCGGTCGCTGTGACCGCGCGACAGGAGCGCCACGACGACTGACCCCGTCCGGCTCCCGCACTACAGCGCCCCGACCGGCGGAGGCGCACTGCTGCCCCCACCTCGAAAGGCCCCGCACCGCCATGCGGAAGACCACCACCGCCGTCATAGCCACCGTCACCGCCGCCGCGGCCCTCACCGGCTGCGAACTCCCAGACCCACCGAAGGACGACAAGGCCAAGTCCAGTGCTCCGGCGCCGAAGCCGACCGGGCCGCAGTGCCCCACGCGGGGCAAGAAGGTCACCGCCCACGGGGCGACCGTCACCGTCACCACGCCCGAATGCGACGAGGACCAGGACACTTTCGCCCCCAACCGCGCGAACGTGGAGGTCACCAACCACCGCGACCCCACCGCCACATTCGAGATCACCACGCAGGTCGTCGACGCAAAGGGGAAGGTCTACGCCACCGAGGAGTCCAACCCCGGCTACGCCGACAAGGGCACAACCGAGCGTCAGGCAGTCCTCTTCGACATCCCCCAGGACGGTACCCGCACAAAGCTGGTGATCACCAAGATCGTCCGGTACGACTTCGAAAAGCCCGACCGATCCTCCGGCAGCTCCAGCGGCGGCGCAGACGTGCCCGACGTCGACGTACCAGAGGTCGACCGGCCCTGGATCTGCCGCCGGAAATGGTGGTGTTGAACCCGCCGGCCAACGCCGCGCCCCCGAGCCCCGTCCCGTCCGGCGGGGCCTCGCCGTACCCGGGGTCAGGACTCCCGCGCCGCCCTCTGTTCCTCCACCAGCACCGCCACCCGCGACTCCATGGCCGTCGCCGACTCCGCCGCTGCCTGCGAGAGGTCTCCACCAGCAACCCCAACAACCTCCCCGCGACAGACTCGACCCGCGCCGGCAGCGCCGCCCCCTGCTCGGCGGGATCTCTGCAATCGGCTAGGGCCGCTCGCCGCCTCGCTCGGTCCGGCGTTGAACGAGGTGAGGAGCACAACGAGCTCCGCCGGGTTTCCGGTCGGTGCCACCCCCTCGTGGAGTGTGTGGGCCGCGACGGCCCGCAAGGGTCACCATCCGCTTCCCCCGCACCAGCCCTCTGCGCTCGTAGCATGCAGGCAGCGATGTCACGCGGGAAGACGGCACGTGGGTAAGCCTGTCTCTCGACGTACAGGGCCACCACCGGCCGGGGTTGTGCGTGTTCAGCGCGGAGCGGCGGATACTGCTCTCCCAGCAGTCGCGGTCCGTGCTGCTCGCCGTTGCCGATGGACACCTCCACGGCGTCGACTACTGGCGCACCGACGAATACCGCCCCTGCCACCCGCCACTCCGCGCCGATGCGGGGCGTGCCCTGGCGGGAAACCCGGAACGGTGGGCTCACCGCATCGCCCAGCACCTCATCGACTCGCTAGTCCGGGTGTGGCGTCGACGGACGTGGACTGGGAGCGGATCGAGCCGCCACGCCCGGACCGGCTCCGACTGATCAGCGAGCTCCTCGCAGCGGGAGACACTGTCCGTACGTCATGAGTCGCTCCTCAGCCGTCTCAGGGAGTCACGCGCCGTGGCTACGACGAACGCCGGGCACAGGGTGTTGGGCGACGCTGAAAATGCCGACGGGTGCGGCATTCAAGGTGCCGATGAGTGGAAGCGGAATCGCCCCGCTGGATGTGGTCCCAACGGGGAGATCGTGGGCGAGGTGTCGCGCCGGTCGGCAAGGTGTCGGGGTCAGTGAGTTCTCTGCGACTGTTGCCGTCCCCGATGGGGACCCACTGTGATCGATTCGTCTACTGTGCTGGTCATCATCGGCAACGCTGTTCGTGTCTGTGGGGGGCCGGAAAGTGAAATTCAGCCCACGTGTTCGGTTTTGGGCGAACATCGGTGGTTGCGTCTTTTGGGTGGCGGCCGGTTTCCTGTTGGTGCCGGAGGGCCCCGTCCTTGAGGGTCCATGGTTGTGGGTCGCCTGGATCGGCGCTGTGTTCGGGTTTCTGGGCGCGTTGCGGGGTGTGTATCTGGCGAGGCAAGAGAGACCTTCTTCTGAGTGAGCGAAGGCCGAAACTCTCTGTCAGTCGAGGACTTCGGTGACGGCAGACTGAGCGGCTTTCTCGTCGACGAGGGACTTGCCGGCCGCGAACGTGGCGACAAGGGACTGCAGGCAGAGGTTGTTGA
Organism: Streptomyces sp. P9(2023); assembly: GCF_032436795.1. Lineage (NCBI taxonomy): Bacteria > Bacillati > Actinomycetota > Actinomycetes > Kitasatosporales > Streptomycetaceae > Streptomyces > Streptomyces sp. P9(2023). Next base: position 9,585 of record NZ_JAUPWM010000006.1, read on the forward strand.
CCGCGCGGGGGAAGCCGCGCGAGGTGGCGTGGATCAGGGTGACCGCGTCATCGGTGAACAGCTGGTCGCTGCGGCCGGCCAGGCCGAGGTGGTGCTTGATGTAGCTGGCGGTCTCGGCCGATGTCATGCCGGGCATCGTGTAACGCAGGGCGGTCCGTTGCTCGAGGGCGGCCAGGACCGCGAGTTTCATCGTCCGCCGCAGGGTCGGCTGGCCAACCAGCAGGCAGGACAGAGGCGAGTCCTGGTCCATGGCAGTGTTCGTCAGCATTCGGATGGCTTCGAGCTGTTCGTCGGACAGCAGATGAGCTTCGTCCAGCACCAGAACCGGGGTCCGGCCGCGCTCTTCGCGTTCGGCGGCCAGGGCCAGGCCGGTCTGGGCGGTAAGGCGGGAGCCGAGGTGGGAGGGCTGCTGGCCGAAGGCGGTGACGATCGCCTCGTGGATGCCGCGGACCCCGATCATGGGGTTGGGCAGGTAGATCACGGTGTGTTTCGACGGGTCGATGCCGTGCAGGACGGTGCGGACGGAGACGGTCTTGCCGGCGCCGACCTCACCGGTGACCACGCCGATGGAGCGTTCGGAGATGCACCAGGTGATGCGGGCGACGGCTTCGTTGTGAGACGCGTGGCGGTGCAGCATGCCGGGGGCGAGGTCACGACCGAAGGGCGTGCGGGTGAAGCCGTAGTAGGCCTGGAGTTTCTCAATCACGGTGGTCCTCCGAGGGGGTGGCGGCCAGGTCGGTGAGGTCGACAGTCGGTGGCATCGGCTCGCTCAGGGCGGCGTTGACCTTGTCGGCGAGCTCGGCCTTGTGGGCGGTGTCGATCAGGCCGAGGTAGTCGATGCCGGTGGTCGCCCGGGGTTCCTCGGCGGGGGTCTCGGGCCGGGCCTTGGGGTGGGAGTGGCGGCTGACCTGGTAGGGCAGCGCGGTCCCGGCGTCCTGGCCGTTCGCCCTGACCCGCAGGAAGGACAGGTCGAAGGGGTCGAAGACCAGCTCGACCCTTTGGCCGACCAGCAGAGGGTCGACCTGGTAGCGGTTGCCGTGCAGGGACACCAGCGCGGTCTTGGACACGGTGCGGTGTTCCGACCAGCGGAAAGCTTCCGCGAGATCGGCGGGGTTGGGGACCACGAGCGGACGGTCTCCCATCCAGCGGGCCAGCGGTGCGGCTCCCGTCTCGGAGTGCACCCGGCGGTGGTAGACGTTCTCCGTCCAGGCCGTGAACAGCCGGTTCATCTCCAGCAGGCTCTCGATCTGCCGTCCCGCCTTGCCGTCACCGGAGGCGATCTCGACGACGAACTCACTGTTCACGGTGCGGAAGAACCGCTCGATCTTCCCCCGGCCCTGCGGCCGGCCGGGAGTGGAGTGCACCAGCTTGACGCCGAGCTTCGCGCAGGCCCTGAGCAGCCACGAGTCCACGAAGGCGGAGCCGTTGTCGACGTAGATGTAGCGCGGGACACCCCTCGCGGCCAAGGCCGGCCGCAGAGCGGCGGCCAGGCGGACGGTGTCCTCCGCGAACCCCCAGCGATGCCCCATCACGGCCCGCGAGTGATCGTCCACGAACGCGAACAGATACGTCTTTCGGCCGGCGACCATCGGCCCGTGCAAGGCGTCCCCGGTCCACAACTCGTAAGGACCATCCGCCTCGAACCGCCCGAACACCGCAGACGGGGCGGCAGCCTTCAACGCATCCAGACCTTCGCGGACGATCATCCGCTGGATGGTGCGTTCGTCAGGCGCCCAGCCCCGCTGAGCGCCGATGATCCGGCGGATCTGTGCCGCCGACCGTGACGGATTCTCCTTCTTCAGCGCCGCCGCCAGGTCCAGGATCTCCTGCGGCGTGCGAGGCCGGGACTGACGGGGCGAGGGGACCAGGGCCTCGAACCCGGCCCGCTTCCACTCGTAGATCCAGCGGTCCAGGGTCCACCGGGTGATCCGCACCGCCCGGCCGTCCGGGTCGACATGCGTCATCGACGCCAGTTCCCGTACCAAGGCACCGCGTTGGCGCCTGGACAGCGTCGGATCAGCCGCCTCCCTGATCAGCATGTAGCGGAACAGCCCGATCGCCTGAGCCCGCTCCAGCCGTGTCTGGTCTTCCTGACCTGGCATCTGACCACCAGCCCTCTCACGCAGCGTGAACACACACGCGTGACGGTGACAGTCCGTGTCGGCGTGGCGTCAGAGTCGACTGGTGTTGATCGTTTCTGAGGGCCAGGACGGCGCCAGCAGTATCCCGCCGGACACAGCGCAGGCCACCAGCCAAGGCGACACCTTGCCGACATTCGGCCACCGCGACACGACCGACCACCAGGCCCCGACCACCGCACTGACCGCGTCCGCGAAGACCGTGCGGGCCGGCCCGGGAGGAGCCGGGTCAACCCCGGCATCCACCAGCACCACCGTGAAGAACCGCCTCACCCGCTCCGCCCGGGAGGCGAACCTCCGCAGCCACCCGCGAACCGTCTCGACCGGGCGGCCCAGCCTCTCGGCGATCACCCGTGCCCCCGCCCCCGCTGCCTTCGCAGCAAGGGCCCATCCGATCACCTCAGCCAGATCCGCCCGCCTGACCAGCGCGAACACCGGAAGGAGCACATGCGACATGCCGCAGCCCAGACACCTCGCCCGCCGGGGACGGACTCCGAACGGCCTGCCGGCCGCATCCCGTAGTACGCGCGAACGTGCCCACCCCCACGGCCGCAACGAGCCAGCACAATCCGGGCATACCAACTCGCCTCGCAGCAGCCGCACTTCAGCCCTCGCCGGGTCAGCCTCTACCGTGAGCACAGCCCTCCGCGCGCTACACGGCCCTCCCGGCGCTCGGCCAAGAGATACCGGGAGGGCCTTTCACATGCCCTTCGTCGGCAAGGTGCCGCCCCAAATTTGCACCTCTTCGTCGGGCAGGCACGCTTACCGATCATGTCGGCACGAAGCTGCCCAGACTGCCGCACTCGTAGGCATTTTCAATGACGTCTAACAGGCCAGCGCCCTCAGAACGTCCGCCATGTTCCCGAGCTCCCCCTCCAAGTCGCCCTGGAAGGGGTGGCCCTGGTGCGTGCACGGCGCGTCCCGCAGCGCCCGGTCGCCGGCCTGCGCCGCGTCGAACGCCGCCTCGACCTCACCGTCCTGCGGCGTCCTCGTAGCCAGGTACGGAAGCGCGAGGACCAGACCCAGCGTCCAGAAGTACGCGAGCGGCCCGCGCGGATCGGCGGTCAGTTCACGGGCGCACTCGACGACGAGCCGCTCGTACGCCGGCGGCTCGTGGTCGACGTACTCCCTCATCTCCTCCCAGGCGTCGATCAGCTCGGCCGCACTTCCAGCGGTTGACCGTTCCGTCATCGCCAGCCTCCTTGTCCATCTCCCCGCACCGCTCGTATGCGCGACGATCGGGTCCCCCGCCCAAGTCAGCGAGCAGGCTCGCACATGCCCAGACATCGAAAACAGCCGGCACCGCCGAGGCACCCGTGAGCACACCGCCCTGAAGCCGGACACCCCCCACGCCGCAGCCCGAGCCGCGCTCACCCCTGTACATGACCGACCAGGAAGAGGGCAGGGAGAAGCCGCTCGGGCTCAGCCCCGACGAGCACGCCAGCCGCTGGATCGGAAAGCAGGGCGCGTCTGCTTGTCGGAGCCCGCAACCTACCGCTGGTCATCCTCTGACTCCCACACCCTGCCCTCAAAGGCAGGGAGTCCCACCACGGCCCGCCGACCGTCCCGGCCGAGCCCCCCTGCCTTCTCGCGCCACGCCGTGGCAGGTGCCGTGCATCGAGGAACCGACAGAAATCCGATGACCCGCTGGGGCGCGCCCCGGGCCAGGGCGACGAGCACGCTGAACGCCGCCGCACCGGTCCGGCGACGTCACCCCCGGTCCCGGCGCTCCTCGTCCCCTCCCCCACCATGCTCCGCGCCGGGCGGACCGGACCGGACATGGTCAACGCTCCGCCTCACACCTCACACCTCACACCTCACACCTCACAGCTTGACGCCGCCGCTCGGCCACCTGGGGGAACACGCTGTGAGCCATACAGGCCTCACAGCTTCGACGCACCCCCTTCGATGTGCCGCCCGGCGCAAGGTCCGCTGGTCCAAGGACACTCTGCAGACCCCGTATCTCCCGGCTCCGCAACCGCCTGGGCACCGACACCGACGGCACCCTCCACACGGGCAGGACACGGGGAGCGCCGGCCGGGGGGCTCGCACCCACCCGGGGCCCCCGGCGGTGACGGTGGCGCGTGAGGGGGCTGGTCCGGTGCGGGAGCCAAGATCGATTGTCAGTGGCGGGTGAGACGGTGGAGCCATCAAGTCACGAGACGGGGAGTGGCCATGTCGGGCAGTCAGAACTACATCAATCACGTCGCTCTGGTCCTGGACGCCAGTTCGTCCATGTCGCACCTGAGCCGCAAGGTCGTCGAAGTCGCCGACCAGCAGATCGCCTACCTCGCCCGCCGCTCCAGGGAACTGGAACAGGAAACCCGCGTCACGGTGTACGTCTTCGCCGACAAGGTGGAGTGCGTCATCTACGACAAGGACGTCCTGCGGATGCCGTCCCTGAAGCAGCTCTACCGGGTCGGCGGAATGACCGCACTCCTCGCGGCGGCGCTGAAGTCGCAGCGGGAACTCGCGCAGACCGCCCAGCTCTACGGCGACCACAGCTTCCTGACCTTCGTCCTCACCGACGGCCAGGAGAACGCAAGCCACCGCAGCCCCGACGCCCCCGCCGGCAACCCGCGTGAACTCGTCGAGGCCGTCGCCAAGATGATCGGCACCCAGGACGACAACTGGACACTCGCCGTCCTCGTCCCGGACCAGATGGGCAAACGCGAAGCCATGCAGTGCGGCTTCCCGAAGGAGAACATCGCCATCTGGGACGCCACCAGCACACAAGGCCTCGAAGAAGCCGGCCAGGTCATCCAGCAGGCCACCGAAAAATTCATGGTGGGCCGCGCCCAGGGCATCCGAGGATCCCGGGCGGTGTTCTCCACCGGCGCCGACGCGGTCAACAAGGACACCATCGAAGCAGCCGGCCTCACCCCGGTGAACCCGTCCACGTACCAGCTGATCCCCGTGGCACGTGACGCGGCGATCCGGGACTGGGTCATCGAATGCGGACACACCTACCGCACCGGCGGCGCGTTCTACCAGCTCAGCAAGGCCGAAAAAGTCCAGGCACGCAAGCAGATCGCCGTACTGGAAAAGAAAACAGACAAGGTGTACACCGGGCCGGAAGCCCGGGCCCTGCTCGGACTCCCCGACACCGAAACCCGCGTCAAGCCCGACCACAACGACGACTACACCATCTTCATACAGAGCACCAGCGTCAACCGGAAACTCGTCCCCCACACACGCCTCCTCCTCATGAACTGACACCCCGAAACCCCACAAGACCCGCGCGCCAACCGAAACCCACCACACCACAACCTCACCGGAACCACGCTCGCCCCCGACCACCCACAACCCGCGGCCCGCCTGAAACCGCCGCGAACCCACCACCAGGGCCCACCAAGAGCACGGAGCCCTGCCACTCGGGAGGGGAAGCGGCACAGCACCCCAACAGGGACCGCAGAGCCGCCCAGCCCTCTCAACGAGCACAGCCGCACCCGCCTTCATGAAACGGCGATCGATGATGTCCACTGCGTGCGGAAGACCCAGGAAGCCGGCGTCCGGGCACGACCCATGCTGCGGGGCCGGTGAGACAGGTCTGCCGGGTTGCCCGAAAATGGCTCTCCGCTCGGGTGGTCGGGCTCACAGTTCGGGGCCGTGGATGACCTTGCGGTTCGGCTGAAGAATCTGTTGTTCCCGTCGGTGGCGGACGTGGTGGTGCTGCCGTGGACGTGAACACCGCGAAAGTGCGCCTCGGTGTCCGGTGCACGACGGCAGGCGCGTCATCTCCGTTGTGCGGGACGTGGCCGGACCGCATTCATGGCTCCTACTCGCGGACCGATGCACCGTTCTGGGACTGGCTGGTGTTCGAGCAGATCGACGATGTGGATGTCGAGGTGGCTACGGCTGCGTTCGGCACGGTCGCGGTGGTGGCGAGAGGCCGGGAAGCCGGGAAGCCGGGAAGCCGGGGCGGCGTGTCCGGGCTGCGGGCGTTTCTCGGACTGAGTCCACGACCGTTACCGGCGCAGGCTGAAGGACCCTCCGCGCAGCGGGCCACGCGCCACCAGGCGACGCCCAGGGGCCATACCCGCGGACGCGGGGAGCAGGGCCTCGCCGTCATCGAGTACGGGCGCAGCGTACCGATGACGTGGCACGCCCAGTCACGCTGGGCATCGTGCTCCGTTGGGTCTGACGCACTCCAGGAGAACAGCGTTCACGGCAGCATGATGATCTCCTGCATAGAGTGACCATGCGCCTGGCTGGTCCGTACGAGGGCCTCCGGCGGCGAGCGAATGAGGCTGCAATGAGTGAACCGGCGAAGCCCGAGATCGACCTTCCGGAGGGTGAGGCTCCCACCGAGCTGACAATCCGCGACCTCGTCGTCGGGGACGGGCTCGAGGCGAAGCCGGGCAGGGTCGTCCAGGTTCACTACGTCGGGGTCACCTTCGAGTCCGGAAAGGAATTCGACACCTCCTGGGACCGGGGCCAGACGTTCAAGTTCGCCGTGGGCGGTGGCAAGGTCATCAAGGGCTGGGACCGCGGGGTCAGAGGGATGAAGGTCGGCGGCCGGCGCGAGATCATCGTTCCCCCGCGCCTCGGCTACGGCAACCAGTCACCCTCGCCGCTGATCCCGGCGGGCTCGACACTCGTCTTCGTGGTGGACCTGCTCTCCGTCGCAGTCTGAGACCTTCTGCTACCCGGCCTCTCCGTGGGGGAACCAAGGCCGGGCAACACCTGCCGGCCGACCGCGACACCACACCCGTACACCCGTACACCCGTACACCCGTACACCCTTCACCCGCAGCCACGGACACGGACCACGCGCCGGCAACACCGCATCGGCGCCCGTGATCCGCAAACGGCAGACACCCCGGTACCGGGCCTGAACCCCAGCTTGCCCGGACCGCCGGGCCGGCGGCCATGAGTGCCGGCGGCCCGGGGGGGCCGGCGGCCGGGGGTGCCGGCGGCCATGAACCCCGCGAAAGAATCGTCCGCGCGGCGACCTCACGCTGCCACCTCTCGTGGTCGCCGGGTCCCGCCCCTCGATCGCAGCCAGGACTTCTCGTACGCTCCCAGCCCGGCGCTCCCGGACCGACGATGCCGTTCGATTGAACGGCTGGTCACGAACTCCGGCTGCCCCACTCGTACGCTCACCTCGTAGCCTCCGCACATGACTGATGATCCGTTCCAGTGCGGCGGCGTTCTCTGCCATGACTACGGTGACCGAGACGAAGCGGACCACGCGGATCTGACGATCATCGAGAATGTGCAGCACCACGGATGTCACGTCGTGACGGTTCCCTCCCGAGGACGAGATCGGTCCTGGATTCGCCTACACGATCAGCCTCTCGCACACTCACGGCGCACCTGAACTCGCCATGTTCGGGCTCGATGTCCACGTCATGCACCGCATGCTCAACAGGCTCGGAGCGAAGTCAGCCGCGGGCGCTGTACCGGCTGAGGGCCAGAGGCATCCTGACGTGTCGACGGTCACCAAGTCGCGCTCAGGCAGGTCGATCTCCGCTGGTACCGGACGTTCTTCGGCCGGGCCATCGGGTTCTACCGGCGGCCTCCTTTCCCCATGCTGCACGTTGCGTGGCCCGACGTGGAATCGGTTCACGGCGCCCTCGATGCTGCCCGAGTTCCAGTCCAGGGTGAGCCCGGCTGTCACAGCGTCGAGGCCCCGCAATAGGTGCAGTGCGAAGCCGGTGAGACCGGGTAGCCGGCCGGCATCGACTGCGTCGATCCAGGCAGGGAGCGTGCTGCCGAGGCGGCCTCCGAGCATCTCGCCGAAACCGCGGACGTGTCCGACGGCCGCTTCCAGTCCGGGGCAGCGTGTCAGAACATCTTTCAGGGCTACGCGGTCCCCCTCGTTCGTAGCGGTGGGGTGAACGGTGAGCCGGCCCGTGACCTGCCGCACTGTCGGCGACCGCGGCGGTGCGGCGGACGGAGCCCCGCGCAAGGTGGCGATGTGCGCGCGGACCATGGAGTAGGTGACGGGAGCGTGCTCGGCAACCAGCTCGCTGTGCGGTCGGGTGGATGCTGGTGCATCCTGCGGCGAATCGCCGCCCCAGGGAGGGCTTGCAGGGGTCCAGCCTGCTGGACCGGGCCGGTTCTCGCGGAAGGTCTCCCGCCGGCGTGCGGCGGCCGCGTACCGGAGAGCAGCGCCAACTGCTCATGGCCGTCACCCAGTTGGAGCCATGACAAGCACGGTCCGGCGGTCTCGGCCGCCGGGCCCACTGCCCACTGCCGGCTGCCGGCTGCCGGCAGCCAGGCGGATCGTGGCGCAGCGCCTACGACAACGTCGTCGAGACCGACACGGCCCGCCCCGACGTCGACCACTTCGTATCCGTACCCGCGACAGCTCGACCCGCTGTCTCCCCTGGTCATAGCGAAAGCGGGATGCCGCTGACGGATGGCGGGGCGCCGATTTCCCGGAAGCCGCCCAAGGCTGCTCCGCGACAGCGACCGGTGACGGACACATGGGTCGTGACCGGGACCACCCCGGCGGGCCCGCAAACCTGTGCCTGAGCCTCGGCCGGCGCTGTGTGGCGTTCGGCCCAATGGCCGGCGTCAATGACCCACTGCGGATGTCGCGCGACGTACGTTGCCGGGGAAACCGCAGGAGGCGTTGATGACCGATCACCCACACATCGCCGTATTTCACCGCACCTTCGCTGCATTCTCAGCCGGCGACATGGATGCGCTGGCGGAGGTGTTCCATCCCGATGTGGTCTGGCACGTCGGCGGGAGGAACCTGCTGGCAGGAGATCACCAAGGACGTGAGGACACATTCGCGCTGTTCGGCCGGGAATTCCAGCTGACAGGCGGAACGTACCGTCCGCAGCTCCACGACGTGCTCGCCAACGACGACCACGCGGTCGCTCTCCTCCATGTCAAGGCGTCACGTGAAGGCAAGGACCTCGACATGGACTACGCCCTCGTCCTCCACATGAGGGACAGCAGGATCACCGAGGGCTGGGTGCTCGTCACCGACCCGAGCACGTACGACGACTTCTGGTCGTGACCGCCCGCGCCGGGACTCCCCCACAGCCAGGTCCATCAAGCGCCCCACGTCCTCCGTTCGTGTGTCCGCCGCCGTCACCGTGACCCTTCCGCTGGATCCGCTGCTCCCACGCAAGGCCTACCTCGGGGTGGCGGCGCGATATCGCCCCAAGCGCGCGATACAACGAGGTTCTGCCACGCTTTGCGGGGCGCTCCCAAGTCTGCTGACGGTTCCGGCGGCCGGCCACGTACACACCCCGATCCGAGGAGCCAGAACGAGATGGACGACGACGGACTCCGATCGAAGGTCGCCCTGGTGACCGGAGGAGCGACCGGGATCGGGCTCGCCACCGTTCGCCGGCTTCTGCCTGAGGGCTGCGCAGTCATGATCGCGTCCAGGAACCGTGAGGTGGGCGACGCAGTGGTTGCCGATCTCGGCACCGAGCGAGTCGCGTTCCACAAGGCTGACGTCACAGACGAGCCAGCGGTCGAGTCCGCGGTCGACGCCACGATCAAACGCTTCGGCCGCCTGGACTATCTGTTCAACAACGCCGGCGTCGAAGGAACCGTCGGACCGATGGCCGCTTGGTCCGGTGACGACATCGAAGCGGTCCTGAGCGTGAATGTGAAAGGCGCCTTCTTCTGTATGAAGCACGCCGCGCCACGAATGGAACCCGGGTCGGTGATCGTGAACAGCAGCTCCTTCCTCGGGACGATTCCCATGCCGCTCGCCAGCCCGTACGCGGCCAGCAAAGCAGCCTTGCTGAGCTTGACCCGCTCGGCCGCCGCCGAGCTCGCCGAGCACGGGATCTCGGTCTTCGCGATCTGTCCCGCAGTTGTCGACACCCCCTTGATCGACCGGGTATCACAGGCGGCGGGAGTGCCGAAGGCAGCCCTCGCAGAGATGGTCTGTCCCAGCCACCGAGTAACCTCCCCCGACCGGGTCGCAGACGTCGTGACCGGACTGCTGAAATCGCCCACCTCCTTCGAGACCGGATCGGCACTGCGGATCGATCCGAACGAGGTCCAGCGCATCGGGCCCTGACCCGCAGTCTGCGGCTTTACGGCTACGGCTACGGCTACGGCTACGGCTACGGTCACCGTGCGGCGAACTGGGCCAGGCGCCGACGAAGTTCCAGGTCCTCTCTCGCCCTGCGCGACCTCCAGGGCCTTCCGAACCTGGGCGACCTCTTCCCGGTGAGCCTGCTGTTGTTGCGAAAGGCGTGCGCTGAGGGCTCGTACCACTGCTGAGGCCGACGACGGTTCGCCCGCATCGGGACCGGTCGCAGGCGCCGCTCGATCGCGGCACCCAGTTCCTGGTGCCCGTAGAGGAAATCGGCACTCACCGCCACTTCACGGGCGCAACAGCCGTGAAACTGACGGACTTTCCTGCCATGGCCAAACGGGAGAGGGCCTCCGGCACGTTCTGCGGCGTCCTCACTCCGGGCGCTTGTGACTGCTTGCAGAGGTTGTGGCAGCGGGCTCATGAAACGGCTTCCTTCGACCCTGCGGAGGGCGGCTCGGGCGGTGAGGCCTGCTCCGCGGACCGCCCGGAGTCGGCCATCGTCGTGGACGCCGATCCGGTCGAGGACGACGAGGACCTCGGTCAGGGCGCTCGTCCCGGTGAGCCGGCCGGCGAGCCAGATATTGTCCCCGCCCATCGGCTCGCCGTAGCGGGCGGTGAACTGTGTCCGGCGGCGGGTGACCAGGGCCTCAGTCTGAGCGAGCTGGTGCTGGAGCTCGTCCCGGTGGCCGGCGCCGATGACGAACTCGTCGCACGAGCCTGGTCGCGGTGACCGCCCGGTCCAACCGATCCAAGAGCGACCAGGACCCGGCCCAGTGGACGCCGCCGCTGCCCGACGCGCACTGCCGCTACGTCGGCGAGTGGACCGCCACCAAGCTCCGCCGGGGCCTCACCGCCTACCAGGCCGAAGCAGACGCGCTGAGGGTCTACGCCGAAAGCTCGTGCGAGACCACCGTCGTCCACTACACCGGACCCTCACAATCGAACCTCTAGGTGACGCTCCGCGACCGCTCCCCCCAATCTCTATGCCAGAACCGACTTCGGCATTACTCGTCGTCCGGAGAGCTCTTCACCCTTCACTGTTTGGACCCTTCTCGGGGATTGCTGGTGCTGACTATCTTGACTTTGTAGTGGCTCGCACCGGGCGCCGGCCAATTGGCCGGCGCCGGGGCTGGGGAAACCGCCGTTGCAGGCCGATGGGGGCTTCTGCTGTGCCGCGGTGGCGAACTTGACCAAGGGGGAGTCAAGTTGACGCGAATACGAACGCGACCGTGTGCCTGGTTAGGGGTGCTGGCCCTTGTCGTGGTCAGTGCCGTGTTCACGGTTCCGCTGGCCCCGTCCTCGCAGGCCGCCGACACCCGGCAAGCGGTCGCTGCGGAGAAGCCGATCCCGACCATCACGATGCGGGTGGAGATTCCCGCGCAGGAGCTCGACCGGGTCAGTGCCGAAGCCCGAAAGCTTGCCGGGCACGCTCACCGCAGTTGGCGGGGCTGAAGTATGTGAAGCGAACGGCGGTGCCCCCGGCCGCGCGAAGGCCGCTGTCACTGCTGCGCGCCTCGCAGCTTTCCGCGCAGCATGCCAATACCTACCGCCAGGCGACCACGAACGACGCGGCGACGCTGTCGGCGGCGTCCCGGGCACCGGCGCCCATCGGCGAGGAACCCGCGGCCGCTCGGCTGGCCGAGTGCTTCAACGCGGGAGGCGCCGGCCAGGGCAACGGCCGCATCCACGACCGGTTCACCTACTGCCTGCGGATTGACATCGTGGTGAGCTATTTCAAGATCAGCAAGGACAAGCCGCCAGAGCATCTAGGCGACACCTACGGCACGCTTGAGGTGTTCGCCCAGGGCGACAACCTCCAGCGGCGGGTGCGGGTGTTCTCGCGGATTCAGGAAAACTCCGTGCGCTACGACTGGAACAAGCCGGGGGACAACATCTGGATAGCGCCGTACCTGGCACTGGGCTTGCTCGGCCAGTGCGACGCAAAGTCCAGCGATCTGTGCTCCGCCACAGGACTCGCCCCCCAGCATGCCATGGGCGGAATGGAACAGGAACACCCAATGGTTCTATTGGGACATCCTCGACAAAGAGCGCGCCACGCTCGGCCGCGACAAGATTTCCGTGATCCGATGGCACGTAGAGTTCTTCCAGAGCGATCCGCGGTACGCGGGCACGCGACGCGGGACGGACCCACGCATCATGCGCTGCGACTCGGCCACGTACTTCAACCGTCCGCGTGTGGGCAACGAGCCGAAGGCGTGCGTCTTCTTGGAGGCAATCCCGCGCCTGACCTACAACCTTGACTCCAAGGCCCGCGCGGTCGCGGAACACATTCAGCAGGCACAGAACCACCCGAACGACACCTACCCACTGCTGGTTCCGACGGGGACTCCACCACCGCGCGACAAACGCATCCCCGGCAAGTACATCGCCGGTGACCCCTACGCTCCTGGTCTGCACCGGATCACGCCTGAACTGCACCCCGAGTCCAAGGACAACGAGAACCACAAGGACGGCGCCTGCTACTTGAAGGGGCCCTATCAGGACATGTACTGGGACACCGGGCTGCCCACGCCGCCACTGCCGCCCGACGAACAGTGCGACGAGTACCCGTTCAGGTCAACCCTGGAAGGAGCCGCCAACGACTACTGGGACTTCTCCGGCAAAGCCGTTCCGCGGAGGGACAACGCCAGCGCCGGCGGGGAGTTGTTGTGGTACTACCTGAATGACCGGATCCTGGCCTATGACTTCGAGCTGCCGTCGCCGCGGGACATCAACGACCGGTTCTACGTAGAGATCACGACTGGCTGCGGTGAATGCGGCGGCGGTGGCGGCGGACCCGTGCCGCCGGGGAACGCCCCACCGACGGTGGATGCCGGACCCGATGTCACCGGACCGGAGGGCGCGGCCGTCGCACTGAACGGCACCGTCACCGACCCGGACGACACCCCGGACGTCAACTGGTCCTACCAGCTGGGCAGCAACACGGATCCCGGGATGACCTGCCGGTTCAGCGCCAAGGAGCAGGCGAGGACGACCATCAGCTGCACCGACGACGGCACGGTCAAGGTCACGCTGGCCGCCGACGATCACCACCATGGGGGCCCGGTGACGGACACCGCGACCGTCAGCGTCACCAATGCCGCTCCAGCCGTGCGGATCGACAGCCCGAAACCGGACCAGCTGTTCAACGGCCGTGAACCCACCCCGGTGACCGTCTCCTTCGCCGATCCGGGTGCGAACGATGCGCACACCTGCACCCTCACCTTCGGTGACGGCAGCCCACCCGTGCGCGGCACCGTGCAGGAGCAGGCGGGCATCGGGCAGTGCACCGGCGGCCACACCTACGGCTACGACGGCCTCGGCCCGCGCACGATTCGTGTCACCGTGGACGACGACGACGGCGGGACCGCATCCGACGCGGTTCGGGTCGTCATCTACGTACCGGGCGCAGGCTTCGCCGCACGTGTCACCGGCCTCATCGGCATTCCACGCACCCCGGACGTGCACTGCCCGCCGAGCGACACGCAGTCGACGGCGGCCCTCAGTACGCTGCTGGGAAGCGTCAAGGGACTCAACGTCGACTGCAGCCTCGACACCCAGGAGGGCCGAACCGTGGTGGACACGACAGTCGGTGACGTCAACCTGCTTGCCGGTGCCATACGGATCACCGACATCGAGAGTCACTGCACCGCCGGCGCCGAGGGGATCAGCCGGTCGTCGCGCCTGGGCGCGATCAACGGGATCTCCATCGGTACCGGCAAGGGCTCGCTGACCATCGGGGGCATCGCCACCGTCAGCTACAACGAAACCACCACCGACGACCGTGGCCGCCTCGTTCAGAACGCCATCCGGATCACGACTCCGGTACAGGAGATCACCATCGCGAACTGCACGCTCGGCTGACGCCACACGCCGAGCAGGGAACGCGGAAGCCGTGCCGCGGGAACGACCTGTCCCCGCGGCACGGCTTCCCTGTGCTCGCCTGTCCTGCTCCTACCGAGCCGTCCTTCTCGTCCTCGTCACCCTCGTCGTCCCCCCGACTCGTCCGCGTTGGCGTCGAGGACGTAGCCGCTGAGCCTGTCGATGGCCTCGGGGTCGTCCTCGGATTCACGACGTACGCGACCCGAGCGAGCTCGCACCCGGCACGGTGGACGTGACCCAGCAGGAGCTCGACGAGGCGGTCGCCCTGATGGAGGCCATCCTCGCCCATGCCGAACGGCGTGGGCCTGCGGAGCACCGGCCGATTCCCCGGTTGAGACCGACGGTCCCGGACATACTGGAGGTGTGCCCTTGCCGCCCCTTGTCGTGCCCAGACTGCGGGAGCGAGCCGGTGAGGCGCTGCTGCGCCGGGTCGCGGGTCCTGCCGCGCACGAGAAGCGCGACCGCATCCACGGCACACCCGGGCCCCGGTGGTTCGCCCCCGATCGGCCCGTGCGGGTGGTGCACGCCGACGCGTCGATGTACGTCGGCGGGCTCGCCGCCCTGCTCCTCCAGTCGCTCCACCCTGTGGCCATGGCGGCCGTCTCGGCCCACTCAGGCTTCCAGGGAGATCCGTGGGGCCGACTGCAGCGCACGAGCACCTTCCTCGCGGTGACCACGTTCGGCACGAGTGAGGACGCCGAGCGCGCGGTGCTGCGGGTGCGCCGGGTGCACGAACGCGTCGTCGGGACCTCGCCGGCCGGCGTACCGTACCGGGCGTCCGATCCCCACCTGCTCACCTGGGTGCACACCGCCGAGGCCTACTGCTTCCTGCGCGCCCACCAACGGTACGGTCGGCATCCGCTTCCCCCGGAGGGGCAGGACGGTTACGTGGCCGACATGGCTCAGGTCGCCCGCCGACTGGGCGTGACGCATCCGCCGGAGACCCGGGCCGAGCTGGTGAAGTGCCTCGCCGGCTACCGGCCCGAGCTTCGGGCCACCCCGGAGTCCCGCGCGACGGCGCGCTACCTGCTGGCGCACCCTCCGCTGCCGCGTCCGGTGCTGCTCCCCTACGCCTTCCTCGCCGCCGCGGCGGCCGAGCTGCTGCCGCCGTGGGCCAGGGCCGCGGTCGGCCTGCCCCTCACCACCCGCCTCCTGCTGCCGCTGGCCCGGCCGGGTGGGCGGGCGATCACGGCGGCGATCCGCTGGGTGACGTCCGCGGTGCCGGTGAAGGAGGCAGCGCCCGTCTCACCGTTGCCGTAACCCGGGGCGTCGGGCTGGGCACCGCTGCTCGCGGAGAGCCGGGACAACGCCCGCAGGGCCCTGGAACGGCCGCGGCGAGGGACGGTCCAAGGGTCTGTCCGCGGAGCCCCCAGCGCCGCAGGTGGGCGTTGGCGGCGAGGAACCCCGTGTTGGTGGCGCGCTCCGTCAGGGCTACTGCCGGGGCTGTGCGCACGAGGTCTCCTGCCAGGGTGACGGCGGGGTCCGGAGTCCGGGCGGCGGGCCGGTCCCATTGACCATGGGCGGGGAGGGGGACAGCCTGCGCGCGTCGTGACGCTGGTCGACGATCTATGTGGAATGGGGCTCCGGGTAGACCCGGTGCAGCTGCGCGCGACGCTCGCCGGTACATGGCGGCGCCGTCCTTAGTCGGCCGACACGCCTGCGCCAGTCCGGCGTCGGCGTGCAGCACGCCGACGCCCTCGCGACGAGAGCTGGGCATACAGACAGGACCCATGAAGTCGCCACCCGCCCGTCATGGAGCGCGACCGCCACGCCTCCCGGCGATCTCCGCTGCCGCGCCGCGGGCGCCGATTCACGGGAGGGTGACGTGCATCCCACCCTCGGCCAAGACCCAGAAGCGCCGACTGAGGCCACCCGGCCCGGTGGGTCCCGCTGCCGGACGGGCACCACGATCGCCAGAGCGCTATGCCCTGATTGCACAGATATGGTGGGAAGCGTGATCGAGTCTGGACGGCCGCGGCTCCGCAGGCGCCCCGGCACGGGAATGTTTGTGCGGCTGTCGCCGGTCATCCTGACCGTCGTCATCGCCAGCCTGGCATACAGCACTCCGCCGGAAATGGCGTTCAGCCGCCTCCTGCCCGCAGCGCCGGCTCTCGCCGCCGCCATGTGGCCGGTGCTCCCCACCGTCCTGCTCGGAACGGTCTGCCTTTTTCTGATGATCGGCCTCAGCCTCGTCTTCCCCGATCTGGGGACGTGGTGGACGGCTGCGGGGATCATCGCGGTTACCGTGGCCGCCGCGTATGGAAGCCATGTCCGGCTCCAGCGGGAGCGCACGCTCTTCCAGGTACGGCTCGTCGCCGACGCCGCGCAGCAGGTAGTGCTGAGCCCCATGCCCCGCCGCTTCGGCAGCATCGAGATCGAGTCGCTGTATCTCGCGGCCGCGGCGGAGGCCCGCATCGGCGGGGACTTCTACGAGGTGGTCGACACGCCATACGGGGTCAGGCTGCTCATCGGTGACGTGCGGGGCAAGGGCCTGCCAGCAGTGGGCGCGGCCGCGGCGATCGTCAACGCCTTCCGGGAGGCGGCCTACAGCGAGACCGACATGGTCGACGTCGCACGCAGGCTTGACGCCAGCAGCACCCGCTACAACGCCGGCTTTCCCCCCGAGGGGCCGATGGAGCGCTTCGCCACCGCCCTTCTCGTCGAGATCCCGCACGAGGGCAGACATATCGACATCCTCAACTGCGGACACCCTCCACCGCTGCTCCTGAACCGCAGGAGACTCCGCGTCCTCGAGCCGGCCACCCCGTCGCCACTGCTCAGCCTCGCGGAGCTGATCGGCGATCAGTACAACGTCGATACCTTCGACTTCGCTCCCAACGACCTGCTGCTTCTCTATACCGACGGGATCGCCGAGGCCCGCGCCAGCAACGGCGAGTTCTTCCCGCTGGCAGCTTGGATGCGTCGACAGCCACCGACACCGCCGCGCGAACTGCTCACGGCTCTTCACCGCGATCTCGTCCGCTACAGCAGAGGACGCCTTGACGACGACATCGCCGCCCTCGCCGTACGCCTCTGTGAGCCCTGAGGCACGGAGTCCCAGGGTCCAGCACGAGCTGGGTGACCGGGTCGCGACGGCAGCCGAGCAGCACCAGAACCTCTGGGAGCAGCTCCGGGCGGGCTGTCGGGCCTTCCTGGCCGCAGGTACCGACCCGGCGGTGCGGCAGATCCTGCTGGTCGACGCCATGACCGTGCTGGGCTGGGACGAGTGGAGGGCGCTGGACGAGGAGTCCTCCGCCCGGCACCTCACAGATGCCCTGACGGCGCTCGCCGCGGCCGGGACCGTCGCCGAGCAGCCAGTGGAGCCCCTGGCCCGGCTGCTCTCGGGGGCGATGAACGAGGCCGCCCTCTGGATCGCGGGGGCGGGGACCCTCAGGCCGCGGAGCAGGCGCTCGACCGGCTCCTGGCTGGTCTGCGCACCGGGACGTAACCCTCGCGCGAACTCCCAGGATCGAGCCGTTCGACGCCACTGGTTGGCTTCCTGACATGTGTGGTGGGAGGGGCGGAGACGTTCGGAGCGCAGGAGTTCGGCGGCTTCGTCGCGTACGAGACGCTGCCCGACACGCGCGGCATCGCCGCAGCTAACCCGTTCGAGTAGGTACCCCGCCTGGAGCAGTCCGCATGCGTCCGATCCGTACCGGGCTGACGCTGTACGCATGTCGCATCAGGAGCCGCAGCCCGGCTGGGGCCAGCCGCCGCAGGGCCGGGGGGCACCGCCCCCTCGCCGTAAGGGCAGGACGGGAAAGATCCTCGGCTTGTCGTGCCTCGGCCTGATCGTGCTGATCGTCGTTGTGGTCGTCGCCGTCTTCGCCGTGGGTGGAGGGGATGACGAGCCCGACCGGACGCCGACAAGCCCTGCCACGCAGCCCACGGCGGGCGAACTGACGGCCTCCCGGCAACCGCAGGAGGAAAGCGGCCCGCGAGGGGACGTGAAGATCACGGCATGCCAGGTGGACCCTGTCACGAAGTGGGCCGGCGCGAAGCTGCTGATCACGAATCGGTCCAGCAAGGCCAGCAAGGCCAGCAACTACATCGTGCAGGTCGAGTTCGTCGACGCATCAGGCAAGCGGCTGAGCGAGGCGACCACCGCCACCAACAACGTGGCTCCGGGGCAACAGTCGGAGGCTACTGCGCAGGGGCTGGACCAGATCACGACCAAGGTCACGTGCCGGATCACGGATGTGACCCGGTTCGCATCCTGACCCCTCAACGCCTTCGTGCGGTGAAGCAGTATGGGCGGGCCGCGTCGCAGCCGCCCCTGATTTTCGGGGTAGCCACGCCGGTATACCGCGCGGCATACTAAATGCATGGCAGACACGACCGTCAAGATCGACGACACGACACGTGACCGGCTCAAAGCGCTGGCTGACGGCGCGGGTATGTCCATGAAGGACTACCTCGCTCAGGTGGCCGCCGAGAAGGAGCAGGAGCGCCTTCAGGACACCGCGACGGCTGCCTTCCGCCGTGCGATCAGCGCTCCGGGCGTCGTGGACCGGTTCGATACCGAATTCGGCGGGCTGCCGGCGGCGGTCAAGCGCGAGAATCCGCAGGCGGCCTGAACCGGTGGATCTGCTCATCGACCACCGGTGGCTCCTGGAGCGCCAGGAGGACATCCTCCGTAAGGACCTCACGGTCGACGACCTCTCGGTGCTCGTCGGCATGGCCGCCCGCCACCGGGTCAACACCCCACGCCTCGACCAGGCCGACCCGGACGCCTTCTGGCGCGCCGCGGTGTTCCTGGAGGAGTGTGTCCTGCTGCGCCCGCTCCCTGCCCGGAACGAGCTCTACGGGTACGGCATCGCCATCGCGTACCTCGAGGCATCCGGCCACCGTGTGGACACCACGTTCGAACCGTGGCGCGACCTGGTCAACGACATTCGCGCACTCCGTCTGAACTCCTACGACATCGCCGATCGTCTTCGGTCCTGGGGCATCTCCTGAGGCGGGCACTTCGACGTAGGCGTGTTGTCTGTTCAGTCGGGACCTGTCCGGCCGTTCCAGGCCGTCGTGGTGCGTCGCGTAGGCGGAGGAGGTACGCCGCAGTCAGCGCAACGGCACGGTCCTCGTCTTTCGACAGCTCCACGAGCGCGCGTGACGCCGTCGTGCCCGGGACTGCGGCCAGCGCCTGGGGCAGGCGCCGCGGACCACGACGTCGGGGTTCGCGAGGGCAGAAGGCTGCCCGAACACCACCGTCGCGCAGGAATCGGCCCCGTAGCCAAGGGGCCCCTGGCCTTTGCTCGTCGAGCACGGGAGTACGCGGTTGTAAGGCATCCCGCCGCTCCGAGGCCAGTTCTCTTCTCGACAAAACGTCAGGAGCGCCGATCCGGCGCTTGCGCCCGTGAACGGCATCCGCGCCCGAACGATCGCGGTATCCCACGGGCCGGGCCCGTGGGATACCGGAGCGTCACTTCGAGCAGTACGCCTGGGCGTTGATCTCGTCGCGTGTCAGGGTCTTGCCCTCCTCCGTCAGGTACTCGTCCGGAGCCAGGATCTTGTTCTTCAGCCGGGCAAGGGTGACCCAGTGGTCCTGGCCGTTCTTCTCCTTGCCATGAACCCGTTCCATCACCGCGACGTAGAAGCCGTCGGGGAGCGGGGCCTTCAGGGGGCGGAGTTCGTTGCGGAAGCTGGACTGCACGCCGACGGTGAAGAGGCCGCGCTTC
The DNA here is from genome assembly GCF_032436795.1 of Streptomyces sp. P9(2023). Classification (NCBI taxonomy): domain Bacteria; kingdom Bacillati; phylum Actinomycetota; class Actinomycetes; order Kitasatosporales; family Streptomycetaceae; genus Streptomyces; species Streptomyces sp. P9(2023). The sequence goes on from NZ_JAUPWM010000006.1 coordinate 29,306, forward strand.
GCCTCCTCCGTCGCCGCGGTCGTCGCGCTCCACAGGGTCGTGAAGCCGTTGCCGTCCTCGCCCTCGCCCACCGCCTCGACGTAGATGCTCGCACCATCGACCTCGCTCGTGGCACACAGCGGGTACGCCACCACCAGGTTGCCCGAGGCGTCCAGACGGAAGCCGAAGTCGATCTGACGGGGGGCCGTCCCGGCCAGGTTGCAGCCCGTCAGGGTGAGCGCCGCCGCCGCGAAGGCAGCGGCGACGCTCACCCTGAGCGTTCTTCTCACGGCGTGGGGCACGAATAGTCGCCCTTCATCAGATCCGCGTCGATCTCGTAGCTGTTGGTGCACGGCTCCAGGCCCTCGCCGAAGTACTTCCAGATCATGGACGTGTCATTGCGGTCCCACTGTTTGTCGTGGTCGTGTCCGGTCACATAGGTATGGCCGAACGTCGTCCCGCCCCGCCCGTAGCCCACAACGAAACGGGTGAAGGCAAGGCGTCTTTCCGCAGGAACACTGACCCACGCCAAGCCTGAAGGCATCGACCTCTGCTTCCACTGCACCCAAGCGGACCCACCGTTGAGCGCCTGACCGCGAGAGCCCCCCGAGCGGTGGGCACCCACCCCATCCACGGTTCGCGAACAGGCGGACCGAGCACTTCCCGCCCGCCCCGAGTAGTCGGCAAGCCCGCGCAGCTCGTGCAGCCGCGCGCCCTGTACCCCCGGGCACGGGACCGCACCCGGGGGCGGGCAGGCAAGCTGAAGGCCGAGGGGGGCGAGAGATTGCAACCAGTGACGGCAAGGACCGAGGCGCGGGACCGTCCCGTGGGCACGGGGTGTCAGGCGGCGTGGTCGAAGCCGTGGCCTACGTGGTGCAGTACGGCTTTCTGGCCGCCGGCGAAGGGGGCGCGCCAGTCACCGGTGGTCCGGTAGAGGTAGTCGGCATATATGCCGAGGCCGATGAGGTCGGGGCGGCCGTCCTCGGTGACATCGCCGACAGCGATGATCTGGTAGTACGCGTTCCAGCCCCCGCCGATCCTGGTGCGCGGAGCGAACGCGCCGTCACCCTTTCCGAGGTACAACCAGAGAACGCCGTTCTTGTCACGGGCGACCAGGTCACCGGCCGCACCGCCGGCGATGTTCCCGAGGGCACTCAGCTCGTTGTAAACACCCCAACCGTCTCCGATCTTCTGCCGGGGAGAGTAGGGCTTCGCAGCGTTCCCCGTGCCGGGGTACAGCCACAGGCCGCCAGCCTTGTCCAAGGCGACGACATCGGGGCGGCCATCGTTCGTCAGGTCACTGCCGGCCTTGATCTTGTCGTAGATCTGCCAGCCTGTGCCGACCTTGAGGCGGGTGGCGTAGTTGCCTCGGCCGTTGCCCTGGTAGAGCCACAGCACGCCGGACCGGTCGCGGGCGAGGAGATCGCCGACCGCCGTCCCACCGAGGTTGCCCGTCGCTTCGATCGTGTCGTAGATATGCCAGCCTCCGCCGACTTGCTGGCGGGTGATCAGATGCAGCGACTTGTCGTAGTAGGTGGTGTCGACCCGCCACAACACGCCCATGTGGTCCCGCTGGAGCACATCGAGGGAGCCGTTGTCGTTGAAGTCGTGCGGTTGGGCCTTCCGGACGACTGTGAACGATCCGGAAGCCGTGAAGTCGAGAGGGACCCCGTCGGTCGACTCGGCTGTGATCGTCCAGGTGTAGTCGCCGTTCGGGGCATCGCCGCCGTTCACCGGGTCGAAGGCTTCCCAGAACATCCTGAACGTGCGCGGGGTCCCCGCGCTACCGAGCGGGTGCGTGGTCGTGATCCCGGTCTGCTTGTGACGCAGGACCACGGTCGCCCATCCGTCCTGGGTGAGCTCCCACTCCAGCGGGACGTAGTCCTTGCCGGTCATGTCGATCACAGGCGGGACCGTGTGCCGGACGAGCGAGACGTCGTCCCCCACGACAACCGCTCCGGCTGCCTTCTCCGCCGTAAGCGATGCAGCTCCAGCCGGGGCGCCCAGCGCGCCCGCTCCGGTGACCGCGAGGACGGTGGTGAGGGCAGCGAGAAGCCGCCACCGGGTGGAGTCAGCACGACGCACGTTCAGTTCTCCCTCAGGACCTCAGGCGCACAGCGCGCCACACCCTTGGACGCACGAGAAGGCGAAGGGGTGTACGGGCCGGTTACGTTCCCCGCAGGATCGTCGAGAACTGTGCCGAGGGCCGTGGGGATGCAGACGATCAGGACCCGGCCGCACCGCGCGAGGGATGATGGCGATGGAATGACGGAACACAAGGTCAGGAGCTTCCATGGCGCAGCGGGTTCACCAACCCCGTGAGGACGCGGAGTTCGATTTCATCCTGAGGATGAGCGGACTCCCGGTCCTCGCATACTTCACCGGGACATGGCCCAAGGCAATCGAGCCCTGCCGGGCGATGGACCTCGTCGTGGCCGGCATCGCCGACGAGTACACCGGCCGCCTGACGGCCGTCCGCACCGACATCACACGATGCCCGGCCGCAACCGAGCGATACGGGGTCACCGGAGCCCCGTCCTACGTCCTGCTGAAGGAGGGAGAGGTGGTGGCGCACGGCACAGGGCCCATCACCACCGCCGAGGTACGGGAGCTCCTCGACGGCCACCTCTGAGCGGTCGCCGCGACACCGCACCCACACCCTCCTGGTACAGGGAGCAGTACAGCACCGCCCACCGTCGCACGCTCCTGACCACCTGCGACGACGTCTGCGTGAAGCGCTGCCGCGCAAGCGAAGCCGCCACGACCACCGGCTGACCAGCAAGCCGGGAAGAGAGGCAAGGCGCAAGCAAGCCGGACCCAGCCGTCTGGCCGGTCCCAACTCCGTTGAAAACAGACGAGCGGGACTGCTGCGCCAGCGCCCGGCGTCTGAACCCTCCGGGCCATGCTGAGACGGCTAGCGGTCGGACCCAGCGCCCTGGACGGTGCCGGGGTAGCCTGCGCGATACGGCCATAGAGGAGCCGCGGGCCCTGGCAGGGCACCTCCACCGAGCCTGCGAGGATGTCACCTCTACCCGCTGCTGCGGGACACCGTGGTCTGACGCGGCAACTGAGGTCAATCGCCCAGGTGGGAGCGCCGGTGTGGCGGTCGTGCCCCGCTGCGTGGGCGCCGGATGATCTCACGGCCGGGTTCGGCGGCGGCCCCAGCAGAAGAGACTTATCCAACCATCCTCTTTGCTCACGATGCCCGGACCGTCCTCACGGTGGTAACGACGCAACATGCGGCGGCGCAAAGGAGTCCCAGCCACGAAGAGGACTGGAGCGGCAACGACTGCACCGACCGTCACGGCGGGTCGGACGGCCTGGACCCTGACGACGTTCTCTATGCGCATCGCTCCAGTCTGCCCAACAGAAGAGACTCGTCCACCGCTCTCACGGAATGTGTGCCAGAACCGAGTTTTGACACCACTTGGAGGCTTGTGGTGGGAGCCTCCGGGTGCTCTGCGTGGTGAGCGGGCGCCGGTGCCACCGAAGACCAAGGCCGGGCTGGCCGTCTCTCGTCCCGGGCTCGTCCGATTGGTCGGACCTTCAGTTGGTCGCGCCAGGCGCGGCAGAGCTGAGGTTATGAATACGTCACCGGACCATCCATGAGCATCAACCTCAGGAGTCACACGATGCGCCCCATCAGAGCAGCCTGTCTCGGCACGGCCACCGCGCTGGTCACGCTTCTCGCCTGCGCCCCTGTCGCGGCCGCCTCCGCGACGGGCACCGATACCGCCCACACCAAGGGCAAAGACCGCGTCATCACACTCATCGGCCGGCTCGCGGAGCAGTCGCGCTTCCCCGTCAACCCCGGCGGCGCCCCCGCCCAGGGCGATCGGACCGTCGTCCGCTCGATCCTCTTCGACGAGGCCGGCAAACAGGTCGGCGAAACCGCCGGCACCTGCACCACCACCCGCGTCGCCGACGGCGGAGCAGAGGTGTGCATCGTGACCTACACCCTCCCCGGCGGCCAGCTCTCCGTGCAGGGGATGGTCTTCGGCCATCTCAACCCGGGCCCTCCCCCTTCGTTCGACAACGGGATCACCGGCGGCACCGGGGAATACGACCGGGCTCGCGGCTCCGTCCACGCCGACACGATCGCCACAGGCACGAGACGCTTCACAATCGACCTCAAGGGCTGAACCGGAAGGAAAGGGACGGCGCGGCACGGGCCTACGACCTGCGTCAGAGGAGCCGGTCGGCAGCATGACAGCTTGTCGGCCGACTCCTCCGGAGCGGAGCCCGTCTCAGCTGGCTCCGTCAATGCCTGAAGGCGTCCTTTCCCTTCTCCCCTGCCTGCTTGACGTCGGCTTTGACCTGATCTGCCCGCCCCTTCATTTCCAGGCTCTCGTTTCCGACGACCTTGCCGGCGGCCTCCTTGGCCTTCCCCTTGGCCTTCTGGCCGATGTTCCCGGCCTTCTTTCCCGTAGCCATCTCAAACCCCTTGCTCGACTTTTCCACGGAACGACGGAGTGCCGTTGACGTAGGGGGCACCCCCGCGGCTTCCCTCTCCCCGGACGGTTACTCGGAACCCTCCGGATTCTCCGCAGCGATCCGCGCGTCCTTTCGGGATGCGGAGCCGACCGGACCCATCAGGGCAGAGGCAGCAGCGTTCCGAGAGGGCCGAGAGCGAAGGTTGAGGCCTCCAGCGTGAGGCCGTAGCGGTCGAATGATGCGGTCATCCGGTCGTGGAGGATCGGCTGGGGCGCCGGCCGCCCTCGCGGGGCGTAGCAGATGCACGATCGCGGGCTGCGCCTCGGCCACGGAAGGCACCAGCTCCTCAGCGTCCTCGTGCCGATTTGTGTTGACCGTGGGGAAGTAGGCAGATACGAATCAGGCCGATGCCGCCTTGCTCGCCGGGTGCACCTTCAGCAGCACCCGCTCGCTCCGATAATGGCGAGCAGGTCATCCAGCAAGTCCAAGGATCTTTACGAGACACGCGCTTAGCACGATCAGAAATGCCGCCGAAGCCGAGCGTCAGTCCGTGCCATTCGCCGTCTCTTCATCGTCCCCGGCCAGCGCCATTCCCGACCGGGCACGCCGTCGATGGCTCGTGTCGCACCAGGGGTAGCTACGGCTGCGGCGACAGGTGCAGAGTGCGACGCAGAACCGCTCCGATGTGACAAGAACACCGCCGCCCTGCCTGCTCCGGTGCGACGCATCGCCTCAGCGAGCCGGGCTGACCCGGGCGAGGAAGTGATCTCCACAGCTGCGAAGTGACCCACGAGGCACCCGCGCAGCGCGCGGTGCAGCCCGAACAGCGACATGAGGTTCACGACGGCCAACATCTGCGCCGGCGCCGCGTCGACATGCCTGCCGTAGGTCGTGTCCACGCCCAGATCGGTCATGAGGTCCGCGAAAGTTGCGCGTGGACACGTTCCGCCCTGCCACCGCCGAACTCATCGAATTCAACCGCCGCCATCGCCGCCTTGGCACGTCCCCTACGCCGGGGCAGCACCCAGGCGTGCGGGTCCGCCTCCTTCAGGTGGTACAGGGAGCGCAGCATCGCGTACTCCTTCAGCTGCCACAGCTCGCCCTCGTCCCGCAGGAAGTGTGAGATGCCGCCTCCGTGCACGGGCTCCACGCGAATCTGGCCTGGTCCCCATGTCGTGGCGAAGGAGTGGTGCTGTAGGAGGACGCTCCCGACGACGGAAGGTCCTGGCAGTACGCCGTGGTCGGGGCTGACACGAGCGCCTGGCGAAGCTGGAAGTGGCCCTGGCAGACGCGATGCGCCTCCGGCTGGACTGACGCGCGCCGCCTCCCACGGGCCGAAGCCGACCGCACCTACGCCACGCCTTCCAGGCCGCGCATGAGGCTTGACATCAGGGGCAGTCGCTCGGAGACAGGAATGCCGCGCCGGGGAGGCCGGTGCGACCACGGTCTTTCGGAGGTGTGGTCATGGTCCCCCTTCTTCTTGTCCTCCTGCTGATTCTGGTGCTTTTCGGAGTCGGGTTCGCTGCGGAAGCCCTGTGGTTCGTCGCCATCGCGGTTCTGGTCCTGTGGGTGCTGGGGTTCTTCATGCGTAGCGCATCAGGACGCTGGTACCGCTGGTGAAAGTGGGAAAGGTCGCGCCCGTCTCCCTGCAGGGAGACGGGCGACACTCCGCCGTCCGGCGCGAGGAAAGGGCCCGTCGCATATGTCATGCTCACGGCAAGCCGGCGTACGCTCGTACAGCGGGGCGAAGCGTCCGAGCTACGACCAGTTGTACGCCGAGGCGCAGAGGCGGACCTTCACGGCAGGTCCACCATGAACAATGCCGAGCTGAAACGCTCACTGAGCTACTGCCCAGCGCAGCCGCTGTCCCTCACCCGTCCCCCGCGAGCCGGAGCCGCGTCCGCTGACCCGATGAGCCTCCTTCCTGAGCCGCGGGGCTGAAGTGGGCGGGGGCTCGGGTCTGAAGTGGGTGCCGCGGTATCCCCAGGATCACGACCACGCCGGGGCCACGGGCCTCAGTTCTGCCTACCAAGCCGGACCGGGCTCTCTCTTGGAAACAAACGTGACGGGCTTGACCGCACCGGTGGGGCACCCCGCGCCTTCAGCGACGCCCGCCTCGCGCAGGGCGATGGCAACCAGTCCGTTGTGCCTGCGAACTGGCTTCCTGTGCAGTCCTCCTGGTCGCCCGGTTGTTCACCGACGAGGACCACGGAGCTTCGGCGAGCGAATTCCCGTCGTCCACGGTGGCTGGCACGCATACGGAAAATTTCATCAGGCGCGGAGCGCCCGGCGCGATGTCCGGCAACGGAGCCGTCATGTCGAACCCAGCCAATGAACCCGTCGGGCTACCGTCAGCGACACGGCGGATCGCTTTCGCGCGGGAGAGAGGGGTCGCTGGGACAGCGAACTCGAGCAGAGGGACCGAGGGCGAGATGAAGTGGTCACTGTCGCTGCTGGGTGCGGCACTGGTGGTGTTCATGCTGCGCGACGTGTTTCACACGCTGTGGCATCCCACGCGTCACGGCGGGCTGAGCAGACTCGTGATGACGACGCTGTGGCGTCTCTCCAGCCACGTCAGTGGCCGTCGCAGGGCCGCCGGGCTCGCTGGACCGCTGGGCATGGTGGTGGTCGTCTCGATCTGGACGCTGGCGATCGCGATCGGTTGGGCGCTGGTGTACTGGCCCCACATGCCCGAAGCCTTCACGTATTCCCCCGGGCTCGAACCCGACGCGCACGCCGGCCCCATGGACGCGCTGTACGTATCGCTCGTGACGCTGGCGACACTCGGTCTGGGCGACATCGCACCGACGACGGGCTGGCTACGCCTCTTCGCGCCACTCGAGGCACTGGTCGGATTCGCCCTTCTGTCGGCAACCGTGACCTGGATCCTCGGCATCTACCCCGCGCTCGCGCGGCGCCGAACGTTCGCCCTGCGCCTCTCTCACCTGCGCCGCACGCATGCCACGACCGAGGCACTCGACTCCGACGCCGGCGCGGCCATCCTCGACAGCGTGGCCGCCGACCTATGCGTGGTATCGGTCGACTTCATGCAGTATCCGGAGTCGTACTACTTCTACGACGGCGACGATCGCGCGTCGCTCGCCGAGCAGATCGGCTACGCAGCGCAGCTCGCCGATCATGCGGCGAAGGCCCGGCACCGTGACGTCGGCCTCGCTGCAGAGGTTCTGAACGCCGCGATGGACGATCTCGCGATCATTCTGGACGAGCGATTTCTGCACACCAAGGGGAACACGGACAACGTACTGGACTCGTACGCCGCCGAGCACAGCATCAAGACACCGTAGGCGACATGCACACCGCACCAACCAGCGTGGGCCCTCCCGCCAACCGGATGGGCCACCATGCCCAGCGGGCCGCAGGGCCCGAAGTACGACGCTCTGAATTCATCTGCCAATGAGGCGCCGCGCACGATGGGTTTCATCAGGGTGATTGCGGCAAGCCGCATCACATGGTGCGTATCGGCTACACGATGATGACCGAGCAGGCCGGGCCCCGAGAACTGGTGTCCCACGTCGTCGGAGCGGAGCACGCCGGCTTCGACTTCTCCGTCATCTCCGACCACTCGTTCCCCTGGCTCGACTCCCAGGGGCACGCGCCGTACGCGTGGAGCGTCCTGGGCGCGGCGGCGCAGGCAACTTCGCGTATTCCCCTGATGACGTTCGTGACCTGTCCGACCTTCCGATACCACCCTGCGGTGATCGCGCAGAAGGCCGCGACCATGCAGTTGCTCTGCGACGGCCGCTTCCGCCTCGGCCTCGGCTCCGGCGAGAACCTGAACGAACACATCGTCGGACCCGGCTGGCCGGCCGCCCACGTCCGCCTGGAGATGCTGGAGGAGGCCGTGGGCATCATCCGTAGGCTGCTCGATGGCGGGTACGTCACTCATCACGGTACGCATTTCGACGTGGAGAACGCCAAGCTCTGGGACCTTCCCCCGGCACCGCCCCCGATCGGCATCGCCGTCTCGGGAGAGCAGTCCTGCGAGATCGCGGGCCGCCACGCGGACGTGCTGATCGCCGTCGAACCGGACGAGGACCTACCGAGGGCGTTCGCGGCGCACGGTGGCGCCGGCAAGCCCTGCGTCGGCCAGCTCCCGGTCTGCTACGACCCCGACCGCGCCGCGGCGGTGGCCCGGGCGCACGACCAGTTCCGCTGGGCCCTCGGCGGCTGGGAGGTCAATGCCGAGCTGCCCGGTACGGCGGGCTTCGCCCGAGCCAGCGCGCACACCCGTCCCGAGGACGTCGCCGAGGCCATCCCTTGCGGCGACGTTGTGCACGACTTCATCGACGCCGTGCGCCCTTACGTCGAGGCCGGGTTCACCGAGGTCGCCCTGGTGCAGATTGGGGGCGACCGCCAAGAACCCTTCCTGGACTGGGCGGAGAAGAAGCTGCTGCCCGGCTTGCGGGACCTTTGAGGGAGTCGAGATGAACCGGGCAGCGCTGTTCGATGTCGACGGCACCCTCGTCGACACCAACCACCTGCACGTGACTGCGTGGTGGGAGGCCCTGCGCCAGGCAGGGCACTCCGTCCCGATGCACGCTGTCCACCGTGCTGTCGGTCTGCCCGGCGAGGACCTGCTCGATCACCTACTGGGTAACGACCGCGACCGTACGCACGACGATCGTCTGAGCGCTGCGCACGACACCCTCTACGCCACGTACTTCGACCGCCTTCCGGCCTTGAACTCCGCCTCTGAGCTGCTGCGGGCACTGGCACGCGGTGGCTGGAGAGTCCTGCTCGTCACCTCTGCCAAGGACAACGAACTCAGGGCTCTGCGCCGGGCGATCGACGCCGGCGAGGCGATCACGGAGACGGCCACCGCAGAGGACGTCGAGGACGGCAAGCCGGCGCCCGAACCGGTTCGACAAGCCCTGGAGCTGGCGCGAGTGCCGGCTGAGCGTGCGGTGTTCGTCGGCGACACGGTCTGGGACATGAAGGCCGCCACGGCGGCCGGTGTGACATGCGTGGGAGTGCTGTGCGGCGGCATCCCCCGACACGATCTGGAGGAGGCCGGCGCCGCCGCCGTCTACCGGGATCCCGCTGATCTTCTGGACCAACTCCACGACAGTCCCTTCTCCTCGGTGACTGCCTGATGCGTCGTCGCCCGAGAGCCGGTCAACGTGTCCCGATGGAGCGCCGCGTCACATATCGCCGCGTCACATTTCGGTGAAGGGCCGTGTCGTCTCGGTCGTCCATTCGATTCGGTCTGCCTCACTGCCGTCGGGCCGACGGCCTACGTCTCCCCCGGCTAGCGCCATAGGTCCGCAAGGTCGACGTCGACGAGGGCGTATGCTCCACCCCGGCCAAGCAGCATCCGGACGCACCCCCTCCGGGCGCCCGGCCTCAGCGGCCAGCCGCGGCGGGAACCGCTCTCACGGTAGTGGCGTGCCGCCGGCGGCATTAACGATCTCGCCCGTAATGTAACCGCCCGGCGACCGGCCTCCGCGACAAGGCGCGAGGTTCTCTCGGCCCTCCTGCTTCCCCCGGCAGGTGCGCGAGACGACGTCGGCGCCTTCGCGTGCGTAGGCGAGAGCGACGGCCTGGCCTACGCCCGAGTCGCCACCGGTGATCACGGCAAGTCGTCCCACGAGGAGTCGACGCCCCTCATAGGACGATTCACCATGATCCGGAGGTGGATCCATCGGACCGGTCCAGCCAGGATCCTCCTGCTGTTGGTCGGGAAAGTCCGGTCGCGGGTGGGCCGTGACGAGGTCTCGCTGTTGACCTTCTTGTGCCGCCATGCCGCATCCCGGATGCTCATCGGCTCCTGAGTCAGTGGCCGAGCGACTTCTTCAGCTCCGACTTGTTCATCGACGACCGGCCGTGGATGTTGCGGCGCTTCGCCTCTTCGTACAACTGGTCGTACGTGGGGCCTTGCAAGCCGCCACCCGAGCGCTGACCACCACGCTTCGACGAGGACTTGTCCTGCGTCGAGGTCTTGCTCGCTGTGCGGGACTCGCCGGAACGTGCGCGTTCCTTGTTCACGGTGCGGGCTGCGATCTCCTTCGCACGCTTGGTGCTCTCACCCCGCTCCTCCGCACTCTCCTTGATGTGCTCGTACTGCCGCTCCCGCTTGGAACTCGATCCGCGAGGCATGACGGGTCCTTCCCTGGTACCTGGAACTGGTCGCTTCGCCGTCAGCTTCTGGCGACCTCCGGCATCCGGCAGAACGTGCGCCGCCAGACGGCTCACGCCGGCTCTGTCGGGCTGCGGCCGGGGGCCTCGCGGCGACGATCAGCCGTGGCGCATGTCATCGGGGTCGACCGGGACGGGGCCCGGCCCGGATCCCTGAGCCTCGGACTGCCGCGGTCCCCGAACGGAGGCATCGCTGGGCGTCAGGCCTGCCTGCCCGCTGCCCGGCAGCGCGGTTTCGCTGTCGGACGGTGCGATGCGGCCGCGCCAACCGCCGCTCTCATGTCCGCGCTCCTCGATGAACCCCTTGAAGCGCTTCAGATCACCCTTGACCCGCCGGTCGAGAATACCGAGCGTGTCGCCAGCCTTCTCGGCGAGCTCTTGGGGTTCAACGTCCATCGCCAGGCTCACGCGCGTGTGCATCTCGTCCAGGGACTGGAATGTGACAACCCCCTTCTGCTTGACGTCCCCGCCCATCGTCCGCCACGAGATGCGCCCGTCGGGCAATTGGTCGACAATCTCGTCCTGGACACCCTCTTCGGGCACGGGTCCGCAAGGCGATGTTCATCGCGCTCCTCAAGGACGGGACCGGAGTCGCAGCGTTGGGCCGGGACGTCGGCCGGCGCTGGCGCGAAGCAGTGCCCAGTTGGCGGCAGGCCCGTGTGGTGCTCTTCGGTGAGGCCGCCAGAATCCTGACCCTCGCCGTCTGCGACTGGGCGGGCGTAGCCCTGTCCGACGCGGCGGCCGCCGACTTGGCACGCGACTGCACGTCCATGGTCGACGGCTTCGCCACCCCCGGCCCCCGCCACCTGCGCGCTCGACGGGCCCGTCATCGCCAGGAGGAAGCCCTCGCCGACCTGATCAAAACCGTGCGCGAGACCCAGGAAGCAGACCGGACGAGTTCGGCGCTGCAGACAGTGGCGTGGCACCGTGATCCGGACGGGAACCTCCTTCCCCGCACACCGCCGCCGTTGAGCTGCTGAACATTGTCCGGCCCACGGTCGCGGTCGCCTGGTTCGCGGCGTTCGCCGCTCACGCGCTGCATCGGTGGCCCCGTCACCGGGACCTGCTGCGCACCGATACCGAGGGAACGTACGCCGAAGCGTTCGCACACGAGGTACGGCGCTTCTACCCCTTCGCGCCCTTCGTCGGCGGCCTTGCGGCCCAGGACCTCACCTGGCGCGGGGAACACATCCCGAAGGAGACCCTGGTACTGCTCGATCTGTACGGCCAGAATCACGACCCTGCACTCTGGGAGCACCCGTACAAGTTCGACCCCCATCGATTCACCGGCCCGGACGGCCCGCGGAGCCCGCTGGACAACCTGATTCCCCAGGGCGGCGGGGACCCCGCCCGCGGCCACCGCTGCCCCGGGGAGGACGTCACCGTGGCAGCACTCGCCGTCATCGCAACGGAGCTGGCGGGGTTGGAGTACATCGTCCCGAGGCAGGACCTGACCATCCCCCTGTCTCGCATGCCAACTCTCCCACGCAGCGGCTTCGAGCTGTGCCTGGTGTAGTCACCCGGCCCCTGCCAGGGAAGGGACGATCTGGCGCAGCCAACATGGCGATGCCTCCCTTCGACCGCCAGGGGCTTCACGGTGCGGTCGTTGACAGCGAGGCGTCTTCGGGCCAGGCAGCGCGCAGCATGCGTCGGGGTCGCGTCGCCTCCGCCTGATCAGGGGTGTTGTGGGTTGGCATGCTCCTGCGGCGCGTTCCAGTCCCGTCAGGGAGCTTCCTGTCTGCCGTCAGCGATCCGAAGGCCGCACCGACGTGGGCAGGTCGCGGAGGGGCTGCCGTCAGTGGATCGGCAGCGGGGAATCGGCACCCCGCTGACGCAGTTCGGCAGCGATCGCCTGTACCACGGTGTACTCCGGGCCCCCGGTGTTGTCCGCGATCAGCAGCCCGATGAAGGCACCGGTCGCACCCAGAAGCAGCAGACCCAGCAGCAACATGGCCGCACGTCCTTCCGCGAGGCGCGCCCCCGCCCACGGCTCGCGCCTACCCCCGCGGCTCGCATGAAACGCACCACGCCATCGGGCTGCCCGCCGTCGACGACGCCACCACGTCGACCGGCCGACCTGCCACCCGGCCGGACGGCCAGGTCAGTCCGTCCTCGGTGTTGCTCCTCGTCGGGGTGAGGCATAGCGGTGTGGCGGGCGGGCACGCGAGGTGCATGGCCAGAGACACGGACAACGACGAGCAGGTCCGGCGCCCTGGGGCGGGCGGACATCGGACGGTGCCGCACACGGCCGACGTGCGGATCGAGGCGTGGGGTGCGAGTCGGGAGCAGTGCCTGGTGGAGGCGGTGCTGGGCATGGTCGAGTGCTTCGCGGACGTCTCCGGGGTACGGGCCAGGGCCTCGCGACAGGTGCAGCTGGCCGAGGGAAGCGACGACGAGCTGCTGGCCGCGCTGCTCGACGAGGTCGTCTTCCGGCTGGAGGTGGACGGCGAGGTGCCCGTGGACGTCGAGGCGGAGACGGTCGACGGCGGGCTTGACGTACGGATGGCGGTGACGGACGTACGGTCGGTGCCGATCACCGGCGCCGTGCCGAAGGCCGTGTCCTGGAACGAGCTGCGCCTCGCGCCCGACCCGTACGGCTGGGCGTGCGCGGTGACGATCGACGTCTGAAGCGGCGGGCACGGCCGGCGGCGTGCACGGCCATGGGTGCCGCCCCCAGGCGCAGCTAGCCCTTGACCACTCCGAGCGGGACCAGTCGGGCCACCTTGCGGCACAGCCCCGCGCCCTCGCTCGCCCCCACGACCGCGTCGACGTCCTTGTACGCCTCCGGGGTCTCCTCGGCGAGTCCCTTCAAGGACCGGGGGCGGACCGCGATGCCCTCGGCCTCCAGGCGTGCCCGCAGCTCCTTGCCCCCGACCGTCCGCGCCGCCTGGTGGCGGCTCATCACGCGGCCCGCTCCGTGGCAGGTGGAGAAAAAGGCGCCACCGCCGGGTATTCCCGCGAGGACGTACGAGGCGGTGCCCATGGTGCCGGGAATGAGTACGGGCTGCCCTGCCTCCCGCAGGTCCGCGGGCAGCTCGGCGTGTCCCGGCGGGAAGGCGCGGGTGGCGCCCTTGCGGTGCACGCACAGGGAGCGCGGCGCACCGTCCACCACATGAGTCTCGATCTTGGCCAGATTGTGGGACACGTCGTACACGAGAGTCAGCCGGGTGTCCGCCTCACGACGGAAGATGCGGCGCGCCGCCTCTGCCAGCAGCTGGCGGTTCGCGCGTCCGTAGTTGGCGGCCGCGGCCATCGCTCCCAGGTAGGCGCGGCCCTCCGGGGAGTGCACCGGGGTGCAGGCCAGCTGCCGGTCCGGCACCGTGATCCCGTAGCGGTTCATGGCCCGGTCCATGGCACGTACGTGGTCGGAACAGATCTGGTGGCCCAGCCCGCGCGAACCGCAGTGGATCATCACGCACACCTGGTCGAGGGCGAGCCCGAAGGCGGCGGCGGCCCGCTTGTCGTACACCTCGGTGACCTGCTGGATCTCCAGGAAGTGGTTGGCGGAACCGAGGCTGCCGACCTGCCCGAGCCCACGCTCCCGCGCCCGCTCGCTCACCTGACCGGCATCGGCCTCGGCGACCGCTCCGCCGTCCTCGCAGCGCAGCAGGTCGCGCTCCTCGCCGTGCCCCTGTTCGACCGCGTACCGCGCCCCGCCCCGCAGGACGCGTTCCAGCTCGCCATGACCGCTCAGCCGCCACACGCCACCCGGTCCGGCGCCCCGTGGGACGGCCCGGTCGAGTCCGTCCATGACCGAGGGCAGCACCGAGTCCAGCTCCCTCCGCTCGCGGTCGGCGGCCAGCAGGCGCACGCCGCAGGAGATGTCGAAGCCGACTCCTCCGGGCGACACCACGCCGCCCTCCTCGATGTCGGTGGCGGCGACTCCGCCGATGGGGAAGCCGTAGCCCCAGTGGATGTCCGGCATGGCGTACGAGGCGACCACGATGCCGGGGAGCGTCGCGACGTTGGCCACCTGCTCCAGCGACTGCTCGGCGTCCCGCAGCAGCTCCCGGGAGGCGAACACCACCCCGGGCACCCGCATGCCCGGCCGCTTCTCGATGCGACAGCGGTACGGGCCTTCCTCCACGAGCTTCATGACTACCGCCTCCTGGCACGGCCGTCGGCTTCGTCACTCTCCACGCGTTACCTGCACAGCGCCGCGTAAACGGCTGCGCCGGAGGTCCTGACGCTCGTCGGCTCCGACGCGGGTGCGGAAGCCCATCACGTGGTGTGCGTCGCGTTCCGCGGTCCTGCCGAAACGGGCCGTTGAACCCGCGGCGAGATCGGCGATGTCGAGCGGGGCCGACGACCGACGAATCATCACGTGCCGTGCTGTCGGTGGGGGTGCAGACTCGCTCCATTGGTGGATATGGGGGCGCTCCAGGACGCGGTCGGTGACTGGGCGAGCGGCGGTCCCGGCGGGCCGACGAGCGAACTGGCCGTGCGGCGGGGCCTGCGGACGGCGGTGCTGCTGGAAGGGCCGAGCGACCGCGCAGCCGTCGAGGCGCCGGCCGCCAGGCGTGGCCGGGACCTGGCCGCCGAGGGGGTGGGCCTGGTGACGATGGGCACGCCGCCGCCCCCGCCCCCGACCACCCCATCCCCAACAGGTGTAGGAGCGCCAGGGGTTATTCCGGCGGCGTCCCGAGCCGCTCGGCCAGGAAGGCGATGATCTTGTTTCGGGCCTGCACGGTGGGGTGACCTTCCTGGTCGACGAGGTGGGCCGTGACGACGCTGTGGGCGCAGCCGACGACGTCACGGAAGAAGGGCGGAGGATTCGTGTTCGCCGTCTCGGCCTTGAGCACGCGGCCGTCGAACGCGTCCCCGAGCAGCGCCCGGTACGCAGCGAACCGTTGGCCGGTGCACCACCTGTCGTGCTCGAAGCGGTACGCGAGAACCTTCAATCCGTCTCGCGCTACGCGGTCAGCCACGGCAGCCGCGTCCTCGTCGCTCATCTCCAGGCCGCCGGGGTCGTCCAGCGGAAGCGACGGATGGTTGACGACCGGCGCGATGACAGCGGGTTCGAGCGCCATGGTCAAGGCGAAGTTCCCGGTGAAACACAGACCGACGGCCCCGACGCCAGGTCCACCACGCTCGGCGTGCGCCAGGCGAGCGAGGCCGCGCAGCCATGTGACGACGGGGCTGGTGCCGCCACCGGCAAATGCCCGGAACTCGGCACTGACGCACGCGCGTCGAACGACGGTCTCGCGGGCCTCGGCGAGCGGATAGGCACCGTCGACGCCGAAGAGAGAGGGCACGTACACGCAGAAGCCCGCATCGCGCACCCACCGCGCGAACCGCGCGACGTCGGGGCTGATGCCCGGCATCTCGGGCATGAGGATGACCGCCGGTCCCGACCCGGCGACGTACACCGTCTTGTCGACGTCATCGACGCTGACGGCTCGCCGAGAGAAGTCGTCCAAAGGGTCGCTCTGACCTCGCTTGATTGTCATGACCGAGATGATGCTGAAGCGGGCGCCCTCCTGAGAAGCGGCGGCATCGCCACGTATCCCGGTAATATCGCCACCCGTTTCCAAGGCGCCGGAGGGGGCCGCATGAGTCCGCTGCGAGTGGGTGTGCTGGCCTACCCCGGCTGCTTCGCGTCGGAGGTCTACGGAGTCCCCGACCTCCTGGCCATGGCGACTCACGTCGCCGCGGCGCAAGGAGCGGCCCAGCCGGCGTACGAGACGTGGGTCATCTCGCCCCGGCGGCGTGTGATCGCGTCCGGCGGCTCGGTGCTCGACGTCTCGGCGGTGCGCCCCGTGGACGTCCTGATCGTGCCGGGCTTCGAGCTGTCGCCCACCCTCGATCTCGACGCGACACTCGCGAACCTGGGACCGGAAGCAGCGTCGATTCGGTCGCAGGCGGCCTCCGGGACGGCTGTCGTCTCGATCTGCGTAGGCGCCTTCCTGGTCGCTGAAGCCGGGCTGCTCGGCGGACGCGAAGCCACCACGTCCTGGCTGTTCGCGGACCGTTTCGCCCGCCGGTACGCCGACGTGGGCCTCCGCCCGGAGAGGCTGGTCGTGACCGACCGGGGGGTGACGACCACCGCGGCCTTCAGCGCCATGTACGACTTCGCGCTGCAGTTCATCCGCGAGCACGACGGCCCCCGCGTCGCCCGAAGCACCGCGCGTATCGCGCTTGTCGATGACGCACGTTCCACGCAGGCGCCCTATGTCGACTGGGAGCTCATACCCACTGCCGGCAGGGAGTTCTCGCTCAGCGTCAAGCGGTGGCTCGACCAGAACCTCGGTGCTCGCTATGACCTGCCCGCCCTCGCCCAGGAGTTCCACGTGAGTACGAGAACCATGCTCCGGCGCTTCGGCGACGAGGCCGGTGAGACGCCGCTCGCGTACCTGCAGAGGGTCCGGGTACGTCGCGCCGGACACCTGCTGGAGACGACAGACCTGACCATCGCGAGCATCGCCGCCGAGGTCGGGTACCGCGACGCCGGGGCGTTCAGCGGCATCTTCCGCAGACACACAGGCCAGCGGCCGAGGGAGTACCGGGCGGTATTCCATCGCACCGGCGGCCTCCCCCGAGGTGATCCGACGCTGACCTGCACATAGAGCAGTGAACTGCCGTACAGACAGCGCGATGATGTCCCGGTCCGCCCAGAAGCGGCCGACCGGGACATCGGGATCGATCAGGCGAGGTCGAAGCGATCGAGGTTCATCACTTTGTCCCACGCCGCCACGAAGTCACGCACGAACTGCTCTCCCGCGTCGTCGGACGCGTATACCTCTGAGACCGCACGAAGCTGGGAGTGCGAACCGAAGACGAGGTCGACGGCCGTGGCCGTCCACTTGACCTCGCCCGTGGTCCGATCCCGGCCCTCGAAGACGTTCTCCGCCGACTCCGACGTCTTCCACTCCGTGCCCATGTCGAGCAGGTTGACGAAGAAGTCGTTCGTCAGTGTCTCCGGCCGCTGGGTGAGAGCGCCGTGTGGCGATCGTTTGAAGCCGGTGTTCAGGGCCCGCATGCCGCCGATGAGAACCGTCATCTCGGGAGCGGTCAGGGTCAACAGGTTCGCGCGGTCCAGGAGGAGGGTCTCCGGCGACAGCTTCTCTCCAGCCCGGAGGTAGTTGCGGAACCCGTCCGCCCTGGGTTCGAGCACGGCGAACGCCTCCACGTCCGTCTGCTCCTGCGAGGCGTCCGTGCGCCCCGGCGTGAACGGGACCGTGATGTCGTGCCCGGCGTTCTTCGCGGCCTGTTCGACGGCCGCGCACCCGCCCAGGACGATCAGGTCGGCGAGCGAAACCTTCGTTCCGCCGGACTGCGAGCGGTTGAAGTCCTGCTGGATCTGCTCCAGCTTCCGCACCACCTCGGCCACCTCGGGCAGGTCGTTGACCTCCCAGTCCTTCTGCGGCGCGAGTCGGATCCGCGCCCCGTTGGCTCCACCACGCTTGTCCGTCCCGCGGAAGCTCGCCGCCGACGCCCAGGCGGTGGTGACCAACTGCGGGACTGACAGCCCCGAGGCGAGGATCCTTTCCTTGAGGGCGGCGATGTCCGCCTCCCCGACCAGTTCGTGATCGACCTCGGGCACGGGGTCCTGCCACAGCTGCGGCTCGGGAATCCACGGGCCCAGGTAGCGGGAGAGGGGTCCCATGTCGCGGTGCAACAGCTTGTACCACGCCTTGGCGAACGCGTCCGCGAGCTGGTCCGGGTTCTCGTGGAAGCGCCTCGCGATCGGCGCGTAGACCGGATCCAGCTTCAGCGAGAGGTCCGTCGTCAGCATCATGGGAGCGTGCCTCTTCGACGGATCATGCGCATCGGGCACCGTGTCCTTCGCCGAGGGATCCTTCGGAGTCCACTGGTTCGCACCGGCCGGGCTCGTCGTCAGCTCCCAGTCGTACCGGAACAGGTTGTCCAGGTACCCGTTGTCCCACGTCGTCGGCTCGGAGGTCCACGCGCCCTCCAGCCCGCTGGTGAGCGTGTCGGTGCCCATACCGCTGCCGTACGTGTTCCGCCAGCCGATGCCCTGCTGCTCCATGGGGCAGGCCTCGGGCTCCGGACCGATGTACGAGGGATCGACCGCACCATGGCATTTGCCGAACGTGTGGCCGCCGACGATGAGCGCGACCGTCTCCTCGTCGTTCATCGCCATGCGCCCGAACGTCTCGCGAATGTCCCGGGCGGCCGCGATCGGATCTGGATTGCCGTTGGGCCCCTCCGGATTGACGTAGATCAGTCCCATCTGTACGGCACCGAAGGGACCGGTGAGTTCCCTGTCGCCGGTGTACCGCTCATCTCCGAGCCAAGTGTCCTCGGGGCCCCAGAAGATCTCCTCGGGTTCCCAGATGTCCTGTCGCCCGAAGCCGAACCCGAACGTCTTGAACCCCATCGATTCCATGGCACAGTCGCCTGCGAATACCAGAAGATCGGCCCATGAGATTTTCCGGCCGTATTTCTGCTTGACCGGCCAGAGCAGCCGGCGCGCCTTGTCGAGGCTCGCATTGTCGGGCCAACTGTTGAGGGGGGCGAAGCGCTGGGCGCCGGAGCCGCCACCGCCCCGGCCGTCGGCGATGCGGTACGTCCCCGCGGCATGCCAGCTCATCCGGATGAAGAGCGGCCCGTAGTGGCCGTAGTCGGCCGGCCACCAGTCCTGCGACGTCGTCATCAGCTCGAAGAGGTCGCGCTTCAGCGCGTCGACGTCGAGGGTCGCGAACTCCTCCGCGTAGTCGAAGTCCTCGCTCATCGGATTGGCCTCGGGCGAGTGCTGGTGGAGAACCTGAAGGTCCAGCTGATTCGGCCACCAGTCCCGGTTGGTCCTGGGCCGGGTCGGCGTAGGTGTGGGGGAGGAGATTGCCGGGTTCTCGCTTTCGCTGCCGGACACGTTCGTCCTTCTTCCTGTCTCGGTGTTTCCTCTCGGCGACCGTATGGTCGCGCACCGTAGACCGCACCGCTACGAGAACACGCAGGGCACCCCCGCGTAACAAACAGTCAAATTCCGAAGCTGTTTGGGACCGGCTCAAGGATTGACGGCCGGAAAGCACCGCATGCGCGCTTACCGTCGGACCCCGACATCTCCCGGTAAACTTCCTCACCCCACCGAGCCAGAACAGGTGAACCCATTATGAGCGACCTGCTGGAAGCACAGTTGGGCTGTTCAGGCCGCCCCCGTGAACCCGCCGCATACGCTCCGGCTCGCGGTGCCGACCGAGGCGTTCGCCGGCCTCGATGCCGGGCCGCGCGATGCGCGCGACGAGCCCGCGCTCGCGCAGCCAGGCCAGGTGTTCGGCGGAGAAGTACGCCGTGTCCGCGCGGAGTTTGACGGGTCGGCGCCGCCGTGGTCCCCGGCGGGAGCGGACGGCGGGAATGCCGCGGATGAGCGGTTTGAGGGCGAGGCTGTCGTGCATGTTCGCGCCGGACACGGCGACGGCGAGCGGGATGCCCTGGGCATCGGACAGCACGTGCAGCTTGCTGCCCTTCTTGCCGCGATCGACCGGGTTCGGCCCGGTCAGCGATCCCGCCCTTTGGCGCGAACGGAGGCCGCGTCAACGATCGCCGAGGTCCGGTCCACCTCGCCCCGGGCCCCGGTTCGTCCAGTACCGCCCAGTGCAGCCGACGCCAGAGGCCGGCCTCGGTCCATACCGTGAAGCGGCGATGCGCGGTGGCGGGCGACGTGCCGAACGTCGGCGGCAGAGCCGCCAGGCACAGCCGCTGGTCAGCGCGTACACCACTGGCGTGAACACGGCCCGCTCGTCACACGGAGCGGTCCCACCACCTTGCGGACGAGCAGCGAACGACGGCAGCAACGGGGCGGCCAGCTCCCAAAGTTCATCAGGAACCAGACGCTTCGACAGATCAGCACCCACGACCGGCATCATGCCGCAGGAACATCAAGTCACGTGAGACAACCTCTAAGCCTTGATTGGTGCGGCCGACCGGGCGGCCTGCTCGATCTTCGCGCAGTAGGCTGCACGGGCTTCCTCGTCGATCTGCCTCTCGTGTTCGGCGCGCAACCCGGTCCGGCCGTCGAGGCCCTCGCGCAGGATATCGGCGTGCCCGGCATGCCGGATGGACTCGCCGAGGACATGGACCATGATGGCGAACAGGTTCGTGTCGGCATAAGGCTCCGGCCACCACGGCACGTGACCGGGGGCGTCGAGGGGAAGCTCGTTGATCGTCGCGTCCGAGTGTTCCCACGTGCGCCGGTAGAACCCGATGATCTGATCGCGAGTCTCGTCCTCGTTCGCCCACAGATCGCTGCCGTCGGAGTCCTGCCACCGGGGCAGCGGATCCGGGGAAGGGCGGTCGAAGACCTCGCCGAAGTACCTGGCCTCGACGGTGGCCACGTGTTTGACCAGGCCGAGGAGGTTGGTCCCGGTCGCTGTCAAAGGTCGGCGGGCGTCGTATTCGGACAAGCCGTCGAGTTTCCAGAGCAGCGCCTTGCGGTCCCGCCGCAGCCTCCCGTGCAGGTTGTCTTTCGCGAATTCATCGATCATGCGGCATGAGCCTGCCATGGGCTGCTCGTGGTCTCAAGATCCCGTACATGGTCCGCAACGACTGGCAGAGCCGAGGCCTGGCCATGGCCGCCGCCCTGACCTGCCACAAGAAGCTCGCGAAACTTGCCACGTGAGACAACCTCTAAGCCCCACCCCAGGTGGCCGCTAGTTTCCGCGGTGCCCGGAGGGCCTCGACCTCGGCGCGGCATGGCGGGCAGAGCGGTTCTCCGAGGCGTCGCGGGCGTGCGGGTCGACTTCACGCAACTCAGAAGCGGTCAGGACCGCCATAACGGTGCAACTCGTATGGGGTGCAGCGGCTCGGTGGAAGACCCACTCGGCAGGAGGCTGCCGGGGAAGGAAGATCGGCGACCACCAGCCTCGTGGTGGGCGGCGGCCGCCCGGGGCGCGCCCGGGCTCGGCCAGACACGAAGGCGGAGACGGCCGACAGCACGGTGCGGGCTGAAGGTCATCGGCGGGCGCAGTCGAACGGCCGCCGGGTGGCGTGCGCGCGGAGCCGCCCGTCGGGCGGTTCCGCCTACGGCGCGTCGGGTTCAGTCGGTGATGTACCAGTCGTTCTTGAGGTACTCCAGGGTGTAGCTGCCGAGGTCGCTCTCGGAGAAGGTGGCGGAAGCCCTGACCGCTTCGACCGGCATCTCGATCTTGTCGGGCGTGCGCACGGCGATGCGCTGTGGGTCGACCGTCGCGGTTTTCAGGGCCTCCTTCTGCGCGGGCGAGATCATCTGGAACACGGCGGCGTACGTCGACGCGCATGGACCGAACCCCTGGTCCTGTGCCTTCTTCGCGGCGGGCCCGGCCACTTCGCAGACCGTGTCGATGTCCTCACGGCCCAGGGCATGGAGGTACTGCACGTAGCGCTGGATCGCGCCCTCCTTCGTCCTGGGCGCGGGCTGGTCGCCGGTCGGCTCGGCCGACGGCTTCTCGGTCCGAGCGGAAACGGACGGCGTGGCCGGCGGCTCTTCGGCACCCGTGGACGCGGACGGCTGCGGAGGCTTCGCGTCCGTGTCCTCCTTCGCTGTGTCCGGACCGCACGCGCACGCCACCAGCGCCACACAGGTCGATACCGCCACGCTCACCATCGTCCGCGCTCTCATTCGGTCCCCTCACCATCAGCCGACAACACGTCAAGAGGTCACGCAGGAGCCGGGGGAACGGTTCCCCAGCCGGTCCAGGCGGGACATCGGCCGGTTCACGGAGGGCACCCGAGTCCGCGCGCGCCGCTGCACGAGGCCCCGTGCGCTGAAGGCGGGAGCCGGGGCCGCTCGCGCGCGCCACCGCCAAGGTCCACCTGGGCGGGGACGGCCGCATAGATGGCCGAGGCCGGCTTCTGCTGTCCCTGCCGGACATCTGCCAACCCAGCCATCAGCAGCTCCTGTTCGGAGTCGTACAACAACCCGCCGCAGAGCTACACCCCCCGAGAACGAGGCCGCCCAGGAGCTCAACGAACCCACCTCACCCCACGTCACACCACACCTGGCTACGTTGATCTCTAGGAACAGCGTTTCTTGATGGATTCCGGACTCAGTCGGTGATCATCCGGTGCGGGAATGTCGAGCAGAAATGACGGCGTTGCCGTGGGGCGGCGAGAAAAAGGGAAGGCGGGAGCCAACTGGTCGTTGGCAGGATGTCCGCGCTCAACATCCGATGGGAAAGGACCGACAGCCGTGGCTCGTGCCATCACTTTGATCCGCTCCGCCTCCCTGTCCGACGTCGCCGAGTACGCCTACGCGGCCACTGCGCCCGCCGAGTCACGCCTGATCTTCCTCGCTGGGGCGTGTCCGCTGAACGATGACGGCTCCACAGCAGCGATCGGGGACTACGCAGGCCAGGCAGCGAAAGCCATGGAGAACATGCAGGCCGCTCTCTCTGCCTCAGGTGCGTCACTGCAGGACGTCATCAGTACCCGGGTCCTCGTCGCATCGGCCCGGCGGGAGGACCTGGTGGCCGCCTGGCAGGTAGTCCGGGACTTGTTCGCTGACCATGACGTCCCCAGCACCTTGATGGGCGTCACCGTGCTCGGCTACAAGGACCAACTCGTCGAGATCGAGGGCGTCGCCGCCGTGCTCGATTCTTGAGACCTTTTCCAAGGACACCGCGAACGCGGGGACGGCCAGCCGTCCGCCAGGACGGCTGGCCGCCGAGGAACGTAGGCTGCGGTCAGCCGGCCTTGGCGGGCTGCTCAGCTCGCGCTGGGGTGTGACCGAGGTACGCGCCAAAGGGGCAACGAGATGATCTTGAAGCCCTGAGCGCTCGGCCGCATTTCAGAGGGACACGAGGGTCACACGCTGTTCTGCCAGCGGCAGAACAGCGACCGAACCGGGCTCGACGATCACTACAGTCCAGTCTCATGACGACGATCACGACGCGCACGGTCGAGTACCCGGCGGACGGTTTGACGATGATCGGGCACCTCGCGCTCCCGGCCGGTGTCGACCGCCGGCCCGCGGTGCTGCTCGGACCAGAGGGCATGGGACTCAGCGACGTCGAGCGCCGGCGGGCCGATGCTCTCGCCGAGCTGGGATACGTAGCGCTGGCCTTCGACCTTCACGGCGGGCGCTATTTGGGCGACCCCGAGGAGATGCTGGCCCGTTGCATGCCGCTGCTCGCCGATCCCGACCGGATGCGGGGCATCGGCCATGCGGCGCTCGACGTGTTGCGCACCGAACCGCGGACCGACCCCGACCGGATCGCCGCCGTCGGCTACGGCACCGGGGGCGCCGTCGGGCTGGAACTCGGGCGCGACGGCGTCAACCTGCGCGCGATCGGGACAGTCAACGCGCTGACCACGGGCCGACCGGGCGAGGCAGCGCGCATTCGCTGCCCGGTGTGGGCCGGGGTCGGGTCGGAAGACCCGATCATGCCGCCCGCGCAACGGAACGCGTTCACCGCCGAGATGCAGGCCGCGGGCGTCGACTGGCGCCTCGTGGTCTACGGTGGCGCCTTGCACGCCTTCCACCACCCGCCGGTCGACCACCCCGTGGTCCCCGGCGTCGGCTACCACCCACAGCACGCGCAGCGAGCATGGCGCGACGTCGTCGACCTGCTCGCCGAGTGCCTGCCCGTGACGGAGGATCTGGGGGCATGACCCAGGCAAACAGCCTGGCGCCAGGTTTGGTTCGCGTCGGGCACTGACAGTCCCCTCCCCTCAAGTCCGCATAGCAGAAGCACATTAGGGCGGGTGCTCGATCGCGGAGACGCGTTCGCAACTGCCGCAGTAAATGCCGGATTTACTGCGCGACGGAGCCCCGGCTGTGACCGTCGCGACCTGCGGCTGCAGTCCGCCTGGCTCAAGGCCCACCATCCGGCCGCGCTGTACGCGGGGCTGTTGGAGCACGACCCCGGCATGTGGCCGGCCCGTGTCATCGTCGCCGACGCCCGCCGCCACGACGTCCCCGTCCTCCCCGTCCTCCCCGTCGACATCAACCGCTCCCGCCCCGCGTACGCGGTCGAGGAAACCGACACCGGCTGGGCCGTACGCATCTCGCTCTCCGCCGTGAAGGGCGTCAGCGACGCGGAGGTCGAGCGGATCGCCGCCGGACAGCCCTACAACTCCCTCCAGGACCTCTGGCAGCGCGCCCACCCCTCCCGATCGCCGAACGGCTCATCCAGATCGGCGCGCTCGCCCCGCTCCAGGGCGATCTCACCGCCGCGACTTGTTGCTCCAGGCAGCCGAGCTGCACCGTCACACCCGCGCCCGGCCCGGGGCCGGGCAGCTCCCCAACGACGACGCTCTCATCACCGCCGGACCATCCGGGCTCAGGAGATGACTAGCCGCGAAGTCCTCGACAGCGAGCTCCAGGTGCTGAGCATCGACGTGTCCCAGCATCTGATGGAGCACCACCACCGGCTCCTGCAAGAGGTCGGTGCCACCAACGCCGCACACCCCAAGGCGATGCACCCCGGGCAGCAGGTACTCGTCGCCGGTGTACGGGCCTCCACGCAGACCCCGCCGATCGCCAGCGGCAAGCGGGTCATCTTCGTCACCCTCGAAGACGGGTCGGGGCTCGTCGACATCGCCTTCTTCGAGGACTCCCACGACGACTGCGCCCACACCATCTTCCACAGCGGCTTGCTGCTCGTGCGCGGCACCGTGGAGGCGCGCGGCCCGCGTCGTATGGTCGTCGGACGCCTGGTGTGGGACCTGGAAGAGCTCGCGGCCGCCCGCCGCGACCACGGCCCCCAGGCCGTCCTCGACGTCCTCGGCCGCACCACCTCCGCGCCCACCCCCGCCCAGCAGCCCATGCCGTCGAGGACGCTCGCCAACGGCACCACCGGCGCCCGCCTCCATCCGTACGCCGACCTTCTGCCCGCCGGCACCCGCTCCGCCGACCTCAACAATCGCGGCCACATCAGCCCCGGTTCTCCAGGCCGACGCATGTCTCACGAGACGTACCTGGAGGCTGCGTGCGGTGAGGGGGGTGGTCGTGCCGAAACCCTGCCGGCCTCGTCGGTGATCTCCGGCGCCGCAGTTCTGGCCGCCGGAGCCGCTGCCTACGCGGTCGCGCGGTGACCGCCCGCAGGGCGTGACCGCGGCAGACACGCATCAGCTCTGGTCAGCGGGTGCGGCGGGAGCGGGCCAGAGCTCGCCCGCCCAGGGAAGCACCGGTCAGCCCCAGCAGCAGGGCCACGTAGGCTCCGCCCAGCCCGTTGCCCGTGCCGAGCCCACCGTCTGCGGTGGCCGCGACCAGCCCTCCGAGAGCCATGGCGATCAGCCCCGAGATCACGGCCGCCGTAGCCCCGAGCGAGCCGTTGGCGATGCCGAGACGACCGGCGGGTCGGGTCAGCGCCAGCACAGCGATGACCACGGCGGCCAGCCCCAGCAGCCCGCCGGTGGTGGCTCCGAGCCTCCCGAGGCTGAAGTCGGTGACGTCGGCGGCGACAGGCTGGACCGAGGTGTGTGCTGCCGCTGGTGTGGCAAGACCGAGCCCGCAGAGCAGGGCGGTCGCGGAGGCGGCGAACAGGCGACGAGCGGACATCAGGGTGCTCCTTCTCTATCCACGACTGGATGTGGATAGAGCATGGCGGCCGGACCCCTGGCAGGTCGTCCAGCAGGCGCAGGCACTCACCGCTACCGCGGACGCGGCAGACGCCGCGGAGCTACTGCGCATGCGGTAGTCAGGCGCTCGTCCATGAGCGGGATTCGCCCGCGGCGGCCTCGGGCTACGGTGCGCGCATGAGTAAAGGACGGTTCCGCGTTCGAGTCGGTGTCAGGGACTTGCTGATCGCCGTAGGCGTCGCGGCGGCGCTATTGGTCACTGGTCTGTCGGGGCATCACTCCGCCACGGGCCTCGACCTGCTCGGCTACGTGCTGTTGGCGGTGGGCGGCCTGGCGCTGGTCGCGGGCCGCCGGGCTCCGGTTGCCGTCCTCGCGGTCAGCGGGTTGTGCGCGGTGGGGTACCAGGCGGCGGGGTTCGACGTGGCTGCCGTCGCGTTCCTCTTCGCGGTGTACGCGGCCATGCGGGCGGGACATCGCATCGCCACGGTGGCGGTGAGCGTGGCCGTGCTGGCCGCTCTCCCCCTCGCCGCCCTGGCATCGGGCCTGCACGACACGGGCGAGGCGTTCGCGCAGGCCCGGGGCGCCCTCGAAATCGCCTGGCTCATCGCTGCCGGCGCCGCTGGCGAAGCGCTCCGGCAGGCTGAGCAGCGGGCCGACGAAGCGGAACGTACCCGCGAGGAGACCGCGCGGCGCCGCGCCGACGAGGAGCGGCTGCACATCGCGCGCGAGCTGCACGATTCGCTCACCCACCAGATATCTGTCATCAAGGTGCAGTCCGAAGTGGCCGTCCACGTTGCCCGTAAGCGCGGTGAACCGGTGCCGGAGGCCCTGCTGGCGATCCGGGAGGCCGGCCGGGAGGCGTCTCGCGAGCTCCGCGCCACCCTGGAGGCGCTGCGCGACGACGACAAGTCCCCACCCCGTGGGCTCGACCACGTCCCGGAACTGGTCGAACGGGCCGGCAAGAGCGGCTTGCAGGCGACGCTGACGATCGACGGACAGCGCCACGACGTGCCTGCCGCAGTAGGCCGGACCGTCTACCGGGTCGTTCAGGAATCGCTGACCAACGTTGCCCGCCACGCCGATGCCGGCACGGCGTCGGTCTGCATCGACTACCGGCCGGACGCCCTCGCCATCCGCATCGACGACGACGGCAAAGGCACACCGGGCAGCGCGCCGCAACCCGGCATCGGGCTCCTCGGGATGCGCGAACGAGTCACCGCCCTCGGCGGCCGGCTCCACGCCGTACCGCGCAGCGAGGGCGGCTTCACCGTCCAGGCCGAACTCCCCCTGGAACCAGCCTCATGATCCGTGTCCTGCTGGTCGACGACCAGCCGCTCATCCGAAGCGGATTCCGCGCGCTCCTCGACCTCGAAGACGACATCGAGGTCGTGGCCGAGGCCGCCAACGGGCAGGAGGGCCTGGAGCTCGCCACAGAGAACCTGCCCGACATCGCGCTCATCGACATCCAGATGCCGGTCCTTGACGGCATCGAGACGACCCGGCGCATCGCAGCCGACCCGGCCCTGGCCGGAGTGCACGTCGTCATCCTCACCAACTACGGCCTGGACGAATACGTCTTCAACGCACTGCGCGCCGGCGCGGCCGGATTCCTCGTCAAGGACATCGTGCCGGAGGACTTCCTGCACGCCGTACGCGTCGCCGCGCGCGGCGACGCCCTCCTCGCACCCTCCATCACCCGCAAACTGATCAACCGATACGTCACCCAGCCGCCTCCCACCGCCACCAACACGGCCCTTGAAGGGCTGGACCAGCCGCGAACGCGAGGCCGTTGTCCTGGTCGCGCAGGGCCTTTCCAACGACGAGATCGCGGACCGTATGGTGATCAGCCCACTGACCGCGAAGACCCATGTCAACCGGGCCATGACCAAACTCCGGGCCCGCGACCGCGCCCAGCTCGTGGTCCTCGCCTACGAATCCGGCCTGGTGACACCGCACAACTCCTGACACCCAGCAACGGCTACGTCAAGGTCGCTCAATGAGGGGGGTCGGTCCGGACGTGCGCATGTTCTTCTCCAGGGACGTAGTGCGGGAACCCGTTACTGCGTGAAGCCGGTCCAGGTGGCCTGCTCGACGGTCCGCTCGGCTTCCTCGCGCCGCCACCGCCGGAAATCCAGCACGTCTGACTCGGTTGCCAGCCGCAGGTCCAGGCCCTGGCCCTGGCTTTGTTCACGACTCCCGGTTCTGGCTGAACTTCTGTGATGTGGTCACGCTGGGAGACGACCGGGCGGCTCCTAGCGGCGTCTGAGGTCGCAAAGAAGGAGTAGTGACCGGCTACTAAACGATAGCTGGGATGGGGCTGACCGGATTCGAACCGGTGTCCTCCCACATGCGGTGAAGGCGCGACGACCACTGCGCTACGAACCCCATCCCTGTCGTGATCATACGAGCCGCCGATGCTTCGTCGCTTCGGATTTCGAAGGCATCCCCGTGCTCTGCGTGGTGAGCGGGCGCCGGTGCCACCGCAGACCAAGGCCGGGCTGGCCGTCTCTCGTCCCGGGCTCGTCCGATTGGTCGGACCTTCAGTTGGTCGCGCCAGGCGCGGCAGAGCTGAGGTTATGAATACGTCACCGGACCATCCATGAGCATCAACCTCAGGAGTCACACGATGCGCCCCATCAGAGCAGCCTGTCTCGGCACGGCCACCGCGCTGGTCACGCTTCTCGCCTGCGCCCCTGTCGCGGCCGCCTCCGCGACGGGCACCGATACCGCCCACACCAAGGGCAAAGACCGCGTCATCACACTCATCGGCCGGCTCGCGGAGCAGTCGCGCTTCCCCGTCAACCCCGGCGGCGCCCCCGCCCAGGGCGATCGGACCGTCGTCCGCTCGATCCTCTTCGACGAGGCCGGCAAACAGGTCGGCGAAACCGCCGGCACCTGCACCACCACCCGCGTCGCCGACGGCGGAGCAGAGGTGTGCATCGTGACCTACACCCTCCCCGGCGGCCAGCTCTCCGTGCAGGGGATGGTCTTCGGCCATCTCAACCCGGGCCCTCCCCCTTCGTTCGACAACGGGATCACCGGCGGCACCGGGGAATACGACCGGGCTCGCGGCTCCGTCCACGCCGACACGATCGCTACAGGCACGAGACGCTTCACAATCGACCTCAAGCACTGACTGACCCTGCCCCCGCCCGGTGAAGCCTGGCGGGGGCACCTTTACGTGCTCTCGGCAGGCCGATCCCAGACATCGCCGCGTACGGCTCGGCCGGCCCTCGTTGACCGCCGCCGCACCATAAGCCCCCGACCCTCACGGACCTCGATAGCGGCGGCGTCTCCCCGGCATCCCTCCGGCCGTCGTCCACTGGTCGACCGACTGGGGATCCGGACCGGCGCCTCGCCGACGGAGTTGTCGACGGACTCCGAGTGGGGGTGCACGAGCGCGGCGAAGCGGACGACCGAACGGTGACGATCACCGGGACAGCCTCAGAGACCTGTCCTGTAGTGAGAGGCGAGCTAGCGAATGAGGGGACGTCATACGATCGGAAGGGCCGAAGCGGCGGCGAACCTCCACGTCCACGGCACGGCCGGTCACTCCGGCTCTCCTCCAAGCCGAACCCGGCGAACGCCGTCATCCGGGCGGCTCGCCTCGTGACCATGCTGGAGGGTCAGCCGCTGCCCGCCTCCTCCGCGGCCGGAATCCCGCGGCCACGGAAGATACGCGGAACGATCACGGTGCCGTCGGCGAATTGATGTGGGTTCACGCTGCAGCCGACAGCCTGGCATGCCTCGATCGCGACCCGCGTCCAGCGGCGAGGAACCGCCATCAGGCTATGATGTGACTCACATTGACAACCTGTCACGTCCTGTGCGTGTCGCTTGTCCCATGAGCGTCACCGACACCGAGTCGGCGTCCGACCTTGGGAGATCGAGATGAGCAACGGCCACCACATCGTCGTGCTGGGCGCCGGCTACACGGGCATGTTCAGTGCCATCCGGCTGGCCCACCGCACCCGCCGCACCGGCGTGAGGATCACGCTGGTCAACCCGTCGAGCCGGTTCGTCGAGCGGCTGCGGATGCACCAGCTCGCCACCGGTCAGGAGCTGGCCCACCACCAGATCCCTGACCTGCTCACCGGGACCTGCGTCACGTTCGTCCAGGGCACCGCCACCGCCATCGACGCCGAGGCCCGGCAGATCACCGTCGACGGCGCCAAGATCCTCGGGTACGACACGCTCGTCTACGCGCTGGGCAGCTCGACCGACACCGGCAGGGTCCCCGGCGCCGACACCCACGCATTCACCCTCAACAGCCCGGAGATCGCCGCCCGATTCGCCGCGCGGCTGACCGAGGTCGCCTCGTCCGGCGGCACAGTCACCGTCTGCGGCGGCGGCCTGACCGGCATCGAGGCGGCCACCGAGATCGCCGAGAGCCACCCCGGCCTGGACGTCACGCTGATCAGCCTGGACGAGCCCGGCGGCATGATGGGCGTCAAGGCCCGCGCCCACCTCTACCGCGCGCTGGCCCGCCTCGGCGTCACCCTGGTCAGCGGCGCCCGCGTCACCCACGTGCGGCCCGACGCCGTCGAGCTGGCCGACGGCCGGCTCGTCCGCTCCGACGCCTGTCTGTGGACCACCGGCGTCAAGGTGTCGCCGCTCGCCGCCGACGCCGGGATCGCCACCGACGACCGCGGCCTCATCCTGGTCGACGCCACGCTGCGGTCGGCGTCCCATCCGGAGATCCACGCCATCGGCGACGCCGCCGCCGTCCGCCTGGCCTGGGGACAGATCCACGGCACCTGCCAGAGCGGCATGCCCACCGCCCAGTACACCGCCGACACCATCCCGCGGCTCCTGCGCGGCAAGGCCGTCAAGCCCTTCCGCTTCGGCTACTTCCACCAGCCGGTCAGCCTCGGCCGCCGCGACGCCGTCATCCAGTTCACCAAGGCCGACGACACGCCCCGCCGCATGCACCTCACCGGCCGGAGCGCCGCCGCGTACAAGGAACTGGTCAGCGGCAGCCCGCTGACCACCTACCGGTTCAGCAAGCGGATGAACGTCACCACCATCATGTCCAAGGGCGGCCGCGCCACCCGCAGGCCTGCGGCATGAGGGGCCCAGGGCGCTCCCGGCGCCGTGACCTGGGCCTCGCCGCTCGGGTCGTGACGCCGGCAGCATGAGCCGACGGCCGACGCCCAACAGGACCCGTACATCGCACAACGCAGGCTGCTGTTCGGCCTCGACGGCGGGAGCAGAGGGTCAGCGTCGCAGCAGGGCGCAGACGAAGTCCTCCTGGACGGCGCGGACCTTGGCCAGCAGCTCAGGCTTCATGCTCTTGCTGGTCTGGGTGTTGATCGAGAAGGTGAGGGACCGCTTGCCGTCCGCCGTGCCGACCGCGAGCTGGGTGTAGCCGGGGAAGTTGCCGGTGTGGCCGTAGACCGTGCCGCACCGGGTCGCGTAGCGGAAGATGGCCAGTCCGCCCGCGTTGACGCCGGGACCGGCGGGCTCCGAGGCGGCGCCGGGGATGAAGGTCCGCTGCTGGCGGCGAGTCTCCTGCGACAGGAAGCCGGGGCCCCCGGCCCAGGCGCGGAAGAAGGCGCTGAGGTCTTTCGGTGTCGAGACGATACCGCCGGAGGCCCAGACTCCCGACGCGCTGAGGACCTCGCTGATGTCCTCCGGCGGGGCGGGCGGCGTCACGTCGTAGCCGTGCAGGTACGGCCTGGGCAGCCGGTATCCCTGGGGAAGGCTGGTCTGCTCCAGGTCGAGGGGTCGGTACACGAGCCGTTCGAGCAGTTGCTCGTAGCGCTGTCCCGTGGCCGCCTCGGTCATCAGGGCGACGGCGATGTTGTCGGAGTTCGAGTACCCGTAGCGTGATCCCGGCGGGAACAGCAGGTCCTCGCCGGCGACGAAGTCGAGCAACCGGCGGGAGTCGAATTGGTGTCTGGGGTCCTCTTGCAGGATGTCGACGAACGCCTGCGCTGTCGAGAATTCGGGCAGCCCGCTGGTATGGCTGAGCAGCTGGCGGAGCGTCACCTGGTGCCATGCGGCGGGCAGTGACGGCAGGCGCTCGCCGATCGTGTCGCCGAGGTCCAGCTTGCCGCGGTCCACCAGGCGAAGGGCGACCGCTCCGCTGAAGGCCTTGGCGACGCTCGCGATCCGCATGTGATCGGTCGCACGGGGCGGGCGGCCGGTCCTGGTGTCGGCGACGCCCGCCCGGTAGACCGCCGTCCGGTCGCCCTGCCGCATCAGCGCGATCACTCCGGGCGGCCCTCCGTCCGTACGGACGAGGTCGTTCAGCAGCTTGCGCAAGGCCTTGTCCGGGGGTGGCGGCGTGCGCGTGGCCTGCGCGGGATGGACCAGGGCGGCGAGTGCCACGGACGCGGCGAGGGTGGCGACGCACAGGCGCAGACGTGCGCGCGAGCGGGAACGGTTGCCAGGGTCAGGGTGTGCCGGCACGGGGACTCCTTCACGGTGATGCCGGGTGGACGTGCACCCGGCCAAGGGGATCCGACCCAGCATCAGACGCACCGCCGGGACCTGCCCGCCCGATGCTCCATCCGGCTCAGACACCGCGCGTCCCGGCGTGAGCAGCCACTGGCGGGAGGGACGGCGGGACGGCCGTCGGGACGGGCGGCTCCCGCGTCGGAGCGTCGGAGAACCCGCGCCGAGGCTCTGCGTGGCGGTGGCCTGCGACCGTCGCCGAGCCGGGTCCGAGTCCGTGACGACGACCCGTGGCTTCGTTCGTTGCCAGTGCTTCTGGCTCAGATGGCTGCGCACCGACTTACAGGGCACGCCCTAACGCGTCGGCCCGCCCGCTCCTCACCTGCCCCGGCTCGGCCGCCGGCAGCGTCACCGACCGGTGCGGCTCAGCGGGTCCGGTAGCGCGCGTAGATCAGCCCGCTGTCGAAGGCACGCTCCTCGACCAAATCGAGATCGAGGCGCACGCCGTCGGGAAAGAACCGCTTGCCGCCGCCGACCACGCTCGTGGTGATGAACAGGTGGTACTCGTCCACCAGGCCGGCCGCGATCGCCTGGGCCGCGAGGTTCGGGCCGTCGACGGTGAGGTCGTGATCAGCCTCGGCCTTGAGCTTGCGCACCGCGTCCGGGTCGAAGGTCCGCTCGATCCTGGTCTTCGCGCTGGACACCGACTCAAGCGTGGTGGAGTACACGATCTTTTCCGCGGCCTGCCAGTCACGGGCGTACTGGAGGATGTGCGGCGGCTGGTCCGGCTCGGTGTGCGCGGTCTCCCAGTAGACCATCGTCTCGTACATCCGTCGGCCGTAGAGGTACGTGCCGACGTGGCGGAAGACGTCGCCGATGAAGGTATGCACCTCCTGGTCTTCGGCCCCGGTACCGAGGTCGCCCTCCGCCGCCTCGGCGTAGCCGTCGAGCGAGGTGATCATCGAGTAGATGAGCTTTGCCATGCGTCTCCTTCGGGTACGAGCGCGACGGTGCGCCAGCGGTCCTGCAGGCTGTGACCTCCGCACGACCCGGAACTCATCGATCGACTGGCCGGCCGGTTCCGCCAACCGTCAGATCCCGGACGAAGCGCACCTCGTCGGCAGCCTGCCCGCGCAGTTCCGCGTCCTGGCCACCCGCTACGCAAACGAGCGGCCTACTACCGGTCGGAGACCATCATCGCGGCCCATCGTGTGGTCCGCGCGTGGCGCCATGACACGACTTCCCGACCGCGTAAATCGAAGATCCACTGCCCCATCATCTCGCATGGCAATGACAGCCGATCAGCAACTACATGCTCTGCACGTTCATCCCTACCTACCTCTGCACATACGCGAGTAGGCCGGCACCAGCGTCTCCAGAAGATCCAATCCGCTTGTGTGATGGGATGTCCACCAGCGCTCGCAGAGGGCCGGGGGGCACGCCTCAGCAATGAACGAGGGAAGGGGGGAGGGGGGAGGGGGCCATGACGAGCGGGCACCAGACGCACGGGGCGGCCTCCGCCCGGCGGCCGTTGCAGACGCGCGCCCTTACCCGTGAGGCCGGGCGGGCACGGTGGCTCCTGGACGCCGGGGAGTGGCGCCCTGCCACAGCGGACTCCGACGCAGCAGCGCGCGTCCTGGCCCGCCTCGCGGCCCCGCTTCCGGCCCGACGGGCAGCGGCTACACGGACGCTGGACACGGACCGGGACCGGCGCCTCCAACGCATCCTGCGGACCACCCTCCACCACCTCGACGCAGGCGCCGTCAGCCCGCCCGCAGCCGCCCTCCTGGCCGCCGTCGCCCGCGCCTTCCTGCCTTGGCACGCAACCCCGAACCCACCGCCCGCAGCGGCGGCCCCGAGATACGGAACTCAGGCGGGGACGGCAGACGGCCTGGCCGTGCCACCGACGGAGGCGGGTGAGGCCCTGCTCCCCGATCTGATCGCACTGTTCGCCGTGCTGGCCTCGGCGAGCCCGCCCGGGACCGTCCCGCTCACACCCCCGGTCGAGCCTTGGCAGATCCGGTATGCGGGCCGCTTCCGTCGTTACGGCAGAGCCGCTTTCGGGGTGTGGACGGCCGAGACCGTCGGCTGCCCGGCGTGTGGAGGTAAGGCCGGCCCGTGGACGGTGACCTGCGACTGGCGCCTGATCTCGCTGGGCTGCCCGTGCGGGGTGGTGACCCACGAGCACGGCCTCGCCTTCTCCGAAGTCTGGCTTCTCCTACCAGACACGTGACCGGGCGTCGCGGCCGACCGCCCGTACTGCGACGCTCTGTTGGCCAACTCGAACGCTCACTGGCCAACTGAGGCGCTCAGTCACAAGACCTGAAACGGCGACCCGCGAAGTCCGGGGCTGGTACTCCAGCTGTAGATCGTGATCTTGCTAGTCGGGTATGCGGTGGAGATTCCCGGAGTGGCACGTGTCAGGACACCCGCCCTCGTCCGTCCCGCAGTCGCCCAGCGAACGCCCGCGCGACGGCCAAGTCCCCAACGTTCGGCCGCTGCTTATTGATGCCGCCGACGAGCTTGAAGGGCGTCCAGGTGTCGAATGCCCGGCACGAGAAGCTCCCGTCCACCTCAAAGCCCTTGCCTTCGAGGAGCCGGACCAGAGGGCGGGTGAAAGGCGCCAACGGCATTTCGGGGAGCCCGCTGGTGGCGAACACGAACGCCCGGCCCCGACCGGTGGGAAGTTCCTTGACGAAGTCGGTCAGGCGGGGGTGGAGCCTGCCGTAGAAGACACCCGAGCCGAATCCCACGAGGTCGGCGCCAGCCAGCTCCGCCAGGTCAGCCTGCTCGGGGGAGACGACCTTCGCGCCCAGCACCTGGGCCATGCTGTCGGCTACGCGACGTGTATTGCCGTGTGAAACGGAGGTGCACACGATGACGGCCTTCATCCTCACGATCCCTTCTCTCGCTTCCGTAATAGAGGACAACGCAGCAGCGTCAGATGTGACACCCCGTGAGT
The DNA here is from genome assembly GCF_032436795.1 of Streptomyces sp. P9(2023). Taxonomy (NCBI): domain Bacteria; kingdom Bacillati; phylum Actinomycetota; class Actinomycetes; order Kitasatosporales; family Streptomycetaceae; genus Streptomyces; species Streptomyces sp. P9(2023). The sequence goes on from NZ_JAUPWM010000006.1 coordinate 64,695, forward strand.
GTGATGACAGCCACACGCTATGGGCCCAGCGAAAGGCCCCGGCCGTCCACTAGCCCAGCAATCAGTGGTGATGCTGCTGTTCGGGGGCGGAGCGGGAACGGGCGTGGCTACCGTTGATCACCGTGAGTTGTGTGGACAAACGATGAGACGGTGCCCGCAGGTCACAGCAGAGATCCAGCCCGATGGCGTGTGGCGTTCGAGGTGGCCATGGGCCGGATCGCGGGCCGGATCGCTCGGTACGAACCTAGCCTGCGTGCTGGGCGATTGGTGCTGAGTCTGCTGTCGGACCTGCCGCGCAGGAACTGCTGGACGATCGCGGAGTGGGCCGGGGATGCCGGCCCACACGGCATGCAGCATCTGCTGTGCCGGGCCGCCTGGGACGCCGATGCCGTCCGCGACGACGTGCGCGAATACGTCGTCGAGCGCCTCCACGAGGAGGACGCGGTTTTGGTCGTCGACGAGACCGGCGACGTGAAGAAGGGCACCCACACCGTCGGGGTCCAGTGCCCAGCTGTCCTGTTGGCGGCACGAGGCGGAGTGGACGAAGGACGTCATGGTGGCCGAGACCTGGGCGCTCGTACGGGCCTTCGTCCACCACGCGGTCGCGGCCGCGCAGCCGGACGCCGTGGTGACGGCCCCGCGCGCGGCAACCGACACGACGTCGCGAGCGTGACAGCGAGGTCTGGTCCTGGGTGGTGCCCGTGATGGCGTAGTGTTGCGCTTACCGACGCGGGGTGGAGCAGCTCGGTAGCTCGCTGGGCTCATAACCCAGAGGTCGCAGGTTCAAATCCTGTCCCCGCTACTGAAGTGACATGAGGCCCGGATCCTGTGGATCCGGGCCTCATGCGCGCTGTCACCAGGGAGCGCCTTCATCAGCGACTGAGTGCTTCCTTCAGTTGGCGAGTTGAGCACAGCGGCGGGAGGGTGGCGTCCCGCTCGTCCACGGACGGCCGCCGGTCTGGCCACGGACGGCCGCCGGTCTGGCCACGGCGGCAGCTGATCAACGGCGTACGGTTCCGGGTCCATACCGGTGTTCCGTGGCGGGACGTGCCTGGCGAGTACGGACCGTGGGGCCGGATCTATGACCTGTTCCGCCGATGGCAGCGGGACGGCACCTGGCATCTCCTCCTCACTCGGCTCCAGTCCCTGGCCGACGCGAAAGGTGCGATCGCGTGGGACCTCGGCGGCGCCTCCACGGTGTGCCGTGCCCATCAGCACGCGGCTGAGGCCCGGAAGCAGGGTGACCTGCAGAAGGAACTGCCGGGCACTGTGTTCACCGAACCCGGTGAACACGGGCTGGGACGTTCGCGCGGCGGGTTCACCACCAATCTGCACCTGGCCGTCGAGCGGGGGCCAAAAGCCCATGTCGCTCGTGGTGACCGCTGGGCAGCGCGGGAACTCGCCGCGGTTCGAGTCGGTGCTGGGGAAGGTCCGCGCGCCCCGCATCGGGCCGGGCCGGCCCACGGGTCCGCCCTGATCGCGTGCGGGCTGACAAGGCCTACGCCTCCCGGAAGAACCGGGCCTACCTGCGCCGCCGCGGGATCCGCTGCACCATCCCCGACAGGGCCGACCATGCGCGTGACGCCTGCCAGAAGGGGGCTCTCGCGGCGGCCGACCTCCGCAATTCGACCCGGTCGACTACCGCGAGCGTCATGCGGTCGAATACGGGATCAACCGCCTCAAGAGGCACCCTGCCGTCGCCACCCGGTACGACGAACTCGCCGACCGCTTCGAAGCGTGCGTGCCGGTCGCAGCCATCAACGAACGGCTGTGACCGGTACGTGGCCACGTCTCAAGCCCACACCGCTTTGACCACGGCGTGGCCTGACGGAGCCGCCCGCCCGTAGAACCCTTGGAGGTCCCTGTGATGGTCAAGGAGTTCCTGCCTGGTCCGGCCGAGGGCAGTGAACCTGGCGCCGACAACGTTCCACAGCTCGTCGAAAGAGACAGTTGCAAGGAAATGCGCGGCCTGTGACACCCCAGGCGACTCCAGAAACATCAGCGGCGGATCGGAGGGGTCAACCGCCGCTACCTGCGACGACGCCAGATCAAGCACACCATTCCCGAACCGAGGAACCAGCGGGCCAACCGGCAACGAACGGGAGGCAGAGGCGGCCGACCCGCAGGCTTCGACAAAACGATCTACAAGCGAAGGAACGAAGTCGAGCGGACGATCAACGCGTTGACGAATTCCCGGGCCGTGGCGACGAGGTTCGACAAGCGCGGCTACATCTTCCACGGCACCGTCACGGTCGCCTCGATCCGACTTTGGCTCCGCCCGTGATCTACACCCGATCTCTAGTTGCCGGTCGTGCCGTCGAGCATCTCGCGCAGGATGTCCAGGTGGCCGTTGTGGCGGGCCGTCTCCTCGGTGAGGTGGAGGAGGATCCAGCGCAGGTCGACGTGGAGGCCGTTGCGGATGGCTCGCTGGGCCTGCTTGTCCAGGTCGTTCCCGGCGACCAGTTCGCGGTAGCGGGCGCTCTGTTCGGCGTATTCGTCGAGCAACTGCGTGAGCGGGAAGTCGACGGCGATACGCATCTCGCGGTCGGGGTCCTCATCGGTCCAGGGGCCCTGGTCTTCCTCGCCGAGGAAGACCACCTGGAACCAGTAGTACTCGACCCAGCGGAGGTGGTTGATCACTCCGCTCATGGTCATCAGCGGTGAGCCCGGCAGGAGCGCCTTGCGGGCGTTCTCCGCGGAGACACCGTCGCACTTGGCGCGGGCGGTCTCACGTGCGTAGTCGAGGAACGTGGTGAGCTGGGTGCGCTCGTCCCACGCGGGCGGCGTGTCATCGATTCTGGTCATCGCGCGAAGGATCCCCAACCACCGCGCCCGCTGTCGAGGCATTTATCGACGGACCCCACCTGCTCCACCCAGCGCCTTGTCCAGCGGGGCGCTACAGCGACGCAGCGCCGACAGGCCGCCCGGCATGATCCGCCGGACGGGCCCTAGTGTCCTGAGTCGGAGATTCGTCGGCAGTAGGCGGCGACTTTGTCGAGGATCTCGTCGGCGGTCTTCGTCCAGATGAACGGCCTGGGGTGTTCGTTCCAGTCAGCGAGCCAGCTGCGGATGTCGCGTTCCAGGGCTTGGACGGAGCGGTGGACGCCTCGCTTGAGCTTCTTCTGCGTGAGCTCGGCGAACCACCGCTCCACCAGGTTCAGCCAGGACGAACTCGTCGGTGTGAAGTGAAGATGGAAGCGCGGATGCGCCAGCAGCCACTTCTTGACTGCAGGCGTCTTGTGGGTGACGTAGTTGTCCAGGATCAGGTGGACATCGAGGTCGGCGGGGACTTCCTTGTCGAGCTTGGCCAGGAATTTCTTGAACTCGACGGCCCGGTGGCGCCGGTGCAGGGAGCCGATCACCTTGCCGGTGGCGACTTCCAGTGCGGCGAACAGGGTGGTGGTGCCGGCCCGGACGTAATCATGACTGCGGCGTTCGGGGGTGCCGGGAACCATCGGCAGCACGGGCTGGGACCGGTCGAGAGCCTGGATCTGGGACTTTTCGTCCACGCAGAGCACCAAGGCCTTCTCCGGTGGGTCGAGGTAGAGGCCGACGACGTCCCGGACCTTGTCGATGAACAGCGGGTCCGTAGACAGTTTGAACGTCTGCGACCGGTGCGGCGCGAGCGCGAAGGCCCGCCAGATCCGGGAGATGGCCGACTGCGACATGCCCGTGGCCGCCGCCATCGACCTTGTCGACCAGTGGGTGGCGTTCTTCGGCTTCTCCTCCAGCGTCTTGACGATGACCCGCTCGACGTCAGCGTCGGTGATCTTCCGCGGGACACCCGGCCTGGGCTCGTCGGACAGGCCGTCCAAACCGCGTTCGAGAAAGCGCCTCCGCCAGGTGCGGACCGTGTCCGGAGTGACCCGCAGCCGACGTGACACCTCCATGATCGAGTGCCCGTCGGCGCATTCCAGCACGATCCGCGACCGCTGGGCCAGCGCCTGAGCCGTCGTGCGGCGGCGCACCCAGCCCTCCAGCACAGCCCGCTGGGCATCGGTCACCGACAACGGCGGAATCTTCGGACCCGGACGACTCATACCGAACCAACGACGAATCTCCGACTCAGGTCACTAGTAGTGCTTCGTTAGGTTCTGCGTCTGGTTCTGTTGCGGGGCAGGGTGTGTCCGCAGGTGGTGCATGTTCCGGTCCAGCACCTCAGCAGGTCCTGAATCGCGTCCAGGATCTGGTAGAGGGTCAGGCCGGTGTGCGGGCTTTTGGGTGGAGCCGGTGGAGGGTGAGGAATGCCTGGGCGGCGGTGACGAGGGTGACGTGGTGGTGCCAACCGCGCCAGGTGCGCCCCTCGAAGTGGTCCAGGCCCAGGCCGTGTTTGAGTTCGCGGTAGTCGTGCTCGATCCGCCACCGCATCTTCGCCCACCGCACCATGTCCTCGATGGGCGTATCGGTCGGCAGGTTGGTGATCCAGTAACCGTTCGGCTCGGCCTGGCCGTCGGGCCGTTCGACCAGCACGGTCCGCACCGGCAGGACCCCGTCCCACTGGTAGCGACCGCCGCCGGCTTCCTGGGCGGCCCGCAGGGCCTGCTTGCCCGCCGGCCGCACCCGCAGCACCGTCAACCGCGAGGTCATCGGGCCCTTGCTGCCCTCTCGCCAGGTGACCTCGCTGAAGCCGACAGATTCCGCCGAGGCCAGGCGGGACAGCGAGCACGGTTCGGTGCGATAGCGCGGCAGCGTGGGCGGACCGAGCCCTCCACAGGGAGGCTGGAAGGGCTCGACGCCCTCCGGATGGGCGACTTCCTTGCCGGTCAGCGCCACCACATAGTGCAGTCCCCGTTCCTCCAGACCGAGCCGGAACGACGTGCTCGTCCCGTATCCGGCATCGGCCACGATCACCGGCGGGGCGAGTTTCCAGTCGGCGAGTGTGTCCAGCAGGTCCAGGGCCAGACGCCACTTCTCCCGGTGTCCCACGTCCTCGGGAACTCCGGCTGCCCGGCAGCGGGCAGCATCGTCGGTCCACTCGCGAGGCAGGTAGAGCTGCCAGTCGAGCGGACATGATGCGGTGTCGGTGGCCGCGTGCACACTGACCGCGACCTGGCAGTTCGCCCGCTTGCCCAGAGCGCCGCAGTACTGGCGGGCCACCCCCACCGACCGGGTGCCGCACTTGGGGAACGACACGTCGTCGATCACCCACACCTCGGGCGTGACTGCCTCGGTCAGACGCTGGGCGATCCGCTGCCGCACCGGCAGTGGATCCCACGGCGACTGGTTCACGAACTGCTGCAGGGCCTGCATGTTGCCGTCCGGCAGCCGCTCGGCCATCGGCTGGATCGACTTCCGACGCCCGTCCAGCATCAGACCCCGCAGATAACACCCGCCCCACCGCCGCTGATCCCGCCGCGGAAGCGAGGCGAACACATCGGCAACGAACTCCGATAACTCACCCCGGAGCCGTTCCACCTCCCCAAGCCTCATGACCGGAAGATGCCCACCACCAGGCGAGATCACCCGACGTAACGAAGCACTACTAGGCGCGGATCCGCTGCATGGCGGGTCGAACTGGGTGCAGCCGTTGACATTCCCGTCGGTGACGTGAACGCCAGGGGCCGGCCCTGTCCGTCGCAGGCGAGGCGCATCTTGCTGGTCAGCCGGCCTCGCGACCGGCCGAGTGCCTCGCCTTCCCAGGCCCCATTTCGGGCCCCGGCCGCGTGCTGATGCGTCCGCACCGTCGTCGAGTCGACACACACGATCGTCCAGTCGACCGCGCCGACCGCGTCGGTGTGCTGCTGGACGTGGGCGAGCAGCCGATCCCAAGTTCCGTCGGCCGATCAGTGACGGAACCGTTCGTGGACCGTCTTCCAGGGCCCGTACCGCTCGGGAAGGTCACGCCACGCGGCACCCACGCGGCACCCGTGAACAGCTTCCGCAAGATCCGTTCACCACCTGGCGGCGGTCCCGCACGGGTCTTCCCATCCGGCCCGGCACCAGCAACGGGGCGATCAACGCCCATGACTCATCTGTCAGTTCATGACGTCGCACCACGAACGGGCCGACGACCCACCCACTTTCCCGACACGACCGAGGACCTGTCCGACCAACCCTGCGGGTAATCCGAGCACCGGTCCGATCCGGCAGGTCGGGAACCCGGAGGCGCCGGGCCGGGAGATTCTTGGCGCGCTGGCCCTGGTAGACAGTGACCGGTGGGTATCCAGGAGCGCGAGCGCAAGATGTACCGGCCGCTGCGGCGGGCCGGCCTCGAGGTGATCCCGAACGCCGTGCCGGACGGCACGATGCCGTTCGTCTTCGGATACCGTCCCGACGACATCGTCGGCGGCTTCTCCCACCGGTACGAGACCCCACGGCTCGTCGAGCGTCTCAACGAGGACTGGTACGACCTGGCGGTCTCCTCGGGGCTTCTCGACCGGCGGCGCGAGTTCCTCGTCCAGCTTCCCCAGGGCACCCGCACGCACGGGGCCGCCTTGCAGGACATGCACTGGGGCCGGCGTACCGCACCGACGGCCTGGACCCGGGTCCGGCTCCTGGACCGCTGGGACATCATGGGCCGGGGCGCGGCATCGGCGTTCCTCGGCGTACACGCGGGCCACCCGGGCTTCGGCATGATGGCTCTCGACAGCAGTGTGTACGTCAGCGCCTCGACGGGCGAGAGAGGCGTCGATGTGATCATGGTGCGCCACCCGGACCGCTCGGGGAACATCCTGCAGTGGCTGGAATGGTTCGCACGGTGGGACAGTCCCTACTCCGACCGCGAGTTGCAGGAGCGGATCGCCGTCTGGCTCGCGGGCCGCGACGCACCGTGTGCTGTCAGCCGTTCAGACCGATGACGCCGCGGCGCCAGTGGCCGAGGCCGGCGAGGTTGTTGTTGTCCAGCTGATCATGTGACGTTCTGCCATTCGGCGACGGTCCTCGCGGCCGGTGGCGGGATCGCCGACGGGCGATCAACGGGATCCTGCACCGGGTGCGGACCGGGGTGCAGTGGTGTGACCTACCGGAACGCTTCGGCCCGTGGAAGACGGGCTGTCCAGGGAGCAGGTCACCCCGTTCAGTGCGGTGACGGTTGCGGGTCCAGGGCGTTGCCGACGGTGCAGCCACCCTCTCCGGGCATCCGCTGGATCCGGGGCGGCACCCACACCTCGGTGGCGCCGGGGCCCACGCGGGCAAGAAGGCAGTCCTGCGCGTCGAAGCCGTTGCCCGCTACCGACAGGAGAACGCCGACCCGGCCGCCGTTCGCCTTCACCTCGGTATGGATCGCCGGATGCAGGTCCAGGGCGGCGAGCCGACGGCGTACCTCGGCCTCGTCCGCCCGGCCGCCCTCCGGCACCCGGGGAAGATTCGCGCGGAGCTCCTCGTACGGCAGCCGCGGCGGTTCGGGTGGCGGGGCGAACGTCAGCGGAGGGCCGTCCGGGCAGTCCACGTGGCGGGGATGCTCACGCCACTCCGACCTGGGCGACACCCGCACCGCGAAACAGCGCCGCACGGCGACCTCCTCAAGGTCGAGCCATCCGTTGTACGCCGAGCCGGACGTGCGGACGACCACGTCGACGCCGTCCCCGCCGTGCGTCGAGATACCGTCACCGGCAGCACCTCCACCCCGTCGATGCCGGAGGCGGAGCGCCCGACCTCCTCGGCCGTGCGCGGACGCCGGCCGTAGAGCCGCTCCCCCGCCTTCCTGGCCACCTCCCGTGCGGCGTCCACCGCCTCGTCCTCGGAGGACTGCACCACCCCGCAGCCGACGGTGAACAGCAACAGCGGGGCGAGCAGCAGCAGTCGGCGCATGCGTCCACCCTTCCGGCGCCGCGCGCCGCGGGCGACCGCTCGCGTACTCAGACCGGCGTAGGTGATCGTGCTCACTGCCGGACGCTACTGACGTTGAGCTCCTGGCCTCGTAGGGGCCCGACCGGCACCGCCGGCAGTTCCACGATGTGTTTCCTCCGCCGCCTCCTGTGAAGGTGTTCGACGTGGCGACGTGTGGGTGGTGCCGTCTACGAGCGGTGCCAAGGAGCTGGAGCCGGCCCCCGCGCGCCGAGCGGTGCGCGGGGGTCGGGTGTGGCCTCGGCGTGCCCCGGCGTCGGTGTGAGCTAGAGCGGCGGGCGGGTCGGTTGGGTTTGCCAGAAGTCACACTGGTGGTCCGACGCGAACGACGAACTGGTACGCGTCGAAGCCGGGTTCAGGGTGAGCACCTTCCCGGAGCCCGTGGGGGGCCAGGCGGTCTGTCCCGGGACCGTCGGGGAGCCGAAGCGGGCGAAGGCGCCCCAGTAGCGCTTCATCCGCGTCGCCAGCGCCGCTTGGGCCGGGGCGAGCGGCCGGTCGCCCGCCGTGAAGTCGTGCAGGTAGGCAAGCTCGGCGCTGTGCGCGTTCGACATGTCGAGACCGGGAACCTGGGCACCTGCCAGTGTCGGGGAGTCGGGGTCGTCGAACTCGTAGACGTACGTCGGCACTTGCGAGGCGAAGAGCCGCCCCGACCACGCCGTGTGGCAGGCGAAGGAGGAGTCCGTCATCACCGCCGACAGGGCCAGGTACGGCGAGCCGTACGCCGAGACCGGATAGCGGGCGAGCACCTCCGGGCCCGCCGTACCGTACGTCGCCAGGATCTGCGCCGTGTACTCCGCCTCCGTCAGTCGCGGCTGTGACAGCGCCACGAAGAGCCGCGACTCGGAGCGGGTGCTCCCGATCAGCACCGGCACCTTGTTCCAGTCGCCGCTCCCGATCGCGGCGGCCGGATCCAGCGGCAGCAGTCCGTCACCCGAGGCCGGTCCCGAGGTCGGCAGCGTGCGCGCCGCCTCGACCAGTGCGGCGGCCGGGGCGGCGCGCAGGCACGCGGCCACCTCGGCCGGCTCGGCGCAGCCCGCCGCCTCGGCGAACGCCCGGGCCTGTGTCGCGGCCCGCGCGCTGTCGGGCGTACGGAGCAGTGTGCACGGACCGCTCTGGAGCACGACACGGTGGAACAGTCCGGCCGCGGAGGGCGCCGCGAGGAGGCCGCAGACCGAACCGCTGCCCGCCGACTGCCCCGAGACCGTCACGTTGGCGGGGTTCCCGCCGAACGCCGCGATGTTCTCCCGTGTCCAGCGCAGCGCCTGGATCTGGTCCAGCAGACCGAAGGAACCGGAGCGCCGGGCGTTCTCCCGTGCAAGTTCGGGAAGAGCGAGGTAACCGAGCTGCCCCAGCCGGTAGTTGATGCTGACGACGACGCTGTTCGTGAGGTCTGCCGTCGTCCGGCCGCCGAACTGGGTGCCGGTTCCCTGGCTGTACGCACCCCCGTGTATCCAAAGGATCACCGGCAGCCGGGCTCCCGCCCTCGCCCCCTTGGGGCGGTACACGTCCAGATAGAGGCAGTCCTCGCTGACGGCGGTCGGGTCCGCGAGGCCGAACGGCGAGAACTGCACACAGGCCGGCGCCTGGCGGTTCGCCTCCCGCACGCCGCCCCATCCACGCGGCTCGCGCGGCGCCCCCAGCCGGGCATCCCCGACCGGGGGCGCGGCGTAGGGAACGCCGAGGAACTCCTGTGCCCCGTCGTGGTTCTGGCCGCGCAGCGTGCCCTGCGCGACGGTGACCACGGGCCGCGCGGACGTACCCGTCGAGGCAGTCGCCGAGGCCGAGGCCGTGGCCGGGACCGTCGACGCCAGCAGTGCCACCAGTGTGAGGGCCGTACCCAGCACAGATCGATCTCTTGCCGGAGTGGGTCGTTTACCGGGCCGCTTCATCCGTCCTCCTGAGCTCGTTGGTGGGGATCGGTCAGGGAAGCAGACCGGTGAGCAGGGCTGCGGTGACGGCGTGGTCGGCGGCGCCGGTGTTCCAGTTGGCGCTGATCGGGCTGACGGCGATCCTGCCCGTGCCGACGGCCTCCAGGTCGCCACCCTTCGCCGCCGGGCGCAGGTCCACCGTCACGCCGACCTTCCAGGTGCCGTCGCCGGAGTCGGTGAAGTCCGGTTCGAGGACCGTCTGCGGGTCCTGGAAGGTGGTGGACACCCCGGCGGCGGTGCCCTTGCCGTCTGCTCCGACGACGGGGTGGTTGACGTTCAGACCGACGCCCTTGGGCAGCAGCGGCCCGGACTCGGCCCGCGTACGCAGCCGGTCGATGAGCTTGACGGCGAAGTCGAGCGTCGGACCCATCGCGTTGACGGTGGTGACCGGGTCGGGTGCCGAGAGGCCGCCCGTGCTCAGCGCGATGGCGGGTACGCCGGACTCCACCGCCGCGACGGCACCGCCGACCGTACCGGAGTGGGTGGCGAGACCGGCGACGTTCGGCCCGAAGTTGGTGCCGGACACCACCAGGTCGGGGGCGCGGCCCTCGAACACTTCGGAGAGACCGAAGGCGACCGAGTCGCCGGGGCTGCCGTCGACGGCCCACACCTTCGGTTCTGGGTGCTTCACCGTGATCGTGGGGGCGTTGGACATCTTCGTACCGGTGCCGCTCTGATTGGTGAGCGGGGCGACGATGGTGACGTCGTGTCCGGCGGCGGTCAGCCGCTTGAACGCCTTGCGGATACCGGGCGCGTTGTAGCCGTCGTCGTTGGTGAGCAGGATCCGCAGCGGCGTCGCGGGCCTCGCGGGCGCGACGGGCGCCGCAAGGGTCCGTGTGGTCTGCGGGGAGGCGACCGCGGGGGCCGTGCCCACGAGGGCGGCGGTGCACAGGATCAGCACGGCCGGCGGCAGAACTCGCTTGCGACTCACAGAAGGCTCCTGGGAAGTAGGGAAGGAGAGGGTGGGGTGGCGCGAGGGCGCGGTACGGGAGGGTGTGGTGCGTGAACCGGCGGGCACGTGGCCCTCGGCATGCGCCCGCCGGAGCAGGGGCCGGGCGCGTCGGCGCGCGATGCGGCCGACACGGCTCAGTGGGACCCGCTGGATCCGCTGGACCCGCCGGACGCGCTGGATCAGCCAGTCGCCAGGACCAGCACGGTCAGTTGGGTCAGCGGATCAGGTCGGTCAGGTGGATCAGGTGGTCAGCGCACGCTGCGGATCGGGAGGATGGCGAGCGCCCCGATCAGCGACAGGGCGCCGCCGGCCAGGAAGAGGGGGGTGTACCCGCCCAGCCCGGTGACGATGGCGGACGCGACGAACGGCGCGATGATCTGCGGTCCGGCGTTCGCGATGTTGAGGACGCCCATGTCACGCGCCGCGTCCTCCGCGCGGGGCAGGACCAGGGTGACGAGCGCGGTGTCGACGGCCATGAAGCAGCCGAAGGCGAGACCGTTGAGCGCGCTGAACACGAGCATGCCGGTCCAGGTCGGGCTGACGACGGGCACCACCATGACCAGTCCCGCGAGCGCGGCCGAGACACCGACGAACACCTTGCGGCGGTTCCACCGGTCGGACAGCAGGCCGCCGACGATGGTGGACAGCGCCACGGCGACCATCGACACCGGGGTGAGGATCGCCATCGCCGCGGGCGGATTCAGCCCGGCGGGAAGGGCGACGTGGTCGCCCAGGATGTACAGCTGGTAGCCGACGACGGAGAAGTACCCCAGCACCATCAGGGCGCGGCCGATGAAGGCCCAGCGGAAGTCGTGGTTGGCCAACGCGGAGAGGAACGCCGCGAGTTGAGATCCCTTCGGGGCCTTCTCGACGGGCTCGTCGCGGGGGGTGTCACGGCAGAAGACCGAGAGCAGCAGGGCGGCGACGGCGACGATCGCACCGAAGGCCAGGTATCCGGTACGCAGATGGGTCGCCGTCTGCGCGGCGAGGAGGACTCCGACGGTGCCGCCGATCGGCATGCCGAGACCCACCAGCGCGGACGCCGTGCCGCGGCGCGCGGCGGGGACGCGGTCGGGCACGATCGCGGTGACCGCCGCCTGGTAGGTGTTCATCGTCGCCTGGACCAGGCACCAGCCGATACCGACGAGCAGCGCGGTGGAGACGCTGCCGAGGAAGGCGAGGGCGATCAGCGCGCCGAGGGCACCACCGAGTATCCAGGGGTTGCGGCGGCCGCTGCGGTCGGAGAGCGCGCCGGCGATCGGGTTGAAGGCCGTCGCGAAGATGGCGCTGATGCCGCCGATCAGGCCCAGGACGGCGACCTTGTCGTCGGGGGCGATCGCGGCGACCTGGGTGGGCAGGAGGACGGAGCCGACGCCCAGGTAGACCGCCATCATGGCGGAGTTGGCGACCAGCAGCAGGAGCATGAGCCCGCGCTGGCGCGGAGCTTCCGGTTCCGAGGTGGCGGCGGCGGTCGTGGTGGCGGCGGTGATGTCGGCGCCTGCCGGGGGCGGTTCGATCGGATCGGTGAGCTCGTTCGTGGCCATGACGACTCCTGGGAGGACGGAGCGGGGAGGTGGACGGGCGCGGAACCGGGGGGGTCGGACCGGTGCCGGTGGGCGTGCGGGCGGTACGTGGTCGTGCGGTACGCGGATGAGGGGTACGCCACGTGAGCGGTCGCGGGGGGCGGCGGTGTCACCGGAGGACCGCCGCGGACGGTTACGGGCCGGAACGTGTTGTTACACGTGTTACCAGCAGCGCTTGGACACTGTGTAGCACCCATCCCCGCGTCGGGCTAGGCCTTGCGCAAGGTCGTTGCACAGATCGTGACCGATCGGAGAATCGCACGTGGGGCACGTGTAACCGGCTCGTTGGCGGTGCCGACCAGGGCGATCGCGCCTCGAGACCATCTCGCTCTTGTGGCGGCGGTCACACATCCGCAATACTCCGTGCCGCACCGCGACGACCCCACGGCTCCGCTGCGCCAACCCGGCCGCGCCAGCCGTACGACCGTCCAGCCGTACGATCGTCCGGCCCATGGCCTCGCGACCGCCGCGCCTCCCCCGCCGGCGCACCCCTCGCTTCCACGCTTTCGCACACCCCGCCTGAGCGCGCACCTTCCGAACGCCGCCGGATTCCGGACACCCCTTCCGAACGTCCCGTTCGACAGACACCCCGCCCCGCCTTCGGGTGCACCGAGCGCGCCCCTCCGCGCAGCACCCCTCCGCGCACCCCCGCACCTCCCCTCCGCACACCCCCGCGCCCGCTCGTCCGCGTGCCCCACCGCCCGGGGTGAAAGACCGCGAAAGGCCCGCCATGCAGAGCCCACCCGACTCACCCGACGCCGTCGCACCCCCGCTCCCCGCGCACCCTCTTCGCGGCCCGCACCACCACCTCCCGACACCTCCCCCGCGCCACGCCCTCGCCGTCGGCATCGCGCTCCTCGTCGCGTCACTGCTGATCGGACTGCTGCTCCGGGTCACCGACCGCCCGTTCTTCCAGGCGCTCGACGACAGCTGGGCGGCTTCGACGGACGGCTCCCTCACCGACGCGGCCACGGATCTCGCCACCGTCCTCGACCGGCTCGGCGGGCCGCTCGGCACGATCATGCCTCTGGCCCTGAGCGGCTGCCTCTGCGTCTACGGCCGCTGGCGCTCGGCCCTGTTCGCGTTCACGACCGCGGTCCTCGCCGGCACGATCGTGGTCCTGCCCCTCAAGACCCTCGCGGACCGCCCCCGACCGCCCCACCCCTGGGTCCTCGTCAACGACGGCTCGTACCCCTCGGGCCAGGCCTTCAGCGCCGTGACCCTGATGATCGTGGTCGCGGTGGTGGTGTTCCCGCCACGTGCGCGGCGCTGGTGGTGGCCGTTCGGCGCCTCGTACGTCGTCACCATGATGTGGAGCCGCACCTGGTTGCACGCCCAGTGGCTCAGCGACACCTTCGCCGGCGCGCTGGCCGGCGCCGGTGCCTGCCTGGTCCTTTGGCGGGTGTTCGCACCCCTGCTGAAGACCGAGGCCGAGCGGACGGCGACCAACACCCTCTGGCTGTGACGAGCCGAGGATCGCAATATCGCGCAACATTGACGGTCGACCATTTTACGCAATACCCTCGATCGGGTCGGCGCGTGTTCGGCGCCCGATCCCGGAAGGATTGGCTCATGGCACTCACGACAGGCCCGGATCACACGCTGGTCGATCTCCCCGCGGGGCGCCTGCGAGGCGCGGTCGAAGGCGGGGTCGCCGTGTTCCGCGCCGTGCCCTACGCCGCTCCCCCGGTCGGCGACCTGCGCTGGCGCCCCGCCCGCCCGCACCCCGGCTGGAGCGGCACCCGGGACGCGACCACCGACGGCCCCAGCGCACCGCAGCTGTACATGGAAGGCGGGGATCCGGTCCTCGGCGGCCATGGATCGCCGCCCTTCGACGAGGACTGCCTGACCCTCAGCGTCTGGACCCCGGCGGCCGACGAGGCCCGCCGCCCGGTGCTCGTCTGGATCCACGGGGGCGGCTTCGTCTCGGGCTCCGGATCGCTGCCTTACTACTCCGGCGAGACCTTCGCCCGGGACGGCGACCTGGTGGTGGTGGGCGTCAACTACCGTATCGGACCGCTGGGTTACCTCTACACCGGACCCGAGGAGGGCAACCCCGACGGCGCCGGCAACCCCTGGCTCAGCGACCAGCTGGCCGCCCTCCGCTGGATCGCCGCGAACATCGCCTCCTTCGGCGGCGACCCGGAGAACATCACCGTCGCCGGGCAGTCGGGTGGCGCCCTGTCCACGGCCGCCCTCGCCGGACTCCCCGAGGCCCAGGGGCTGATCAAGCGCGTGATCCTGCAGAGCCCGCCGTTCGGCCTCGACCTCCCCGGCCCGGACACGTACCTGGAGCGGACCGCCGCCTTCATGGAACTGGCCGGCGTCAAGACCGTCACGGAACTGCGCGAGGTTCCGTGGCCCGCACTGATGGGTGCGACCGGCGGGCTGTTCGCCCGGACGACGCGCTGGGGCTACTGGCCGACCCCGTTCCTGCCCGTCGTCGACGGGGTCACCCTGACGCGCCACCCGGTGGAGGCCCTGTTGCACGCGGCCGCGACCGGCATCGACGTGCTGATCGGCTGGACCCGCGAGGAGGCCAACTTCGGCTTCGCCCTCGACCCCGGGTACGCCGCCGCCGGCCGGGAGCAGGTGACCGCCCGCATCGCCGAGACCTTCGGGGCCGAAGCCGCGCCCGGGGTGTACGCGGCGTACGAACGTTCCCGGCCCGGCGCGCGCCCCGCCGACGTCCTGATGGACCTGATCACGGACGAACTCTTCCGCGTCCCGGCACTGCGACTCGCCGAGGCAAGGGCGGAGTCGGGCAGGCCCGTGTGGGCCTACCAGTTCGACCTCCCCACGCCCGCGCACGAGGGCCGACTCGGCGCCGCCCACTGCCTCGAACTCCCCTTCACCTTCGCCAACTTCGACCAATGGTCGGCGCCGTTCCTGGCCGGTCTCGACCCCACGGTCCGCGACGGCCTGGCGGACACCATGCACCGGGCGTGGATCGCCTTCGCCCGCACCGGCGACCCCAACCACCCGCGGATGCCGAGGTGGGACCCGTACGGCCCGGACACGCGCACCACGATGCGCTTCGACTCGGTCGTGACCGCCCTCGGGGACCTCGCCGGTGACTCGCGTCGCCTGCACGGGACGGTTGCGTCGACCCTCCCGGCGTCAGGCGAACACCCGCGTCACAGCTGAGGGAACGACGGAACAGCGGTGGGCCCCGCACTCTCGTGCGCGGCCCACCGCTCTCGTGATCTAACTCGTGTAACCTCGGAGGGGAAGAACCACACGACCGCAGGCAGATTTCAGCGCAGGGAGCGTCGAGGGACGTCATGGCCGAAGAAACCCCCGTCCCCGCCTCGATCACGAGCGCCGATGTGGCACGCCTCGCCGGGGTGTCCCGCGCCACCGTCTCCTTCGTCCTCAACAACACGCCGGGCCACCGGGTCAGCGAGACCACCCGTAACCGCGTCCTCGACGCGGCCGACCGGCTCGGATACGTCCCGCACGCCGCGGCGCGGTCCCTGCGCGCCGGACGCAGCAACCTCGTCCTGATGCCCGCGTCGATCTCCGCGATCGGCCGGCTCGTCAGCGACTGGGTCGACGAGCTGCACAGCGAACTCGACCGCCGCGGCTACACGGCCGTCCTCCACGCGGGCCGCTTCACCGACCCCGTCGACGCCGCCAGGGCCTGGGCGGAACTGCGTCCGGCCGCGGTCGTCGCCCTCGACGGCGACCGCCTCACCCCGCAGGCCACCGAGGTGCTGCGCCGCGCCGGGGTGCGTGGAGTGCTCGCCTTCGCGTCCCGCCCCGTGCCCGGTGCCCACACCATCGGCTTCGACCACGGCCTCATCGGGGCCACGGCCGCCGAGCACCTGATCTCCCGCGGGCGGAGCCGGATCGGCGTCGTCATGCCCCAGGAGCGCGGCCTCGACGCCTTCGCCCGGCCGCGCCTCGCAGGGGCCGAATCCGTCGCCGCCCGACACATGGCCACCGTCACCCCGGTGGAGCTCGCCTACACCCGCGAGTCGGCGGCCGCGCTCGCCCGGCGCTGGACGGACCTGGACCTGGACTCCGTCTTCGCCTACAACGACGAGTACGCCGCGCTGCTGCTGCACGCGCTCCAGGCCGAAGGCATCGCCGTACCGGACG
Source organism: Streptomyces sp. P9(2023) (assembly GCF_032436795.1). NCBI lineage: Bacteria > Bacillati > Actinomycetota > Actinomycetes > Kitasatosporales > Streptomycetaceae > Streptomyces > Streptomyces sp. P9(2023). The sequence goes on from NZ_JAUPWM010000006.1 coordinate 81,047, forward strand.
AGGTGGCGATCATCGGCTCCGACGACCTCGTCCTCTCCGCGTTCCAGCAGCCGGCACTCAGCACGATCCGCCTGGACCTGGCCTCACCGGCGCACATCGCGGACGCCCTGCACGAACTGATCGAGACCGGTTCGACCGCGCCACTCCCCGCCATAGAGGCCGTACTCGTCCACCGCCAGACGTCCTGAGCCCGCGTGGCGGGCGCCACGCGAGGCGGCTCCCGGTCCGTGCGTTCCACGGACCGGAAGCCGCCTCGTTCCGTCATGGAATCGCGGGCGCGGCCTCCGGGGTGACGGGCGCGGCGGCCCCCCGGCCGCCGCGGTCCGATTCCCGGCCACCGCGGTCGGATTCCCGGGCCAGCGCGGGGGCACAGAGCCACCACGCCAGCAGGCCCGCGCCCGCACCGGCGGCCGCTCCGGCCGCCGTGTCGGTGAGCCAGTGCGCGTGGAGCCAGGTACGGCTCCACATCATGGCCAGCGTGAACACCGTGCCTCCGAGCCACCATGCCCGCCTGCGCGCGGCGGGGACCAGCAGGACGCCGACGAGTACGACGAGCAGCGCAGCGCCCGCCACATGGCCGGACGGGAACGAGCCGTGGTCGACCCGGACCAGGGGGTTCGCCGGACGCGGCCGGTCCACCAGGCGCTTGAGGCCCTGGACGACGAGCAGGTTGCCGGCGAAGTAGACACCCAGCAGAAAGCCGGCCGAGGTCCACCGTCTGCGCAGGAGCAGGAAGAAGAGCAGGGCGAGCGGTACGACGACACCCAGCGGGCCGCCGAACCAGTTCAGGACCGCGGCCGGTATCCAGTACAGCCCGTCGTGCGGGCCGCCCATCCAGGCCAGCCACTGGTCGTCGAGGCCCTGGAACGGCGGGTTCGCCGGGTCGGGACGGATGGCGAGGGCCGGCAGCGCGGAGACGCCGAGCAGCAGGAGCGCCGCCACGAGGACACCGGGACGGCGCGCGGACGCCACCGCCTCGGTCGGTCTCTCTGCGGCGGGGGACGGGGTGACCGGATTCCTGGACATGAGTGCCTCTCGCGACCACGGGGATGGTACCCGCGGCTCTTGGGTGCTCGACGTTCCCGCGGGGCCCGGCGTGGACCGGACCCCGCGGCAGAGCGGGACGTGTGACGGAAGGTGAGATGGGGCGGGGCGGGGCGGGGCGGGACTGGAAACGCGCGTGAGCCTCAGGCCGCGACGTCCAGACGCGTGAGCCTCAGCTCGCGTCCAGATGCCGGGCCAGGAACGCGACGCTCTCCGAGACGATCTCCGGGATGTCCGGGGAGCCCAGGAAGATGTGGTCGGCGCCTTCGACCGGCCGCAGCGTCACCTCGCCACCCGCCCCCGTCAGGGCCTCGGCGAGCGCCTCGCTCTGGCTGAACGGGACCAGGCCGTCCCGCGTGCCGTGGACCAGCAGGAACGGCGGCGGGGTGGAGCCCTTCGCGTACGTCACCGGGCTCGCCGCCCGGGCCAGTGCCGGGCGCTCCGCCTCGGCGCCGCCGAGCAGGGCGTCGTACGGGTCGGGGAACTCGGCGCCCGCGGGCATCCCCGGCAGGGGGTGACCGGCCAGCGCGACAAGGTCGGAGACCCCGTACCAGTCGACGACGGCCCGGACACCGGTCTCCCCGGTGCCCACCCCGTGCGCACCCTCCAGCGCCTCGGCGTCCTCGCTGCCCGGGCCGACGAGGCCGGCCAGGGCCGCCAGGTGGCCGCCCGCCGACTCGCCCCAGACGGCCAGCCGGTCCGGGTCGATGCCGAGGACGTCGGCGAACCGGCGGACGTAACGGATGGCGGCCTTCACGTCGTGCAGCTGGGCCGGGAAGGGGGCTTCGAGGCTGTGCCGGTAGTCGATGGAGACGAGCGCGAGCCCGGCGGCCAGGACCGATCCGTGGAGCAGGGCCGCGGGCACGGTCGGCGGCGGGTAGCGACGGTCGCCGTCCAGCCAGCCGCCGCCGTGGATCCAGACGACCGCCGGGAACGGTCCTTCTCCGGAGGGGACTTGGACGTCGAGGAGCCGGGGGCGGTAGCCGGGCGTCGTGGCGTACGTGACCCCCTCGAAGCGGCGCACCCCGTGCTCGTCCGTCACGGGCGCCACCGGGGGCTGGTAGGGCGGGGGCGGCCAGGTCATGTCGGCCAGGTCGAGCTCGGCCGGGTGGGATTGCGTCATTGCGGCCCTTCTGCCGGCCCCGGGTTCGTAGCGTTTTGTCCGAAATGCTTGCGCGCGACGCCCGGGGAGACGTAACGTGTTACACGTGTTATCAAAACTCTAGCGACGCGTTTCAGCTGAGGACAAGCCCGTCAGCTGTCCGATTCTCGAGTTGGTTACACGAGTGACCATCGGTTCCCGTCGCGCACCCCCTCTGGGAGCACGTCATGCTCGCCGTCACCGCTCACTCCGCCCCCCGCGTTCCGGCCCCCGTCCACGCCCACGCGACCGCGTCCACCCCCTGCCCCACCCCCTCCCCCAGCCCCGTCAGGGCTTTCGCGCGCTGGGTTTCCGGGCCCACTCCCGCGACCGTTCCCCTGGTCCGCACCCGCGTCCGCGCCGTGCTCGAAGGCTGGCGGATAGCCGCCGACATCGCGGACACCCTGCTGCTGGCCGTCAGCGAACTCGTCGGCAACGTCGTCCGGCACGCCACCGCCTCGACCGGCCGGATGCGCGTCGGAGTCTCCAGCGGCGGGGGCTGGCTACGCCTGGAGGTCACGGACGGCGCGGCCGGCCCGGTCCGACTGCCCGAACCCGCCGCCGAGGTCGATCCGGACGCCGAGGGCGGGCGCGGCCTGCTCCTGATCCAGCTCCTCGCCGCCGAGGCGGGCGGCGAACTCGCCGTACTGGTCCACGAGTTCGGCAAGTCCGTGCGGCTGCGCGTCCCCGCCTCCTGAGCCGCTCGCGCACCGCGCGCCGATCCCATGGGGCGCGCGGCGGACTTGAAATATCGCGGAATCTTGACGGACGCCAAAATGTCGAGATACTTGCACCGTCTCCCCCGCTGCTCCCTGATCGAGGTGCCGCCCCATGGAGCTCTCCCCCTCGGCTCATGCCGACTCTTTCTGCCGCGACCGGCTGCCCGACTTCTCTCTCTGGCCCGAACTGCACTTCGAGCTACCGGAGTTGGACTACCCCGACCGGCTCAACTGCGCCCGCAGCCTGCTCGACGACGCCGTCGAGCGCTGGGGCCCCGACCGTCCCTGTCTGCTGACCCCGACCGACCGCTGGACCTACGGCGAGCTCCAGCGGCGTGCCGACCAGGTCGCCCAGGTGCTCACCGAGGACCACGGGCTCCGGCCCGGAAACCGCGTCCTGCTGCGCGGCCCCAACAACCCCTGGCTCGTCGCCGCCTGGTTCGGCGTGCTCAAGGCCGGCGGTGTGGCCGTCACGACGATGCCGCTGCTGCGCTCGGCCGAACTCGCCGAACTGTGCGAGATCAGCCGTCCGACCGTCGCCGTGTGCGACCACCGCTACCTCGCCGAACTCGAAGCGGCGTCGGACGTGCCTGGCTCGCCCGGACATCCCTCCCCGACGGCCCCGGCCCGCCTGCCGGTGATCCCGTACGGCGGGCCCGACGAGGGCGATCTGACCGCCCTCTGCGCCGCGAAGGAGGGCCGGTTCACCGCCGTCGAGACCGCGGCCGACGACGTGGCGCTGATCGCGTTCACCTCGGGGACGACGGGACGCCCCAAGGCGACTCTGCACTTCCACCGGGACGTCCTCGCCAACGCCGACACCTTCTCCCGGCACATCCTGAAACCGCGCCCCGACGACGTCTTCACCGGCACACCGCCACTCGCCTTCACCTTCGGCCTCGGCGGGCTCGTGGTCTTCCCCCTGCACGTGGGCGCGGCGACGCTGCTGATCGAGCAGGCCGGGCCCGAGCAGTTGGCCGACCTGGTCGCCGCGCACGGCGTGACCGTGCTCTTCACCGCGCCCACCGCCTACCGGGCGATCATGGCCGCCGGGGCGACCGGGCAGCTGTCCGGCCTGCGCCGCTGCGTGTCCGCCGGGGAACCCCTGCCCGCCGCCGTGTGGGAGGAGTTCCACGCCGCCACGGGCCTGCGCGTCATCGACGGCATCGGCGCCACCGAGATGCTGCACGTGTTCATATCCGCCGCGGACGAGGACATCCGGCCCGGCTCCACGGGGCTGCCGGTCCCCGGATACCGCGCCGCCGTGGTCGACGAACAAGGTGATCCCGTACCCGACGGCCGGCCCGGACTCCTGGCCGTCACGGGTCCCACCGGCTGCCGCTACCTCGCCGACCCGCGGCAGACCACGTACGTCAGGAACGGCTGGAACATCACCGGCGACACCTACATCCGGGACGCCGACGGCTACTTCTGGTACGTGGCCCGCAGCGACGACATGATCGTCTCCTCCGGGTACAACATCGCCGGGCCGGAGGTCGAGAAGGCCCTCGTCGCCCACCCGTACGTCGAGGAGTGCGGGGTCGTCGGCGCCCCCGACGAGAAGCGCGGCATGCTCGTCAAGGCGTACGTCGTCCTGCGCGACGGTGTCCCCGCGGCCGAGGCCACCGCCCGCGAACTCCAGACGCACGTCAAGCAGGCCATCGCTCCGTACAAGTACCCGAGGGCCGTCGAGTTCGTCGCGGAACTCCCGAGGACCGCCAACGGCAAGCTCCAGCGCGGCGAACTGCGCGGCCGTGCGCGGGCCGAGGCCCGCGCGGAGGACACCCGTACGCAGCTCGCCGCGACCGCGGACACCCGTGCCGAGCTCGCCCCGACCGAGGACTCCCGCGCGGACCCCGCGACCGGCGGCTGCGCAGACGGAGCCCCCGAGGCGCTGGTCCCGCACCTGCCCAGCGTCACGGTCGAGCGCCGCGTCGAGTGGCCCGACACCGACGCCGCCGGCCACTACCACCACTCCACGGTGGTGCGCTGGGTCGAGGCGGCCGAGGCCGTGCTGCTGCGCCGCCTGGGGCTCTCCCACCTCTTCGGCAGTACGCCCCGCGTGCACTTCGAGGCCGACTACCGCGCCCGGCTCTGGTTCGGCGAGGCCGTCCGCACCGAACTGCGCGTCACCAAGGTCGGCGTGAGCTCCCTGCACTACGCCTTCACCGTCCTCGGCGAGGAGGGCGCGGAGGCCGCCACCGGCCGCATGGTCATCGCCCATTCGGCGGCCCGCGCCACCGGTACCACTCCGTGGCCGGCCGATGTCCGCGAGGTCCTCACGAAGGCGGGCCCGCAGGCCCCCGAGCTGATCACAGGAACCACAGGAGGTACCCCGTGCGCGTAGCAGTCATCGGAGGAGGGCCCGGCGGCCTGTACTCCGCGGCCCTGGCCAAGCAGCTCTCCCCGGACTGGGAGGTCACCGTCTGGGAGCGCAACGCCCCCGACGACACGTTCGGCTTCGGGGTCGTCTTCTCCGACGAGACCCTCGACGGCATCGCGACCGCCGACCCGGAGATCCACGCCGCCATGTCGGCGGAGTTCGCCCGCTGGAGCGACATCGACGTCCGCTACCGGGGCCGGACGCTCACCTCCGGCGGCCACGGCTTCGCCGCGCTCGGCCGCCGGAACCTGCTGAGGATCCTCCAGGACCGCTGCGCGGCCCTCGCCGTGGACGTCCGCTACCGCACGCAGGCGCCGCAGGCCGAGCGGCTCGCCGCCGAGTACGACCTGGTGGTGGCGTGCGACGGCGTCCGGTCGGCCACCCGCGCCGCCTACGCCGACACCTTCGGCCCGGACCTCGACGAGCGGTCCGGCCGCTACATGTGGCTCGGCACCGACAAGGTCTTCGAGGCCTTCACCTTCGTCGTGGAGGAGCGCGACTTCGGCACCCTCCAGGTGCACGCCTACCCGTACGACGACACCCGCTCCACCTTCATCGTGGAACTCGACGAGGACGCCTGGCGGCGCGCCGGGTTCGCGGAGTCCGCCGACCGCGCGTACCCGCCCGGCTCCAGCGACGAGGAGAGCATCCGGCGCTGCGAGGAGATCCTCGCGGGGCACCTGGACGGCCACCGGCTGCTGCCCAACAACTCCAAGTGGCTCCGCTTCACGACGGTACGCAATCGCACCTGGCGCCACGAGAACGTGGTCCTGCTCGGGGACGCGGCCCACACCGCGCACTTCTCCATCGGCTCCGGCACCAAGCTCGCGATGGAGGACGCCCTCGCCCTCGCGGCCTGCCTGCACGAGCACCCGGACGACGTCCCGGCCGCGCTCGCCGCGTACGAGGACGAGCGCAGGCCGGTCGTGGAGTCGACCCAACGGGCCGCGCAGGCCAGCCTGGAGTGGTTCGAGAACATCGACCGCTACACCGGCCAGGATCCGCACCAGTTCGCCTTCAACCTGCTGACCCGCAGTCGTCGCGTCACGTACGACAACCTGCGCGTCCGTGACGAGGCGTTCACCACCGCCGTCAACACCACCGCGCCCGTCCCGCCGATGTTCCGGCCGTTCCGGATCGGTGGTCTGCGGCTGCGCAACCGGGTCGTCGTACCGCCGACCGCTCTCGCCACGGCTCGCGACGGTGTCCCGGGCGACTTCGACCTCGTCCATCTGAGCACCCAGGCACTCGGCGGGGCCGGCCTGGTGATCGCCGGCATGACCGCCGTCGGCGCCGACGCCCGCCCGGACCCGGGATGTCCCGGTCTGTGGAACGACGAACAGGAGGCCGCCTGGCGGCGCATCGCCGGTTTCGTGCACGGCCAGAGCGACGCGTGTCTCGGCATCCAGCTCACCCACGCGGGGCGCCGCGCGGCCGCCGGACCGCCGCTCGCCGCCTCGGCGCTGCCCTGGGACGAGCAGGGCCCGGTGCCCCGTGAGGCGACGCGTGCCGACATGGACGTGGTCGTACGGGACTTCGTGAGGGCTGCCGAACGCGCCGACCGGGCGGGGTTCGACGCCCTGGAGCTCCAGTACGGGCACGGGCACCTGCTCTCCGGGTTCCTCTCGCCGCTGACCAACCGGCGCACCGACGAGTACGGCGGCGAGCTGGCCGGGCGGTTGCGTTTCCCGCTGGAAGTGCTGCGTGCCGTACGGGAGTCGTGGCCGTCGGGGAAGGCGCTGCTGGTACGGATCTCCGCAGCCGACTGGGCGGAGGGCGGTCTGAGCGAGGACGACGCGGTGGGCGTCGCCCGCGCTCTCGCCGAGGCGGGCGCCGACGCGATCGACGTCTCCACCGGCGAGGTCGTGGCGCACGAGCGGCCCCGCTTCGGGCGCAGCTACCAGACTCCGTACGCGGATCTGATCCGTAACGCGACCGGGGTCCCGACGATCGCCGTCGGCGCCATCTCCACGTACGACGACGTGAACTCGATCATCCTGGCCGGCCGCGCCGACCTGTGCGGGGTGGGCCGCGCCCAGCTCCACGACCCGCTGTGGACGCTGCACGCCGCCGCGGCGCAGGGCTACCGGGGTCCGGCGGCGCCGTGGGCGCCGTCCTGGCGCGCGGGCAGCGGCCGTCCGCCCGCCGCCCGCACGGACCGGGTGCCTCCGCGGCTCGAACTGCTGAGGCGGCCCGCCTCCCCCGTGCACCAGCGCTGGCTGCCGCGCGTCGCCACTGCCACGGTGCCGACACCGGCCTCGGTGCAGACACCCGCCGCCTCGGTGCCGACACCCGCCTCCGCGCCCACCGAAGTGGCCACGGCCTCCCGCGCCCGATGAAAGGGCAGAACCCGATGCGACAGCCCCCTCCCCCGCCGCCGGCCCTCGACACCCTGCCCCGTTTCACGGCCGCCGCCGTCCAGGCCGCGCCCGTCTACCTCGACCCCGCCGCCACCGTCGACAAGGCGGTCGCCCTGATCGCCGAGGCGGCCGGGAACGGGGCCCGGCTGGTCGTCTTCCCCGAGGTGTTCGTCCCCGGATACCCGTACTGGAACTGGACGATGAACCCGGTCCAGGGCTCGCCCTGGTTCGAGCGCCTCCAGCGCGCCTCGGTCGACATCCCCGGCCCGTACGTCGATGCCCTGCGTGCCGCGGCCCGCCAGTACGGGGTGGTGCTCGTGATCGGCGTCAACGAGCGCGCCGCCCACAGCCTCGGCGTCCTCTACAACACCCTGCTCACCGTCGGCCCGGACGGGGAACTCCTCGGTGTGCACCGCAAGTTGGTGCCCACCTGGGCCGAGAAGCTCACCTGGACCGGCGGCGACGGCAGCTCACTGCGTGTGCACCCGACACCGGTCGGCCCGCTCGGGGCCCTCGCCTGCGGCGAGAACACCAACACCCTGGCCCGGTTCACCCTCCTCGCGCAGGGCGAACTCGTCCACGCCTCCTGCTACATCGCACTGCCCGTGGCACCGGCCGACTACGACATGGCCGACGCGATCGCCGTACGGACGGCCGCGCACAGCTTCGAGGGCAAGGTCTTCTCCGTCGTCGCCTGCTCCACCGTCTCGCCCGAGATCGTCGACGCCCTCGCCGGGGACGACGAGGAGCTGCGCGCCCTGTTCCAGCGGCCGCGCAGCGCTCTGTCCGGCATCTTCGGCCCGGACGGCCGCCCCGTCACCGAGCCGCTCGTCGACGAGGAGGGCATCGTCTACGGCGAGATCGACCTCGGCCGCTGCATCCAGCCCAAGCAGATGCACGACATCACCGGTCACTACAACCGCTTCGACATCTTCCGCCTCGAAGTCGACAACACCCCGCGCCCACCCGTGACCTTCACCGCACCGCGGACGCGGCCCCTGCCCGTCACCGCACCTGAGGAGGACGTATGACCATCGAGCAGGACGACACCATGCTCGGCCGCGCCCGGGTCTCCGACACCCCCGAACTCACGGCGTACTACGGCGAACTCGAGGCGTTGGAGGCGGGCGCCCTGTGGACCGTCGCCAACGACATCGAGCCCTGGTACCCCCAGCCCAAGTCCGTTCCCACGCTGTGGCGTTACGCGGACCTGCGGCCCCTCGTCCACAAGGCACTCGGCCTCGTCCAGGCGGACGACGCGGGGCGCCGTGTCGTCATGCTCGTCAACCCCGGGCGCAGGGACGTCAGCGCCGCCGCCGGCCTGCTCTACACCGGGCTCCAGATCATGGGCCCCGGCGAGGCGATGACCGCCCACCGCCACCAGGCAGCCGCGCTGCGCTTCGTCCACGAGGGCACCGGCGCCTGGACGATCGTCGACGGCCAGAAGCTCAAGGTCGGCCCGCGCGACTTCGCGATCACCCCGAACGGCACCTGGCACGAGCACGGCAACGACGGGACCGACGCACCGGTGATCTGGCAGGACGGCCTGGACATCCCGCTGGTCAACGCCCTGGACGCCGGGTTCTACGAGGTGCACCCCGAGCTCTACCAGACCCCCGGGAAGGTGGTGAACTCCTCCGTACTCACCTACTCCGGCACCCTCCTCCCGTACGGGGCGGAGAAGTGGACCCGGCCCTACTCGCCGCTGCTCGCCTACCCGTGGGAGCCGACGTACGAGGCCCTGCGCGCCCTCGGCAGGGCGACCGAGGGCTCTCCGTACGACGGCGTCATCGCCGAGTACACCAACCCGGTGACCGGCGGCTCGGTGATGCCGACCATGGGCGCCCACATGCAGTTGCTGCGCCCCGGTCAGGCCACCGCGGCCCACCGGCACACGGGCTCGGTGATCTACACCGTCGCCAAGGGCCGGGGCGCGTCGGTGATCGCCGGACAGCGCTTCGAGTGGAGGGAAGGGGACATCTTCTGCGTCCCGTCCTGGGCGTGGCACGAGCACCGGAACCTCGACCCGTCCGAGGACGCCTGCCTCTTCTCCTTCAACGACTTCCCCGTCATGCGCTCGCTCGGCTTCCACCGCGAAGAGGCGTACCCCGACAACGGCGGCCACCAGCCGGTCACCGCAGACCCCACCGCCTGACCCAGCCAGAGGAGCCCTGCCATGCGTTTGCTGACCTTCACGACCGCCCCCGACGGCGCCGCACCGCGTCTTGGCGTCGAGACCGACGGCCAGGTCCTCGACCTCGCCGCCCTCGCCGACCACGCCGGCGTCCCGCTCCCGCACGACCTGCTCGGCCTGGTCCAGGCCGGTCCCGCCGCGCTGGACACCGCCCGCCGGCTGCTCGGCGCGGACCTGCCGGCCCACGCCGTCCACCGGACGGAGGACGTCCGGCTCGCCGCCCCCTTCCGCCCCGGCAAGATCATCGGGGTCGGCCTCAACTACGTCGAGCACGTCGAGGAGTCCAGCCGCAGCCTCGACACCGACAAGGAACTCCCGCCCCGACCGGTGCTGTTCAGCAAGCCGGCCACCGCTGTGACCGGACCGGGGGCGCCGATCCTGCACAACGCCGACCTCACCAGCCAGCTGGACTGGGAGTGCGAACTCGCCGTCGTCATCGGCCGTACCGCGTTCCGGGTGAGCGAGGAGGACGCGTACGACCACATCTTCGGCTTCAGCATCGTCAACGACATCAGCGCCCGCGACCAGCGCCGCTCCGGCCAGTGGTTCTTCTCCAAGGGTCAGGACTCGTACGCGCCGTTCGGCCCGGTGGTCGTCACCGCCGACGCGATCCCGGACCCCATGGCACTGGACCTCTCGCTGCGTGTCAACGGCGTCACCAAGCAGAAGTCGAACACCCGGCACATGCTCTTCCCCATCGCCCGTCTGATCGCCGACATCAGCTCGGGTGTGACCTTGGAGCCCGGCGACGTCATCGCGACGGGCTCGCCGTCGGGGGTCGGGGCCGGGATGGTCCCGCCCGAGTTCCTGGCACCCGGTGACACGGTGGAGGCCACGGTCGAGCTGGTCGGCACCTTGGCCAACCCCGTCGTCGACGCCCGCTGATCCCCGTCCCACATATCCGTACGAGAACCGAGGAGTACCCGTGCCGCCCCGCACCTATCGCATCGGCCAGATCGTGCCGAGCTCCAACGTCACCATGGAGACCGAGGTCCCCGCGATCCTGCGCGCCCGCGCGGCCGTCGCACCCGACGAGCGCTTCACCTTCCACTCCAGCCGGATGCGCATGACGCAGGTGACGCCGGAACAGCTCAAGGCCATGGACGCCGACTCCGACCGGTGCGCCGTGGAACTCTCCGACGCGCGCGTCGACGTACTCGGCTACGCCTGTCTCGTCGCCATCATGAGCATGGGACCCGGCTACCACCGGGTCTCCGAGGAGCGGCTGCACCTGCGCACGGTCGAGAACGGTGCCCCGGCGCCCGTCGTCACCAGCGCGGGCGCGCTCGTGCACGGACTGAACACGATCGGCGCCCGGAAGATCGCCCTGCTCGCCCCGTACATGCGGCCCCTCACCCGGACCGTCGTCGACTACCTCACCCGGGAGGGCATCGAAGTCCTCGACCACCAGGCTCTGGAGATCCCGAACAACCTGGACGTGGCCGCCCACGACCCGGCCAGGCTGCCGGGCCTCGCCCGCGCCCTGGACCACACCGACGCCGACGCGGTCGTCCTCTCGGCCTGTGTGCAGATGCCCTCGCTGGGCGTCATCGAGGAAGCGGAGCAGCTGCTGGGCAAGCCGGTGGTGTCGGCCGCCGTGTGCACGGCCCACCAGATGCTGCGCGCCCTGGACCTTCCGGCCGTCGCCCCGGGCGCCGGGCACCTGCTCTCGGGGGCGTACGCCTGACCCCTCAAGGCCCGGAGGGGCCCCGATATGATCGCGACCGCGTACAACGGAAGGCGATCATGTCGGACAGCCCCCTCAGGCCCAGCTCGTTGATCAACACGGTCTACGGGGCGTTCCTGCGCCAACTCGGCGGCTGGATCTCCATCGCCGACCTGATCACGCTCATGGGCGAACTGGACGTCGACGGCCCGGCGGTGCGCTCGGCGATCTCCCGGCTGAAGAAGCGCGGAGTCCTCGAACCGGAGCGCCGGGGCGCCACCGGGTACCGGCTGAGCCCGGACGTCCTCCCGGTCTTCGACGAGGGCGACCGCCGGATCTTCGCCAGCCTGGAACCCGCCGACCTGGCGGACGGCTGGGCCATGGCGGTGTTCTCCGTACCGGAGTCGGAGCGGTCCCACCGCTACCAGCTGCGCACCCGCCTGACCTGGCTCGGTTTCGGCAACATCGCCCCCGGCGTGTGGCTGGCGCCGGGCCGGCTGCTTGAGGACGCCCGGAGCATGCTCGTACGCCTCGGCCTGAGCGACTACGTCCACCTGTTCGCCGCCGAGTACGCGGCCTTCAGCGACCTGCCGGGCACGGTGAGTTCGTGGTGGGACTTCCCGGCGATCCAGAAGCAGTACGCGGAGTTCACCGACGCGTACGCCCCGGTGGCCGCGCGGATGGCAGCGGCCGAGGCGGAACCTGAGCCCGCCGAGGCCTTCCGGCACTACGTCCCGCTGCTCACCCAGTGGCGTCGCCTGCCGTACCTGGACCCGGGGCTGCCGACGGAACTCCTCCCGGCGGACTGGAACGCGGTGGCCGCCCGGCAGGTCTTCCAGCGACTCCACGCGATGCTCCTCGAACCGAGCCTGCGCCACGTCGGCGAGGTCACGGGGCTGCGGGGCTGAGGGCGGTACGAGGCCTCGGCCGGCGCGCCGGCCGCGTGCCGGCGGCGCCACCTCCACGCGTTCGCGTCAGGTGACTGCGTCGAGGAGGTGCGGGCTGTTGTTGCGGACGTTGTTCACGGCCATGGAGACGAGCCGGGCGTCGAGCCGGCCGTCCGCGGGCTGGGTGAGCAGGGCGCGGAGGTCTTCGGTGTTCTGGTGGTGGGGGTCGAGCCAGGCGTCGTAGTGGTCCGGGGCGAGGGCGAGCGGCATGCGGGGGTGCACGCGGCCGGCTGCGTCCGTGGCCTCGGTGGTGAGGATCGTGCAGGTCATCAGCCAGGCGCCGGGATCGTCGTCGCTCGTGACGTCGGGGTTGCGCCAGTACTCGTACAGACCTGCCATGGCCATCAGCCGACCGTCGCTGGGGTGGATGAAGTACGGCTGCTTGCGGGGCTTGCCCGTCGCCTCGTCCTTCACCGTTTCCCATTCGTAGAAGCCGTCGGCGGGCAGCAGGCAGCGCCGCTTGGCGAAGGCGCGCCGGTAGGCGGGCTTCTCGTGCACGGTCTCGACCCGGGCGTTGATCATCCGGGCACCGGCCTTCGGGTCCTTCGCCCACGACGGCACCAGGCCCCATGTGAGCGCCCGTAGTTCACGGCGTACCTGGTCCTCTTCGTCCCGCGCGACGCGTTCGAGGACCGCGTAGACCTCGTCGGTCGGCGCGACGTTCCAGCTGGGCGCCAGTGCTTCCTCGGGGCGCCAGTCGGTGACCTGGAAGAGTCGGGTCAGATCCGCAGGACTACGGGTGGAGGCGTAGCGGCCGCACATACCGCCACTGTGCCACGACACCCGCAGTCGGACGGCATCCGCCGCAGGCTTCCTCATCGGGCGTGCTGCCCGCGCCGACGACCGCGACGCCGGGGGCACGACGACTGGCGGTCCGCCCCCGCAGCGGGATGATGGAGGGGACCCGTGCATCCGCTGCGCACGCGGACGCGGACCTGCGTTGAGGAGGGATGCGGTCTGGATGAGCGCGGCGGCCTTTCCTGCAGGCCCGGACGCGGCGGGCAGTGACCTTGCTCTGGAACCGGGCGGTCTTCTCGACGTACTCGGGGTGGCCGCGATCGTACTGAACGCGTCCGGGCGCATCGTCCTGTGGAGCCCGCAGGCGGAGACGGTCTTCGGATACCCGGCGGAGGAGGCCCTGGGCCGGCCCGCCGCCCGGCTCCTGGTCGAGGACCGTCACCGGCACCTGGTGCTGTCCCTGTTCGAGCGCGTGATCGCGGGCGGCGGGCCTTGGGTCGGCGTCTTCCCGGTACGGCACAAGGACGGCCGCACGATCCCGGTCGAGATCCGCAACACCCGGCTCCAGGACGATCAGGGACGGTTCTACGCCCTCGGTCTGGCCTCCGACCGGACCACAGTGCGGCGCGTGGAACAGGAACTCTCCCTCTCCTCCCGACTGGTCGCCCACTCGCCGATCGGCCTGGCCGTCCTGGACCCCGACCTCCGGTTCATCCTGGTCAACCCGGCGCTGGAACGCATCGACGGCCGGCCCGCCGCCAGCCATCTGGGCCGTACGTTCCGTGAGGCGGTGGCGTCGCCCGACGTCGACGCGCTGGAGTCGACGCTCCGAGAGGTCCTGCGGACAGGGACCCCCGTCCTCGCACGGACCCTGCGGGGACCCGACGGGCCCGACGGAAGCGAGCAGGTGTGGTCGATGTCCCTCTACCGCCTGCAGACCCCGGGGCGGCTCGTCATCGGGGTCGCCGCCTCGGTCGTGGACATCACCGACCAACACCACGCGGCCAAGGCCGCCGCACAGGCAAGACGCCGCCTCGCGGTCGTCGCGGACGCCTCCGAGCGCGTCGGCACCACGCTCGACCTCGACCTCACCGCCCACGAACTCGCCGACCTGGTGGTGCCGGAGTTCGCCGACATCGCGGCCGTCGACGTCCTGGAGTCCATCCTGGCCGGACCGCACCTCCAGGGCACCAGAGCAGCTCCAGGGACGGCGGTGTTCCGCGCGCTCGCGGTGAAGGCCGCGTACCCCAGCCCGGCCGAGGCGGCCGCCGACCCGGTCGGCGAACCGGCCCGCTACGACACGGAGCGACTGGTCACCCGGTGTGCCCGGACCGGCCGGCCCGTACTCGTCGAGCACGTCACGGAGGGCGACCTGGCCCGGATCGCGCGTGACGGCTCCGCCGCGGCGCTCCTGCGGCAGGCGGGCATCCACTCCTACCTCGCCGTCCCCCTGCGCGCCCGCGGTGTCGTCCTCGGCGTGCTCGACCTGAAGCGCGCGCGCAACTCGGCGGCGTTCGACCAGGACGACGTACTGCTGGCGGGCGAGCTGGCGGCCCGCGCCGCGGTCGCGATCGACAACGCCCGCTGGTACCGGCACCAGAGCCAGGCCGCACTCGCGCTCCAGCGCCATCTGCTTCCGCACGGCCCTCCGCGCCTGAAGCGGCTCGATGTCGCCGCCCGCTACCAGCCCGCGTCGGCGGCGGTCGAGGTCGGAGGGGACTGGTTCGACGCCATTCCGCTGCCCGACGACAAGACGGCCCTGGTCGTGGGTGACGTGATGGGCAGCGGCATCAACGCCGCCGCGACGATGGGGCAGCTGCGCACCGCGGCGCACACGCTCGCCGGCCTCGGTCTCGCCCCCGCGGTGATCCTGAACCAGCTGGACCGTACCGCCGCCGATCTGGACGACGCGATGGCCACCTGCGTGTACGCCGTGTACGACCCCCACCGAAGGAGCTGCCGCCTCGCCTGCGCCGGGCATCCTCCGCCCGTGCACGTGCCGGCCGGCCTGGCCCCGCGCCTGCTCGACCTGCCCACGGGCGCGCCCCTCGGCGTGGGCGGCGTCCCCTTCGAGACCGTGGAGCTGCCGTTCGCCCCCGGTGACACCCTGGTCCTGTACACGGACGGCCTGGTCGAGACCCGGGACCAGGACATCGACGTCCGGCTGGCGGCCCTCACCGATCTGCTCGCGCAGTCCTCCTCCCTTCCTCTGGAGGAAACCTGTGACCTGCTCCTCGGCGCGCTGAGACGCCCTGACGGCCACGACGATGTCGCTCTGCTGATCGCCCGCGCCCAACCCCCACCCGGTGAGGACCAGGAGCAGGAGCAGGGTCTGCGGCTGGGCCAGGACCAGGGCCACGGCGGCGAGGACCACGCTCGGGACCGCGGGTACGGCCGGAAGGAGGCGGCACCGTGAACGGCACCTCGGTTCCCGGTGGCGGCCTCCCGCCCTTCTCCGAAGAGACCGCCGTCGCCCTGCTCGACACCCGCGGAGTGGTGAGCGGCTGGACACCGGAAGCCCGGGCCCTGCTCGGCCGGTCCGCCGCGGACGTCGTCGGCCGACCCGCGCGCGCCCTCCTCGCGAACCCCCTCTCCTGGCCGGCGCTCGTGCAGGCGTACGCCCAGGGGGAACGGCGCGGCGAGGCCGTGCTGCGTACCGGCGGGGGCGACGACCTGCCCGTCGTCTTCAAGACGTTCGGACTCAACGGCGGCGACGGACACGGCGGTGCGAGAGAGCACCGGGGGCACAGGGAGCACAGGGCGGGAGACGAGGCCTGGTGCCTCGTCCTGGCGGCCCCGGCGGCCCTGGCCACCCGCTGGAACCAGGACCGGGCGTTCATCAACGAACTGTTCCTCCAGGACCGGGTGGGGCTCGCCGTATTCGACCCGGGCCTCCGGCTCCTCCGGACCAACACCCATCTCCTGCCCTACACCGGCGTACCGCCCGACCTGCGGGGACGCCGCCTGTCGGACTTCCTGTGGCCCGGGGACGCGGCGCCGGTGGAGGCGCAGCTACGAGGGGTCCTGCGCACGGGTCGGCCGCTGGTCGGGGCCGAACAGCTACTGCGGACCGTCGAGGATCCCGCCGGCGGAGTGTTCATCACGATCTCGGCGTTCCGGTTGCAGGCTCCCGACGGCCGGGTCCTGGGGCTTACCGCCCTCTTCACCGACGTCACCGAACTGCGCCGCTCGGGCGAGCGTCTGGCACTGCTGCACCACGCCACGGCCTCGGTCAGCGGTTCGCTCTCGGTCAAGGACACGTGTGCGGAACTGGCCGCGGCGCTCGTACCCGGTCTGGCCGACCTGGCCGTCGTGGAGATCGCGGACACCGTGTCATCGGGCGAGGAACCGCTACCCGACGGGGAGGGCCGGCTGGTGCTGCGCCGTACGGCCGTCGCGGGGCAGCCCGCGGAGGGAGACGGCCCGCGGGCCTCGAGCGTGGCGCGCGTCGCACCCCCGATCGCGGACACCGGCACCGGCACCGGGGGCTACCCGATGACCATGACCGCTCTTCTGCGCGCGCGAGGACTGATCCTCGGCCGGGTGTCAGTGGGCCGGCACGCCGACCGTGGCCTGTACGAGAAGGCCGACCACGACCTCCTGCGCGAGATCGCCGACCGCGCGGCCCTCGCCCTGGACAACGCCCGCCGTTTCGCCCGCGAGCACCGGGCAGCCGTCGGCCTGCAGCGCGCCATGCTGCCGCCCAGGCAGACCGAGACCGTGGCGGCGACCACATCGGGCACGTACCTCCCCGCCAACACCTCGACCGGCGTCGGGGGAGACTGGTTCGACGTCATTCCGCTGTCCTCCGCGCGGGTCGCCCTGGTCGTGGGGGACGTCGTCGGACACGGACTCGCGGCCACCGCCACCATGGGCCGACTGCGCACAGCCGTCCGCACCCTCGCCGATCTCGACCTCGAACCCGACGAACTACTCACACACCTGGACGATCTGGTCGCCCAGCTGGTCGCCGAACCCGAGGACCCGGCGGACGAGGACTCCGAGGACGACGGCCGGGACGCCTGGGACGACGGATGGCGCGACCGCAATCCTTCCACCTCCACGGGCGCGACCTGCGCGTACGCGATCTACGACCCGGTGTCCCGGACGTGCGTGGTGGCATCTGCCGGGCATCCACCGCCGGCGGTGGCGGATCCGCAGGGCAACGTCTCGTACCTGCCGGTCGACCCGGGCCCGCCGCTCGGCGTCGGCGGTCTGCCGTTCGAGACGACGGAGGCCGACGTAGCTCCCGGCACAGTCATCGCCCTCTACACCAACGGCCTGATCGAGAACCGGGACGGCGACCTGGAAGCGGGGATGGCCGAACTGGCCGGTCACCTGGCCCGCCCCGGCGCCCTCGGCGGGTCGCTGCGCGACCTCGGCAGGGAGATCGTCGCGGGTCGTCCTGCCGCCGGACTCGGGGACGACGTCACCGTGCTGCTCGCCCGTACCCGGGCCGTACCGGCCGAGGACGTGGCCGCCTGGGAGGTCGAGGCCGATCCGGCCGCGGTGGGCACGATGCGGGAGACCGCGGCGGCACACCTGCGCACGTGGGGACTGGAGGAGCTGGCCTTCACCACCGAACTGGTGCTGACCGAACTGGTCACCAACGCCATCCGGTACGCCGGCGGGCCGGTCAGGATACGGCTGATCCGCGCGGGCCGGCTGATCTGCGAAGTGTCCGACCCCAGCGCCACCCACCCCCGCATGCGCCGGGCCCGGCTGACCGACGAAGGCGGCCGCGGCCTCTACCTGGTGGCTCAGCTCACGACCCGCTGGGGCAGCCGCTACAGCCGGAGCGGCAAGACCATCTGGGCGGAGCAGGAGTTCGGACCCCCCGCATGACTCCAGCGGCGCGGTGCGATACGAAGGCTTCCGTGAACGATCAGAACCAGACCTCGACCGTCCGGGTTTTCATAGCGCTCGCGCCGCCCGACGACGCGAAGGCGGAGCTGGCCCGGGCGCTGCGGCCGGCCTACGAGGCGTACCCGGGCATGCGGTGGAACCGCATCGAGGACTGGCACATCACCCTGGCGTTCCTCGGCGAACTCCCGGTCGCGACCGTACGGCTCCTCCAGCCGCCGCTCGCGGAGTTGGCGGCGGCACGCAGCCCCCTGAAGCTGGCGCTGCGCGGCGGCGGACACTTCGACGGACGGGTGCTGTGGAGCGGGATCGACGGCGACCTCGAAGGCCTGCACCTGCTGGCCTCCGAGGTACGCGCCGTGGTCAAGGCGTGCGGGATCCCCATCGAGGACCGCCCGCTGCGCCCGCACCTCACACTGGCACGCGCCCGCCGAAGCGATCCCACATGCGTGCTGGACGCCGCCTCCGAACTCGACACCTTCACCGGCCACCCCTGGCCGACCCCACGCCTCCACCTGGTCGCCAGCAACACGGCCCGGGGCCCAGGCCCGATCCACTACCGCGACGTCGGCTCCTGGCACTTCGGCGGAGGTTACTGAACCGCGGTCGCGTGTCCAGCGGGTCAGGACCTGGGCCATGGCACGAACACGGGCAGCCCGGATCCTTTCAGTCACACGCGCCTGCCAAGCCCGGTGCGGTCGTTGACCGCCAAGGCCGACGACAAGCACTTCACTCTCGACGGCATCACCGAGTCACTCATCCGCCCGGACGGTCACATCGCCTGGGTAACCCGCACTACGGACCCCGACGACCTCCGCAGCGCACGCTCGCAGGCCCTGCATGCCCGGATCCGCCCCAGCTCGTGCGCTTGACCACCGACAGGAGCCATTGACGTGAACATGGGCACCGAGAAGGCGCGACCGAAGCGCCCCTGCCGGAACGAGCGCCTCCGGGCCATGGGGCCCCGCTCCCGAGGCCTGCCTGCGCGTACGCCTCTCGACTCCCTCTCTACGCGGGCGGGGACGCGGTCACTCAGGTCGTACCGCGCTGATCCGTACTGTCCCGACGGAGCTGCTCCGCGCGGAGGATGAGGCGGTCGATGCTCTCGGCGAGATCGGGGCGCGTGGCCCGAAGGTGGTCGCGGGCTGCGGCCAGGGGGGCGACGAGCGCGGCGGCGTCATCCTCGGCGAGGGCGCGGTCGAGGTCGGCGAGGGCCGCCCGTGCCGCCTCGGGAAGGTCGGTGAGGGCGGTGATCTGTCCGGCGAGCCGGCGCAGGTCGGCCGCATGGCCTCGGGCCCAGATCACGACCGCGCGATCGGCGGCGCGGCGGTCGCGGGTTGCCTTGACGCGTTGTTCGGCGGTGCTGCCATCGGCACCCGGTCGGAGCCTGAGGTAGCGGCGCTCGGCGGCCTGTCGGCTGGCGACGCCGAGCGGGTGGGCGAGGTCGGCCCAGCTGGCCCCGGCTCGGCGGGCCGCCTCGATGAGGTGGGATTCCCACGTGCCGAGCTCGTCGCGTACCTCGCGCAGCAGGAGCAGGGAGGCCAGGGCCCGCCCCGGCCCGTCCTCGATCTGCCTGTTCTCGGCCTGCCCGTCGTCGCCCGGCCCGTCGTCGCCCGGCCCGTCGTCGCCCGGCTCGGCGTTGGTCGCGCCGGGGTCCGCAATGCGTGCCGCACGCAGGGCCGCGCTGATGACGTCGAGCGCCGCGGTGGCGGCGAGGAGGGATTCCGGGCTCGCGCGACGCGCGTCGCCGTTTCCGCCGCCCGGTTCACCCTGGGTGTTCTCGCGGCGGATCTCCCGGTGAATTTCCCGGCTCTCGTCACTCGCGGTCACAGGATTCCTCCGCCTGTCATCCTTTCGATGACTTCCTTCTTGTCATCAGATGGATGACATGTTACAACGGAAGTGAGGTGAAGCGCATTGGCAGATGCTGACTGAACCGACTGGAGGTGTTCGTGATGTTGATGCGCACCGATCCCTTCCGCGAGCTCGACCGGCTCACCCAGCAGCTCCTGACGCCCGGCACCTGGTCAAGGCCGTCCGCGATGCCGATGGACGCGTATCAGAAGGGTGACGAGTACGTCGTCGCCTTCGATCTGCCGGGAGTCTCCCCGGAGGCGATCGACATCGACGTCGAGCGGAACATGCTGACCGTGAAGGCCGAGCGGCGTCCGGCAGCCGACACGGACGACGTCCAGATGGAGCTCTCCGAGCGGCCGCTGGGTGTCTTCTCCCGGCAGATCATGCTGGCCGACACGCTCGACACCGAGCACATCGCCGCCGACTACGACGCGGGTGTGCTGACCCTGCGCATCCCGATCGCCCAGCATGCCAAGCCCCGCAAGATCACCATCGAGAGCCGGGGCGAGCGCAAGGAGATCAGCGGCTGAGCCGAGCCGCACCGTCGGCTCCACAGCGGAGGACGCGGCACGGTTCCTCCCCTTCCCGTGCCGCCGTCCTCCGCCCCCTCCCTCCGCCTCTCACGAGGGGAGCAGCAATGCTCAAGGACCTGTTCCTCAAGGAAGTGCAGGAACGCGGAAAGTACGACTCCATCCAGGAGGCCGACCGCGCGGCCCGTGTGGTCCTGGCGCTCCTCGGCGCCCATCTGGTCGGCGGCGAACGCGCCGAACTCGCCGCCCGGCTCCCCGAGACATACTCGTTGATCCTGCTCAACCCGCTTCAGGCCGCTGAGCCCCTGCCCCCCGACCGTTTCGTGCGCGCCACCGCCGCATGGATCGAGGGAGCCACGGACGAGACCGCCCAGTGGGACATCGGCGCCGTGCTCAGCACGGCCTCGGACGCCGCCGGCGGAGAACTCACCCACCGCATCCTGATGCAACTCCCCCCGGGGTACGACCTGCTCTTCGGCCGCCCGACGTCCGTGTGACACCGAGGCCACACCGGTGGCGGGGTCGGCACCGGCCCCCGAGGTGTTGACCCGTCCTGCTGTGCCGTGGTCCTGTGCCGTGGCCCTGTGCCGTCGAGGGTGGTCGGCTCCGGCGCAGGGTTCCAGTCGGCGGCGCTTGCCCGCGTCACCACCGTGACGGCGGAGGCGGCGGTACGACCGGGGGGCGGTCGTTGCAGGTGATCGTGTTGGGGAGCAGCCAGGTCGCGAGCCAGTCGCCGTCGTTGCCGCCGCGGTCCTCCAGGGCGAACTCGGAGCCGGTGGCGGGGAAGTTGAACGAGCCGCAGTTGTTGACGCCGACCCCGCCCACGCCGCGTGCGTCGACGTTCTCGAAGGTCGCGGAGCCCTTCACCCGGGCGCTGACGACCGAGGTGCCGGTGCCGTCGACGCGGATGTCCTTGAAGTGGACGCCGGGGATCTCGTAGCGGTCCTTCACCGCGTACTCGCTGACCAGCATGATCGCGTTGTAGGTGCTGTCGAGGTAGTGGTCGCCGGTGACCCGGATGTCGGCGTCGAGGCTCTTGTCCAGGGCGTAGAACCAGATCGCGCCGAGCCCGATGTTCCAGTTGAGGTCCAGGGTGCCGGCGCGCACCGTCGTGTTGTCGGTGAAGCGGAGCGCACCCGTGAACGGTTCGGCGCCGAAGCGGGCGCCCGCGTGGAGGCCGCTGCCCTCGCGGACCGGATCGGCGACCAGGTTGCCCGTGACGGTGTTGTTCCCGCCGCCGTAGATCGCGATGCCGTTCGCGAGGGTCGGTGACTGGACGGTGTTGTGCGAGAAGGTGTTGTTCGCGTTCGCGGTCCCGTCCGACCACATGGCCAGGCCGTCGTCGCCCGTGTTGCGGACGAAGTTGTCGCGCACCTCCGAGTCGGTGACACCCGTGTGGAAGTTCAGGGCGTCGGCGATCTGGTCCACGATGACGTTGTCGGTCACCTTCACGTCCGACATCGGGCCGTCGAACCAGAGGCCCACCTTGGTGTGGTGGAGGTAGAGGCCGTCGATCGTCGACGCGCTCATCGCGCCGCCGATGGCGTTGACCTGGTCGGTGTCGACACGCTCGCGGACGTCGCCCTCGATCGCGAAGCCGGACAGGTGCACGTTGCGGCTGCCGCCCTCCGCCGCGCTCCTGCCGTAGAAGCCGACGCCCGTGTTCGTCGAGCCGTCCGGCGCGGGCTCGTCCAGGGTGACCTGGCGGCCCTTGATGATCGTGTGCCAGTTGCCGGCGCCCTTGAGGGTGACGTCGTCCACGACGATGTGGCGGTTGACCTGGTACGTACCGGGCGGCAGGTAGACGGCGCGGTCGGCGCGCCGCGCGAAGGCGATGGCGCGCTCGATCGCGGGCGCGGCGTCCCGCCGGCCGGTCGGGTCGGCGCCGAAGGCGAGGACGTTGACGGCCCGGTGGTCGACATACGGCCGGCCGACGAGCTCCGTGTCGAGCAGGTCCACGACGGTCCAGGCGGCGCGGCTGCCCTGCGGCACGGTGAGGCGTACGCGGTCGCCCGCGCGGTACGTCCTGTCCAGGCGCAGGCGCTGCTCGTCGTAGAAGTGAGTGGGGCGGAACGGCTTGTCGAACCGGGGTGCCGGCGTGGTCGCCGCCGGGACGCAGGAGCACTCCGTGGTCCACCAGTCGGGGTGGAGGAGGTCCGCCCGGGGGTCGTTGGTGAAGGGGTACTGGTTGTAGAGCCAGGCGTACTGAGAGGTGAGCGTCATCGACGTGCGGTGGCCGCCGTTGACGGTGACGTGCAGGGGCGCGGTGATGCCGCCGCCTTCCGGCGCGTCGGGGATGCTGTAGCGGACGGTCAGGGCGTTCGCCGCGCGAGGGAGGACGAACTCGACGTACTGACCGGGCGTCAACCGGACGGCTCTGCGCCCGGACGCCTCGGAGGGCAGCGTGTACGGCGTGCGGTCCGGTCCGATGACGACGCCGTCGGTACGGGCGTTCTCCGCCTCCTGCTCGTCGAAGGCGACGTCGGCGCCGCGGCCCGTGACGAGCTCCGGGTCGAGGGCGGCGCGGGTGACGACCGGTCGGCCGATGCTGTCGGCCGCGGGTGCGGCCGCGGCGGCGTCGTAACTCACGCCGAGGACGAGGAGCGCGCAGACGACGGCGGTGGTTCTCCTGCCGGTGTGGGCCCGGGGTCGGAGGCGGCTCGGGAGCATCGGGCCTCGCTTCTGTCAGGTGGGGAGGTCGCTCGGCGGCCGGCGGAACACCGGCGGCGTGGGGACATTAGGCGCGTTCGTGCACCACCACAAGGCTTTGGTCGCAAAATTGCGCATCTTCAACAGAATTCTGCGTTCTCGCTGTGCCAGCATTGCGATGGACTGTAGATCCGGGTGCGCCGGAGACGCCCTCACCGCCTCGTCCCCAGCACCCCCCGAGCGGCGGCGTCAGGCCTGCAACGCCGCCTCCACCGCTGCCAGCTCCTTCGCCGGGTCGACCGTCCGGGCCAGCACGTCCAGGTCGTCCCGGCTGTAGCGGGCGCTCACATCCTCGTCCCAGCGGGCCGTGGCGGTCCGCAGCGGCTCGACGGCTTCCATGAGGCGGCCGAGCCGGTGCAGGACGAGTCCGTAGTACCCGGCGGCTTCCGTTCGGTACGCGGAGTCGCCACCTTCTTCCCAGGCCACCTGGAGAAACGGCTCCGCCTCGGCGAACGCACCGCGCTGGGCCTTCAGTTTGCCCGCGAGCATGGCGTTCAGCGGGGACCCGTCGCCGGCCGCGCGCACATACCAGCGCTCGGCCTCCTGGTAGTCCCGGTGGTACTCGGAGAGCCACCCCATCTGGTTGCACGCGTCGTGGTGGCCCGCCTCGGCGGCCGTCCGGTACCACCGGTCGCGCAGCACGGGCCGGCGTAGCGCGCCGTACAGCTCCGCGAGGTCGTACGCCGCATCCTCGTGCCCGGCCAGCGCGGCGGGCTCGATCCAGCGGATCAGGTGGAGGTCGTCCGCGCCGGCCCAGTCGCCGAGGATCCTCCCGTACGCGTACGAGGCATGCACGTCGCCCGCCTCGGCCCGCTCACGCAGTCCGGGCAGTCGGCGCAGGTCCTTGCCGGGGCCGACGCCGCCGCCCGCGCGGATCGCGGCGATCCGGGCGAGCTGCTCGACCACGTCCTCGTCGTCCTCGCCGACCTCCCGGAACCAGCGCTCGGCCTCCTCGTACCGCCGCTGCCGTTTGTGGAGGAGCGCGAGGTTCCATTGGGCCCGCGGCTGCCCCTTGGCGGCTGCAAGGCCGTACCAGTGCTCGGCGTCGCCGAGGTCGCCGCGCTGCTCGTGCAGGACACCCAGGGCGTACGCGGCGCCTTCGTAGCCCTCCTCGTGGGCCTGGAGCACCAGGCCACGGGCCTCGGGCCAGGACTCCTCGCCGCCGGTCTCCGTCAGGAACACGGCGTGGTCCACGCGGGCGGCGGCGCTGAGCCCGGAAGCCCTGCGGTACTGACGGGCCGCCTCGATCGTCAGACCCGGGTAGTCGCGGAAGTGCTTCTCCAGGTCGAAGAGCGGGCGCAGCGCCTCGACGGCGGCGTCCCCGTCCCCGGCTGCCTCGGCGGCATCGAGTCCGGCCGCGACACGGTCGAAGTCCTCGCCGATCGAGTCGAAGAGCTGCGCCCAGCGGAAGACCGCGATGTCGCCCAGCTCGATGTCGCTCATCAGGAACTTCGACGCCTCCTCGAGACGCCCCTCGGCGGCGATCAGCTTGCCGAGCTCGATCTTGCAGTCGAGGTGGCGTCCGCCCTCCCAGCCGCGGCGGAACCATTCGACAGCCTCCGGATCACCGTCCTCGCGGAGCAGTACGCCGAGTCCGTAGGCGCATCCGGCGTGCCGGTCGGCGACGGCGCGGTAGAGCGCGTCCGCGGCCTGCCGGTCACCCCGGATCTTCCGGTACCGGGCCAGGGTGTAGTGCGAGAAGGCGTCGCCGGCCGCCACCGCCTGCTCCCAGTACGGGATGCCTTCGTCCACGTGCTTGCGGAGCACGAAGAAGTCGGTGTGCCGACGGGCGGTCTTGGCGTCGCCGGCACGAGCGGCGGCGACGAGCGCCTCTCCGTGGGCCTGTATCTCCTCCATCATGATCCACATCGTGCCAGGTGGCGCCAAGTCCCGGCCAACCGGTGGCTGTTCGCCGTCAGACGCGCAGCCACACCCCCGTGTCCCGCGGCAGACGCCCCTCGGCGTCGAGCGGTCCGCTGGCGAGGAGGACCCGCTCGTGCGGCGGGAGGGCGGCGGGCGTACCGGAGAGGTTGACGACGCAGACCAGACCGTTCGTACGGGCGAAGGCGAGCACCCCCTCGCCGGCGGGGAGCCAGGTCATCGGGCCGTCGCCGAAACCCTCCTCGGTGCGGCGCAGGGCCAGCGCCGTCCGGTACAGCGCGAGCATCGACTCCGGGTCGCTCCCCTGGCGGTCCACCGCGTAACGCGCCCAGTCCCGGGGCTGGGGCAGCCACGGCTCGGAAGCCGGACCGAAGCCGTACGAGGGTGCTTCGGCGGTCCACGGCAACGGCACGCGGCAGCCGTCGCGTCCGGGGTCGACGCCCTCGGAGCGGGCGTGCATGGGGTCCTCGATGCGGTCGAGCGGGATGTCGGCCTCGGGCAGCCCGAGTTCCTCGCCCTGGTACACGTACACCGATCCGGGCAGGGCGAGGGTCAGCAGCGCGGCGGCGCGGGCGCGCCGGGTGCCGAGGTCCAGGTCGGTGGGGGTGCCGAAGGCCTTCGTCGCGAAGTCGAAGCCGGTGTCGGCGCGCCCGTAACGGGTGGCGGTCCGGGTGACGTCGTGGTTGCAGAGGACCCAGGTCGCCGGGGCTCCGACCGGGGCGTGCTCGGCCAGGGTGTCGTCGATGGTGCGGCGCAGCCGGGCCGCCTCCCAGGGGCAGGAGAGGAAGTTGAAGTTGAAGGCGGTGTGCAGCTCGTCGGGGCGGAGGTAGCGGGCGAAGCGCTCGGAGTCCGGCAGCCAGACCTCGCCGACGAAGACCGCCTGGTACGTGTCGGCTATCGCGCGCCAGGACCGGTAGATGTCGTGGAGTTCGTCCTGGTCGATGTACGGGTGGGGGTCGACGCCCTCGACGAAGTCGGCGAGCGCGGGGTCCTTGGCAAGGAGCGCGGCCGAGTCGATCCGTACGCCGGCGACACCACGCTCGAACCAGAAGCGCAGGACGTCCTCGTGCTCGCGGCGGACCGCCGGGTGGGCCCAGTTGAGGTCCGGTTGCTCGGGGGTGAAGAGGTGGAGGTACCACTCGCCGTCCTCGACCCGGGTCCAGGTCCGGCCCGAGAACTGCGAGGGCCAGTTGTTGGGCGGGAGTTCGCCGTTCTCCCCGCGGCCGGCCCGGAAGTGGAACAGCTCGCGCTCGGGGCTCCCGGGGCCGGCCGCCAGGGCCGCGCGGAACCAGGCGTGCTGGTCGGAGACGTGGTTGGGGACGATGTCGACGATCACCCGGATGGAGAGCTCGCGGGCTTCGGCGATCAGCTTCTCGGCCTCGGCGAGGGTGCCGAAGGCGGGGTCGATGGTGCGGTAGTCGGCGACGTCGTACCCGCCGTCCACCAGCGGGGAGAGGTACCAGGGGGTGAACCAGACGGCGTCGACGCCGAGTTCGGCGAGGTAGGGCAGTCTCGCCCGGACGCCCGCGAGGTCCCCGGTGCCGTCGCCGTCTCCGTCGGCGAAGCTGCGTGGGTACACCTGGTAGATGACGGCGTCGCGCCACCAGTCGTCGGTGCGGTGCGAGTGAGGGGCTGCCACGTGACGGTCCTTTCGGGCAGGTCGGGGTTCTTCGTCGCCGGCCCGGTCGCTGCGGGGCGTGTGGAGGGCCGGCGACGAAGGCCTGGGGGTGCGCGGGTGCGGAGGCGGGAAGGGGTGCGGTCAGCCCTTGAGTCCGCCGGCGGTGAGACCGCTCATGATGTTGCGCTGGAAGACCAGGAAGATGAGCAGGGTCGGTACGGAGGCGATGGTCAGCGCGGCGATCAGCACGTTCACGGGCACGCCGTTGGACAGCGAGTAGATGCCGACGTTGAGCGTCTGTTTCGCCGGGTCGGGGAGGGTGAGCAGCGGCCAGAGGAAGTCCTTCCAGACCCCCACGACGGCGAAGATCGACACCACGCCCAGGATCGGCCGCGAGATGGGCAGCACGATCGACCACAGGATCCGCGTCGGGGAGGCCCCGTCCATCGACGCGGCGTCGAGCAGCTCCCTCGGGATCGAGTCGAAGAACCGCTTGAGCAGGAAGATGTTGAAGGCGTTGGTGACCGACGGCAGCCAGATCGCCCAGGGCGTGTTGAGCAGGTTGCGTTCCACGACCGGCACGTCCAGGACCGTGAGGTACTGCGGTACGACGAGGACGGTCGCCGGGATCATCAGGGTCGCCAGCATCAGGCCGAGGATCGCCTTGCCGAGGACGGGCCGCAGCTTGGAGAGCGAGTAGGCGGCCGCCACGTCGAGGACGAGTTGGAAGGCGAGCGCGCCGAACGCGTAGTAGAGGGTGTTGAAGAGCAGGGTGGCGAGGTCCATGACCTCCCAGGCCCGCGTGTAGTTCTCCGGCGTGAACGACCCGGGCACCAGGGTCGGCGGTGTCTGGATCACTTCCTGGGCGTCCTTGAAGCCGCTCGTCACCAGCCAGTAAAGGGGGCCGAGGAACGCCAGGGTGAAGCCGCCGACGACGACGGCGAAGACGGTCCAGTAGATGACCTTGCCTCGGGGGCGGGCGAGCTGTGACGGCGAGATGAGTGTGCGTGTGGACATGCTGGTCTCCCCGGTCCTACTCGTCCTCGGCGCGGCTGAGCTTCACGTACGCGGCCGAGAATCCGGCCAGGAGTACGAGCAGGAGCAGGCCGAGCGCCGCCGCGGCACCGTAGTTGTTGAAGTTGAAGGCGTACTGGTAGATGAGGTAGACGACCGTCGTGGTGGAGCCCTCGGGTCCTGCGCCGCCGGTGAGCAGGAAGGGTTCGACGAAGACCTGCATGGTCGCGATGATCTGCATGAGCAGCATCAGCGAGAGGATGAGGCGGGTCTGCGGGATGGTGACGTGCCATATCTTGCGGAGCAGGCCGGCGCCGTCCAGTTCGGCCGCCTCGTACAGCTCGCCGGGGATGGACTGGAGCGCGGCGAGGTAGATGAGGGCCGCGCCGCCCATGTTCATCCAGGTCGAGGCGATGACGACGGAGAGCATGGAGAGGTCGGGGTCCTGGAGCCACTGCTGCTCGGGCAGGCCGATCGAGGTGAACAGCTCGTTGAGCAGGCCGTAGCCGGGGTCGTACAGGTACTTGAAGAGGAGCACCGAGGCGACCGGCGGCAGCATCACGGGCAGGTAGACGAGCAGCCGGAGGTAGCCCTGTCCGTGGTGGAACTCGTTGATGACGAGGGCGACGACGAACGGGACGGCGAAGCCGAAGACCAGCGCGAGCACGGTGAACAGGAGCGTGTTGCGCCAGGCCTGCCAGAACGCCGGGTCGTTGAAGACCGTGACGAGGTTGTCGAAGCCGACCCAAGTGGTCGAGCCGCCCTCGGTCTTCTGGAAGGCCAGGAAGAACTCCCTGACCATCGGGTACCAGGAGAAGACCGCGAAGCAGAGGACCGCGCCGATGAGGAACCCGTGGGCGGTGAGGTTACGCCGCAGGCTCTTCGGGAACCGCCCGCCGGGGGGCGCGTGGTCCGCCTCGCGCGGCGGGGAGTGGCGGGGGGATCCCGTCTTGCTCGGGGTCAGGCTGGGGGCCGACATCGTCGCTCCTTGGTGCTGGTCTGCCGGGGTTGCCGGGTCGTCGTCCTGTGGATGGCCGAGGGCCCGGGCCGGGGCGGCTCTTCGGTCCGCCGCCCCTGCCCGGGATCCGGTCACCCGGTGGCGAGGACCTGGTTCACCTGCGACTCGGCGGTGGAGAGCAGCTTGTCGATGTCGGCGTCCTTGTTGGTGAGGATGCCCGACATCACGTTGTCGAGGACCTTGTAGACCTCCTGCGCCTTCGGCGGCTCCGCCTTGCCGGCGACGGGGTTGTCCATGAAGGTCTTGAAGTTCGCGACCGGCATGGTGGCGTGCTGCACGCGCGCGGCGTCATCCGTGGTCTTGGACTCGTTCAGCCAGAAGTTGGGCTGCGGTACGCCGACGGGCAGACCGTCCGCCTTGGCGCGGGACCACTCGAACTGGCCCTTCCCGACCGTGAGGTTCTTGAAGTTCAGCCAGGCGACGGCGGCCTTGATCTTGTCGGCGGAGATCCCCTTCTTGACCATGTAGTTGTTGCCGCCGGCCAGGGTGGCCTTCTCGCCGGGGATCGGGCCCATGCCGAAGTTCTCGTACTTCGCGCCGAGTTGCTGGACCATGTACGCGATGTCGTCGGGCGCGGCGAGGAACATGCCGAGCTTGTCGGTGGCTATCTGCTTCTGCAGGTCGCCCCACTTGAGCAGCTGGGTCTTCCCCATGCTGTCGTCCTCCCAGCGCATGGCGTGGAGGTTCTTCGCGACCTGCTTGCCGAGTTCGTTGTTGAAGGCGGCCTTCTTGCCGCTCGCGTCGACGACCTCGCCGCCCACGCTGTACATCTGCGCGGTGAAGTGCCAGCCACCGGTGTTGCCCGCGCTGTACTCGCCGAAGCCCGCGACCCCGTTGCCGAGTCCGGCGATCTTCTTCGCGGCGGCGCGGACCTCCTCCCAGGTGCGCGGCGGCGCGTCGGGGTCGAGCCCGGCCTGCGTGAAGAGCTTGCGGTTGACGAGCAGGCCCATCGTGTAGTTGCTGGTGGGCAGCCCGTACAGCTTGCCGTCCTGCTTGAGCGAGCCGAGGACGTTCGGGTCGATGTCCTTCAGGGCGGGGACCGTCTTGTCGTTGACGTACGCGGTGATGTCGGCGGCGCCGTCGTTGTCGAGAACCTGCGGCAGGTCGGTGAAGTAGGTGTAGAAGACGTCCGGCTGCGACTTCGCCTTGAGCATGGCGGTGAAGCGGGGCGGTTCGAGGCACTGGCCGGCGGTGGAGCGGCCCTCGATCGTGACGTTGGGGTACGTCTTGTTGAAGGCGGCGACGTCCTCCTTCCACTCCTTGAGCTCGGCCGCCTTCGCCGCCGGGGGCATGCAGTCGATGGTGAGCGTCACCTTGGTCTTCGGGTCCAGCGGAGCGGCGGGGTCGGACGAACCGCCGCCCTCGGAACCGCCGCTGCCGTTGCTGTCGCTGCTGCTCGTACCACAGGCGGCGAGCGCGGTCAGCGTGAGCGCGGAGACGAGGGTGACCGCGCTGGCGCGGCGCGTACGGCGGAACCGGGCACTTCTCATGGGTGGTCCCCTTCGGGCATGAACGTGGAGGTCACCCCACCGCCGGTGCGTTTTGTGGGGCGCGCCACACTCAACCACCCCCAACAAGTGAACGCAAGATATCGCGCTGATTTCGTAATTGCCTGACAAGAAAAAGAAGGAGACCGGGGAATCGGGGTCCCTGACGGTCGATCGCCCCCCACGCACGCAAGGCCGGCGCAAGCAGCCGCAAGCCGCCCGCGCCGACCTCGCCGGGCCTGCGCCCGTGGTGCCGCCGGGTCCCTGCCCGTGATGACCGGCGGTCGGCCGTGATGTCCGCCGGACCCGCTAGGGGTTGACGTTGATCTTGAAGGTGGACGTGGTGTTACGGATGTCCACCGCGTTGTTGCTCAGCTGAAGGCCGTTGAAGGTCACCTCCCCCACGGCCGGCCCCTGCCCGGACTCGGGCATCTCGTTGGCCCACAGACCGAAGCCGGACTTGGCGTCGTAGGCGTCCCCGCTCTTGCGCGCGCCCGTGATCGAGATGTCCGTGAAGACGGTGTCCTTGATGGGGAACTGCGGCTGCCCGCCGACGTAGTTCGTCTGGAACATCACGCCGCTGTACGTCGGGTCGACGATGTCGACCTGGTTGACCCTGATCCCCTGGAAGACCTTGGAGGCGGAGAACACCCAGATGCCCGGGAAGGTCTGCGAGCCCCAGAAGTGCCCGCCGGCCCGGACGATCGAGATGTTCTCGAAGGTCGTGGGATCGGTGCCGAAGCCGTTCATCGGGTAGCCGAAGTCCAGCGAGGAGATGGTGATGCCGGAGTAGACGAGCGTGTCCGCGATGTGGATGTTGCGGAAGGTGTTGTTGTAGCCGCCGTAGACGGCGACACCCGCGGCCCGCCAGGTCAGCGTCGACGTCAGGTTCTCGTAGACGTTGTTCTTCATGTCCGCGCCGCCCGCGTCGATCGCGGAGAACAGCGCGAAGCTGTCGTCGCCGGTGGCCCGGGCGTCGTTGTTGGTCACGAGGTTGTCCGTCGACCCGTTGGTCATGTTGATGCCGTCGGCGAACATGTTGCGGATCCGGGAGTTCTTGATGGTGATCCGGTCGGTGTTGGCGCCCCAGTAGAGGCACACCATGTGCTCGTTCCAGATGTCGTCGATGACGATGTCCGTGACGTTCGCGAAGTCGAACACCTTGCCCGGACCGTCGATCCTCGAGGTGTAGTTGCCGAAGTACGCGAAGCCCTTGAAGAGCGAGCCCTTCGCCGCCGCCTCGGCCCGGAAGCCGACGTCGGTGTTGTCCTGCGTCGAGGGCGCGTGGAACTTCGTGTACCAGGGGCCGGCGCCGACGACCTTCACGGGCTTTCCGTACACCTGGAACTTGCTCGACGTCTGGTAGTCGCCCGGCGGCAGGTAGACGCCGACGAGGGTGCCCGTGGTGTCCATCCGTACCTTGTCGAGGGCGTTCTGCACGTCCTGGTGGCCGAAGCCTGCCGGGATCGTGTACGTGGCCGGGTCGGGGTTGGCGACCGGCGCGACCTGCTCCAGGTTGATGAAGTCGATCGCGTACGGCTGGCTGTTCGCGGCGTCCTTCTGCAGCCGGATCCTGCTTCCCGCCCGCACGGTCTCGCCGAGCATGACGTTCGCCTCGTCGTAGATGTGCCGCGGGGCGCCGGACCCCGGCGAGTTGCCGGGCGCGGTCTCGGCGCCGTACAGCCAGGCGTACTTCGACGTCACCGGGAGCGCCTTCTTGAACACCCCGTCGACGTACACGTTGATCGTGGAGTCGATGCCGCCACCGCCCGGGGAGTCGGGCAGCGAGACGCGGGCGACCAGGGTGTTCGTGTCGGCGCGGGTGGTGAACTCGACGTACTCGCCCGTCGCGTCGAGGTTCACGGCCTTGCGGCCCGAGGCCTCGCCCGCGATGTCGCCGACGGTCCGGTTCGGGCCGACGACCTGCGCCCCTCCCCCGGCGGTGCCGTCCTCCGCCTCGTACATGTCGTACGGCATGTTGGCGCCGCGGCCGACGAACAGCGGCTGGGTGGAGGTGTTGTTGGCACGCTTGACCGGCAGTTCGTTGGCGTCGTCGGCGAGGACGACCCGCACGGTGTACGAGCCGTTGACGGCGGTCCAGGATCCGAGGCTCACCTCGACCGTGGCCCCGGCGGCGATGGCTCCGTTGTGCGCCCCGGTCAGCGTCCTGACCGTGGCACCGGTGGAGTCGACGAGGGTGAGCGTGATGCCGTGGCTGCCCGTGGCGCTCGCCACGGTGCCCTGGTTCTTCACGGCCACCTTGAAGGTGACGGCCTGGCCGGCCGCGGGGCTGGACGGCGACGTCGTGACCGAGGACGCGACCAGGTCGGAGCTGGAGACCGGCTTGACCACCAGGTCGGTGGGGCTGGTGAAGGTGTTGTTGGACTCGTTCTGTTCGATGACCGCGTTCGCCTCGTCGGCGACCGCGCTCAGCTGGTACGAACCGGCGTCCCGCGCGCCGATGGAGGCGCTGACCGTGGTCTGGGCGCCGGCGGCCAGGGCCCCGACCTGGGCGGTGGCGACCTTGGTGCCGCCGAGGCGCAGGGCGACGGCGCTGGCCGGTGCGGCGGCCGGACCGCTGTTGCGGACGGTGGCGCTGACCGTGATCGGGTCCGACTCGACCGGGGAGGCGGGCGAGGCGGTCAGCCCGGTGACCTCCAGGTCCGGGTTGGGCGCCGGAACGCCGATGACCTGGAACTCCGCCAACTGACCCGCCGAGGAGCCAGAGTTGGCGGTGAACTTCAGCTGGACGTCGGCGACCCGGGCGGAGAGCGGGATCGTGACGGTGTTGCCCCCGCTCGCCGGGTTGAAGGTGTAGCTCTTCGCGGCGACGAGGCTGCTGTGGCCGGACGCGCTCTGCTCGCGGCCGAGGACCTCGATCGTCTGGCTGCGGGTGGCCCAGGCGGCGTCCGGGTTGAGCTTGAGGACGAGCCGGTCGAGGTCGGCGTTGGAGCCGAGCTTCACGGTGAGGGTCTGCGGGTAGCTGCCGCCCGCGCCCTCCCAGTAGGTCGCCACGTTGTTGTCGTTGGCGTTGACCGCGGCGTAGGTGTGCACCGTGGAGGAGGCGGCGATCTCCTTGCCGACCGCCAGGTTGGAGCCCGTACCGCCGGTGCCGTCGCGGGTCACGGCGTTGCTGTTGGCCGACTGGTTGCCCGCCGCGTCCTTGGCACGGACGTGGTAGGTGACGGTGGCGGAGGCCGGCTGGGTGTCGGTGTACGTGGTGACGTTGCCGGCCACGCTGCCCCGGAGGGTGTTGTTGGCGTAGACGTCGTATCCGGTGACGCCCACGTTGTCCGAGGAGGCGTTCCAGGTCAGCTTGATCTGACCGGCGGCGGGCTCGGTGAGCGCGAGGTTCGCGGGCGCGGTGGGCGCCTGGGTGTCCCCCGTGTCGCCGGTACGGGTCACGGTGTTGCTGTCGGCCGACTGGTTGCCTGCCGCGTCCTTGGCGCGTACGAGGTAGGTGACGGTCTGGTTCGCCGGCCGGGTGTCGGTGAAGGTGGTGACTCCCCCGGCGACGCCGGTGAGCAGGGCGCCGTTGGCGTAGATGTCGTAGCCCGTCACTCCGACGTTGTCGGTGGCGGCGTTCCAGGTGAGCCTGATCTGGTCGGTCGCGGGCTGGGTGTAGGCGAGGTTCGCGGGCGCGGACGGGGCCTGGGTGTCGCCGGTCTGCGGGCCGTAGACCTCCAGCTCGGAGAGCTGGCCGGCGGGCTGGACGCTGTTCGCCGTGACCAGGACGCGGACGTACCGGGTGGTGGTGGCGTCGAAGGTGATCGTCGCGGAGTGTCCGCCGGCCGTGTCGAAGGTGTGCGCCTGGGAGGCGGTCAGGTCGGTGAAGGCGGTGCCGTCGGTGCTGCCCTGGATCTTCAGGGTCTGACTGCGGGTCTCCCAGGTGGAGGGCAGGCGCAGGACGACCCGGTCGACGCGGACGGCCGAGCCGAGATCGGCCTGGATCCACTGCGGGAGGGCGTTGTTGGCGCTCTCCCAGTACGTGGCCCGGTTGCCGTCGTTGGCGTTGCCCGCCGCGTACACCTCGGTGTGGCTGCTCGCGGTCAGCGTGCGTCCGCTCGCCAGGTTGACGGAGGAGCCGTCGGCGGCGTGCACCTCCAGCTCGGAGAGCTGGGCGGCCTGCCAGCCGGTGTTGGCGGTGATGTCGACGCGGACGAACCGCGTCTGGGTGGCGGGGAACGTCACCGTGACGGTGTTGGCCGCGCCCGGGGTGAAGGTGTAGGTGGCGGAGTTCTTGAGGGTGGCGAAGCTGGTGCCGTCGGCGCTGCCCTGGACGGAGAGCGTCTGGTTACGGCTCTCCCAGCCGGCGGGCAGTTTCAGGACCACCTCGTCCACGCGGGTCGTGGTGCCGAGGTCGGCCTGCACCCATTGGGGCAGGCTGCTGCCCGCGCTCTGCCAGTACGAGCCCTGGTTGCCGTCGGTGATGTTGCCGGCGCCGTACTCGGCCACGGCGCTGCTGGCCGCGGCCGCGTCGCCGAGGGCGATGTTGGGGCCGCCCGCGGCCTGCGCGGTCACCAGGGGACCGCCCAGTGCCAGGAGGCTGGTCGCGACCACGGCGCTCAGGAACCGTGGTCTCCAGTCGGAGAAGATGCTCATCTGTCCTCTCAGTCCTCGATCTCGATCTCGGCCTCGTGCCCGACCGGCGACGAGGCACGGCTCAGTGGCGGCGGCCCCGCCGGAACGGGGCCGCCGCACGGGGTGTGGCGTGAGGGTGTTGCGTGAAGGGGGCTTGAGGTGTGGCGTGACGGTCAGTTCCGGTTGACGACGAACTGCGAACCGGGCTCGATGAGGACGTCGCCCTCGGCCGAGTTGGTGATGGTCACGCCCGTCAGCGTCGCGCTGCCGCGCGCCCCGCTCATCGCGAGGACGCCGGAGCCGTTGTTCGACTTGTCGATCCGGACGTTGGTGATCTTCACGTCCGGCATCTCGCCGCCACCCGTCTTGAACTGGATGCCGTCGTACGTCGAGTCGACGATGTCGGTGTCCCGGATCGTGACGCCCGGGATGGGCTGGCCCTGCGCGAAGAGCGTGATCGCGCCGAACTCCTGGTCCTCGTTCCAGAACGCGCCGCCGGTGCGGTGCAGGGCGTTGTTGGCGATCAGGGTCTGCCCGGTGAAGGGCAGCGGGTCGTGGTCGGTCGCCAACATGATGCCCGGGTAGTTCATGGTGTCCGAGATGATGTTGTTCTCGATCGTGTTCCCGAAGCCGCCGTAGATCGCGATGCCGTTGGCGCGCCACGGGAGTTGGATGGTGTTGTTGCGGAAGTGGTTATTGGATCCAATATCCACTGAGGTGTCCTTGACGTACTTGCTGGCCCACACCGCCAGCGCGTCGTCCCCGGTGTTGCGGAAGGACGAGTTGAAGACGGTGGAGTTCCGGGTGCCGTTGGCGAAGTTGATGCCGTCGGCGTAGGTATTGCGGATCCTCATGCCGGTGAACTCAACACCGTCGCCAGGACCCCACAACTCGGGGATGTTGGAGTAGTCGCGGCCGACCCAGGCGCCGACGTTGGCGTGCTCGATCCAGACGTTGTTGATCTTGGTGCCCTTGCCGAAGCGGCCGTTGAGGCCGACTCCGCCCTCGGCGTTGCCGTCGCCGCCGCGGATCTGGCCCGACCCGAAGATGGCGATGTCGGAAATCTGCGTGTTGTCGTCGATGTCGAAGCCGAAGTTGCCCTCGTGCGGGTGGTTGATGCCGCCCGCCTGTTGCGGCGGGGTCAGCGTGTACAGCTGGGAGTGCCACATGCCCGCGCCCCGGATCGTGACGTCCCGGATGCCGACCTGGTTGAACTGGCCCCGGTTGAGCGGGTCGTCCGTCAGGATCTTCTGCTCCTGGCGCCACTGACCGGCGGGGATCCAGACGCAGGGGATCTGGCCGTTCTGGTCGGCGGTCACCGCCCGCTGGATGGCGTCGGTGTCGTCGATGCCGTCGTTGGGCACGGCGCCGTACTCGGTGATGGAGACGCAGTTGGCCGGCTTCGCCGCCGGGGGCGCCACCTGCTCCAGGTTGATCAGGTCGATGACGTAGAAGGCCGCCGAGTCGCCCGCGTCGCGCTGGAGCCGGAACTTCGTGCCCACGGGATAGGTCTGGGTGAGCAGCGCCTGGGACTCGTCGAAGAGCCGCCGCGCGTCACCGCCGGGCCGGTTGGTGAGGCCCTCGGGGTCGTCGCTGGTGCCGTAGAGCCAGCTGTACTTGGACGTCAAAGTCAGCTTGCGGACGAAGACGCCGTCCGCGTAGAGGCTGATCGTTGCCTCCGCCCCGCCGCCCGCGGCGGAGTCGGGCACGGAGTTGCGCACCACGATCGAGTTGGACGGGTTCGTCGCGGTGAACTCCACGTACTGGCCCTGGGAGTTGAGGCGCACCGACTGGCGGCCGGAGGACTCGGTGGCGAAGTTGGTGTGGCCGAAGGTCCGCTTCTGGTCGGCGGTGAGCAGGGTGCCCTCGTAGCGGGCGTCCTCCGCCTCGTACTCGGTGTACGGCACGGCCGCGCCGCGTCCGACGACGAGGGAGCGGGTGAAGACGTTGTTGTTCTCGTCGGTCTCGGCGACGGTCCCGGTGGCGTCGGCGGTCGCGGTGAGCGTGGCACCGCCGCTGGTGGCGGTCCAGGTGCCGGAGATCGCGACGGTGGCGGTCTGGCCCGCGGCGATCGCGCCCGCGGTGCCGTTCAGGGTGGTGGTTCCGGCCGTCAGGCGGGTGACCGAGCCGGCCGGGACGCCCGTGGTGCCGCGGTTGTCGACCGCGACGGTGAAGGTGACGGCGGAGCCGACGGCGGGGCTGGCGGGGTTGGTGGTGATCCCCGTGACCCGCAGGTCGGGGCCGGGGCTCTGGCCGACGACGAGTTTCGCCGCCGCCGTCCGGCTGTTGTTGCTGTTGTCCTGCTCGGCAACGGTGTCGGTCGGGTCGACCACGGCCGAGACGGTGTACGAGCCCATGGGGCGCTTGCCCACCGTGACGGGGACGGTCGCCGAGGCGCCTGCG
Source organism: Streptomyces sp. P9(2023) (assembly GCF_032436795.1). Taxonomy (NCBI): domain Bacteria; kingdom Bacillati; phylum Actinomycetota; class Actinomycetes; order Kitasatosporales; family Streptomycetaceae; genus Streptomyces; species Streptomyces sp. P9(2023). The sequence goes on from NZ_JAUPWM010000006.1 coordinate 118,200, forward strand.
GCGAGCGCGCCGACCGGGGCGGAACCGGCCACGGCGCCCTCCAGGCTGACCTGGACGGTGGTGGCGGGCGCGGCGGCCGTGCCGGCGTTGCGCACGGTGGCGTCGACCGTCACGGAGTCCGTCTCGGAGGGGGAGGACGGGGTCCAGGTCAGGTCGGTGACGGTGAGGTCGGGGTTGGGCGCGGCCGTGCCGACGACCTGGAACTCCGCGACCTGGCCGCCGGGGGCGCCGGTGTTGGAGAAGAAGGTCAGGCGCAGGTCCGCGTACCGGCCGGTCACCGGGATCGTGACGGTGTTCTGGCCGGATGACGGGCTGAAGGCGTAGTCGGCCCGCGCCTTGAGCGAGGTGAAGCCGGAGGCTCCCTGCTCACGTCCGAGGACCTCGATCGCCTGCGTCCTGGGGCCCCAGGCCTGGTCGGGGTTGAGCTTGACGACCACGGCGGTCACGTCGGCGTTCGCGCCGAGCTTCACCGTCAGGCTCGACGGGAAGCCGGCGGACTCCCAGTAGGTGGTGGCGCTGTCGTCGTTGGCGTTGGCGGCCACGTACGTCTGCGTGGTCGAGGTCGCCTCGATCGGCTTGTTGCGCGCGAGGTTGGTCCCCTGCGGCGGAGGGTCGACCGGTCCGCCGTCTCCGTAGACCTCGAGCTCGGACAGCTGGGCCGCGTTCCAGCCGGTGTTCGACGCCACCTGGATCCGGACGTACCGGGTGGTGACGGAGGTGACGGGGATGGTCACGGTGTTCGCCTGGGCGGGGGCGAACGCGCGGGACTGGGCGGCTGCGAGGGTGGTGAAGGAGCTGCCGTCGGTGCTGCCGAGCACACTGAGGGTCTGGTTACGGGACTCCCAGGTGGTGGGGAGCTTCAGTACGACGCTGTCGACCTGGGTTCCGGTGCCGAGGTCGACCTGCACCCACTGGGGGAACGACCCGACCGGGCCCTCCCAGTAGGACGCCTGGCTTCCGTCGGTGACATTGGCGGCCGGGTACGCGCCGTGGGCGCCGCCGGCCGTGGCCGTTCTGCCGAGCGCCAGGTTGGGCCCGGCGGCGGCTGCCGCGTGTGCGTGGACGGGAAGGAGTCCGACGGCGACCAGTGCGGCTATCAGCATGCCGACCGTCAAACGCCAGCTCAGGATTTTGCCTCTCATATGGGCCTCTCCGCCTGCTGGGGCCGCGGCGCCGCGCCGAAAGCAGTGACTCACGCCAGGAACCCAGCGGAACTCTGACAATGAATGACGGCTGGATACAGACTTATTGAGCTTTTTCGTTAATCTTTTGCACCGTCGGGGTGTCAGGTTTCTATCAGGTCACCGCTTTGTCAACAGCCGTGACATGACCTCGCCTTGGGGCACCGCATCCGCGCAGGTCAGCGTCGAAGCGCCGGAGGTTCCCGGGCGCGCGCGGACGCGCACGGACGCGCCCGGACGACAAAACGGCTCCGGCGCCGGGGAGGCGGAGTGCCTCCCCGGCGCCGGAGCCGAGGAACGATCAAAGAGGGAAGGGGACTTGACTCAGCCGAGCGGCGGCGGAGCGGTGGACCCCCGCACCACGAGCTCGGGCTCGAAGAGGAGCTCGCCGGGGTCGGTCTGCGTGCCCTGGATCTGCGCGCAGAGCAGCTCGACCGCCGCGCGCCCCATCGCCTCGATGGGCTGACGGACCGTGGAGAGGGGCGGCTCCGTGCAGTTCATGAAGGCGGAGTCGTCGAAACCGACGACCGAGACCTGCGACGGGACCGAGAGCCCGCGCCGGCGAGCGGCCCTTATGGCACCCAGGGCGAGCGGGTCGCTGGCGCACACGATGCCGGTGACCCCGCGCTCCAGGAGGCGATTGGCTGCTGCCTGGCCTCCTTCGAGGGAGAAGATCGATCGGACGACATGCTCGTCGGGCAGCTTCGCGCCGGCCGCTTCGGCCGCCGCGCGGGCCGCTTCGAGCTTGCGGCGCGACGGGACGTGGTCGCTGGGGCCGAGGACGAGCCCGATCCGCTCGTGCCCGAGCGAGGCGAGGTGGCGCCAGGCCTGCTCGACTGCGACGGCATCGTCGCAGGAGACGCACGGGAATTCGAGCCCCTCGATGGAGGCGTTGATGAGAACGACCGGGATCTTGCGCTCCGCCAGCTGGTGGTAGTGGTCGTGCGGCGCGTCCGCCTGCGCGAACAACCCGCCCGCGAAGACGACACCGGACACCTGCTGCTGAAGGAGCAGCTCCACGTAGTCGGCCTCGGAGACGCCACCCTTGGTCTGCGTACAGAGCACGGGGGTCAGCCCCTGCTGCGCGAGCGCGCCGCCGATCACCTCCGCGAACGCGGGGAAGATGGGGTTCTGCAGCTCCGGCAGTACGAGCCCGACAAGGCGCGCCCGCTCTCCGCGCAACTGCGTGGGCCGCTCGTATCCGAGCACGTCCAGGGCGGTAAGAACCGACTGCCGCGTCGCCTCGGAGACACCGGGCTTGCCGTTCAGCACACGGCTGACCGTCGCCTCGCTGACTCCCACCTTCTTGGCCACTTGAGCAAGTCGTCGCGTCATGAACGCAAGACTATCGCAAATCTCGCAAGAATGTTGCGTACCCAGGCTCAAGGTCGCCCCGGTTGGGTCAGGAGTGAGACGGGGCGGGCGGAGTACGCAGAGAAGCACGTGGCCTTGCGGGTCACCGTGACGTTCTCGACGTACCGGGGGCAGGAGCGGGCGACAAATCGGCGCCGACGGCCTCGTCCTCATCGGTGGAGCCGTCGCCGGTTCCACCCAGGCTCCGCCCTCCCGGACACGACCGACGCGACCGACGCGACCGACACGACCGAGGAGCGCGAGTCGGTGAGCCGCCTCCTGAGGGTGCCCGCCCCCTCAGTGCCGGGCGGTCAGCCCGCGAGGGGCTGCCAACGGCGCTCCCGGGTTGGTCGCGAGGTCCTCGATCGCCGGGCGGTTGGAAGCAACTCATCCCGTACGGCGGTTGAGCCCTCCTCAGGTCTTCCCTCGGCGGGTGCGCCCTCACCCGCAGGGCGGATACGGTCCGCCGAAGCGGATGAAGCGCGGCCGCGATGTCCACGGCCAGCATGTACGCCATGACGACAACAGCGACCACCCCTCTCCCCGCCGCCGCACCTGCGCCCGTCTGGGCTCGCCGCGCCGCCCACGCCATCGCTCTGTGCGCCGTCCCGTCCGGCCTGTGGCGCATCGCCATGGCGTCCGGTGTCTACGTCGGCTACAGCGACCAGGTTCTGCGTGACGTCTTCGACATCCCGGGCTGGGGCATCGCATACGTCGTCGGGCTCTCGGTCCTCATCGAGCTGGGCGCTCTGTTTCCGGTACTGCTCGTCACCGACCGGTGGCGGCCGCTGCACCCCAGAGTCCTCGCCCCGCTGGCCTGGACCGCCTCGGGCATCCTGGTCCTGGTGACGCTGTGGCAACTCGTGGTCGCTTTCACGGTCGAGAGCCAGACGTACATGTCGAGCGGTACGGCACAGACCGTCTGGGGCTTCACCTTCGCGCCGCTGTTCGCCATCCCGGCCCTGATGACTGCGGTGACCTGGTCGTACGCGAAGCGGCACCGGGCCCGGGGGCAGGCCTAGCCCTTCTACGTCCTTGACATCGGCTACCCCAGTCCCACCACTTGGCGGTCCGACGAGCGGAGTAATAGTCAAGTCCTGTGGACAAGGAGTGGTGGGCTGTCGGCAGACGGATGGGCTTGAGTCTCCACTAGGGGGAGACCCCAAGGTGGGGGCATGCACGACGACACGCTCTACTCGATCGGCGAGCTGGCCCAGCGGACCGGTCTCACGGTCAAGACCATCCGGTTCTACTCCGATCGCGGAATCGTGGCGCCGACTGACCGGAGCCCGGCCGGCTACCGCCTTTACAACGTAGATGCCGCTGCACGCCTGGACCTCGTGCGAACCCTGCGCGAACTGGGACTGGACCTTCCTACGATCCGGAAGGTCATGGACCGGGAGCTCTCTTTTCCCGAGGTCGCCGCGGCGCACGCCGAAGCACTGGCGGTACAGATCAGTACCCTGCGCCTGCGGCGCGCGGTGCTGACGGCAGTGGCCAAACGCGGGTCCACCCCCGAGGAGACGGATATTATGCACAAACTTGCCCAGCTCTCCGAGGACGAACGCCGACGTCTGATCGGCGATTTCCTCGACGCCGTCTTCGGCGGTCCTGACGCCGCGCCCGTATTCGCGGGGGTCATGCGCTCGATGACCCCGGAGCTGCCTGGCGACCCGGAGGCGGAGCAGGTCCAGGCATGGGTGGAACTGGCAGAAATGTCCCAGGATCCGGATTTCCGAGCCAGCGTACGGCGGATGGCCGAGTACCAGGCAGCCGAGCAGGCCCGAGGTGACACCACGGGCCCGCGCCGCGACATTGCCGCAACCGTCCGTGACCAGGCCGGCCCGGCCTTGACCGCGGGCATCGACCTGGCCTCACCCCAGGCCGATCCAATCGTCGCGGAGCTCACAGATCACTACGCGCACCTCCTCGGCCTCCCGACGACGTCAAGCTTCGCCGCCGGCTGGCGACACGGCTGGAGAGCGTGAACGACCCCCGCAGAGAGCGATACCTCCAGCTGCTCGCAGTGGTCAACGGCTGGCCGGCCCCGGAGAGTCTGGCTCCAGCGATCGAATGGTCCGTCCAGGCTCTGCGCGTCCGGACACAGCAATGACGGGGCGGTCGCAAGGCGGCATGAGCCGGACACGGCTGGCGTCTGGTGAAAACGCCGCCGCACATGATCGGTTTGTGAATGCCCCCGTCATACTGCAGGCGGGAGCGACGCCGTCTGCTCCCGCTCTCGTCCTTCGACCCTGGCGCATGGAGGACGTTGCAGCGCCGCCCACCTTCCCTCTCGATGGCCACCTACACATACGGCGCATGGATGTCTGAGGTTCACTCGACGTCTGCGGATCGGTTGAGGCCGCCTATGCCGCGAGGGTCTCGGGGCGCTCAACGAAGTGGCCGCGTTCACAGTGGGCGCCGGCCCGGACCAGTGCGACGAGGTGGGATGCGTTGACGCCAGCGCGCCTGGGCGGATTCGATCGGCGGGTTGGGCCGACTTCGGTAGGGCGTCCAACATGTTCGCGGGTTTGTGCGCCCAACAGCGTTGTTCGCGGGTGGCGGGGAAGACCTCGGCCAGGGCCTTCCAAGAGCCCAGCGTGCCGTCGCCGACCGCCATGACGGGGGCGCGCATGCCGCGCCGGCGCAGTCACGCAGCGACGCCCATGCCTCAACGCCCGGCCGATCGTGGAGGACCCCACCTCGTAGATCTCCGACAACTGCGGCAAGTTCACGATGCAAGGCAGGATGGGACATGGCCGCGCGGGCCGGTTTGATCTTCACACACCAGACAACTCGCGTCGGCGTCTCTACGTCCCCGCACTCACCGACCAAGATCAATCGCAGGTCGGGGCCCATTAGGGTCGGGGCATGACGTCACCCCTTGCCAGCAGTGCCTTCGACTCGCTCCTCCTCGACTCCGTGCCCGACCAGGAGGCGCTGCGCCGGGCCTACGAACTCCCCAAAGACGCGGCATTGCGCAAGCAGATGACCGAACTCACCGAGCAGACCCGGCGGTTGATCGGCTGCTCATCGCTGGTCCTGGTCGCCAGCGCGGACGCCGAGGGCAACTGTGACGTTTCCCCGCGCGGCGGCCCCGCCGGGTTCGTCGCCGTCCTGGACACACGGACGGTAGCGATACCTGACGCGACCGGCAACAAGCGTCTTGACACCCTGCAGAACGTCGTCGCCACCGGACGGGCCGGGCTGCTGTTCGTCATCCCGGGGCGCACCACGACGCTCAGGGTGAACGGCCGGGCCTGCGTCTCCACCCGCCCGGAGCTGCTGTCGCAGCTGACCGCCGTGGGCAAGCCGCCGGCCAGTGCGCTGGTGCTGGGGATCGAGGAGGTCTACCCGCACTGCCCCAAGTCGCTCCTGCGTAGCGGGGCCTGGAAGCCGGAACAGTGGCTGCCGGGGGACGCCCAGCCGACCTCGGCCGAGGTGACGCTGGCCCAGCTGCGGATGCCGGAGCTGACGATCACTGACATCGAGCAGGCGGAAGCGGATTCGCTGAAGTACCGGTACGAGTAACGCGCCGGCACTACCGGCCCGTACGAGGACTGGGCCCCCCACATGGATCAGGTGGCCGCCCGCCAGGTCCCCCTGCCCGCAGACGTGGCGGGGGCGCGCCAGCTCCTTGACGCGCGCCTGGACGAACTCGTGGACAAGCAACCGCTGGTCGTGCGCGAGGCCTTCAGCGAGGGCTCCTTAGTACTCCAGCCGTAGTTCGTGATCTCGATCGTGAAGGGCGCCGAGGAGGCAGCTGGCAGCGTCGATCATCTGGACGAGACCGACCACGCCGTCGCGGGCGTCCGTTCCTTCTCCGCCTACCCGAGTCCACCGAGACGGAGGGCGTTCCTTATCTCGCTGAGCTTCGCGGTCGTCGCCGGGGTCCACTCCTTCGCCTGCTCACCGAGACGGAGGGCGTTCTCAATCTCGCTGAGTTTCGCGGAGGACAGAACGCCCGCTCGCTCGATCAGGTCGTCCCGGGACACGGTGGTCAGCCACGTGCAAGGGGTAAAGCCCGGACGCGGCAACGCGAACCGCAGCACGCCTTCAAAGGGCAGTCCTTCCGCGGCGCCTACTGCCACTTCGACGCCCAGACCGGTGATGTCGACACCCGCCCGAGCGACGACCTGCATCACCCGGATCCCGGACGCGTCGTCTCCCGACAGCAGCACGACCGGCCGCCGCTCGTCGAACTCCACCCACCAGACCTCGCCACGTTGCACATGTCCTCCTGACACAGGAACGGCGGGCGGACGCTGGGCGACCCCGACGCGCTGTGGAGACGGGTGCGGCCACCCGTTGATCATCGGTGTGTGAAGACAAACGATCACGCTGTGGCCGCGGGTCACAGCGTAGACCCTGCCCGCTGGCAGGAGGCGTTCGAGGGCCTGATGAGCCGGATAGCGGGACGGTTCACACGGGTCGAACCCCGGTTCCGGGTCCGGAAGTTGGTGCTCGGACTGCTGTCGGACCTGCCGCGCGAGAACTGCTGGACCATCGCCGAATGGGCCGGGGAGAGGACCCCGGACGGCATGCAGCACCTGCTCGGCCGGGCCAAGTGGGACGCCGACCGGGTCCGCGACGATGTGTGTGACTACGTGGTGGACCACCTGCACGACGACCAGGCGGTACTGGTGGTCGACGAGACCGGGGACGTGAGGAAGGGCACCGACACGGTCGGCGTCCAGCGCCAGTACACCGGTACCGCGGGCAGGATCGAAAATGCCCAGGTCGCCGTCTGCCTGGTCTACGCCGGCCGGCGCGGGCACGCGGCAGTGGACCGGGAACTGTACGTCCCGCGTTCATGGACCTCCGACCCTGACCGCTGCCGGGATGCCGGACTCGACCAGGACACCGCCTTCGCCACCAAGCCGGAACTGACCACTCGTATGGTTGCCCGGTTCCTGGACGCCGGCCACCAGGCCGCATGGGTCGCCGGCGACGAGGTCTACGGCGGCAACCCCAAGCTGCGAACCGCACTGGAGGAACGCGGCACCGGCTACGTCCTCGCGGTGGCCTGCTCGCACGAAGTCACCACCGGGGCGGGGAGGCTCCGTGCGGACACCCTGACCAAGAAGGTGCCCAAGCGGGCTTGGCAGAAGCTCTCCGCAGGGGCCGGGGCCAAGGGCCACCGTCTCTACGACTGGGCAGTCATCGACCTCGCCGACCCCCGACCCGGGAGTCGTCAGCTGCTGATCCGCCGTAACCGCAGCACCGGCGAACTCGCCTACTACCGCTGCTACTCGCCCGCACCCGTGCGCTTGAGGTGTACGGGGCGAATTTCTCGACGTCGAAGAAGACGCTTTCCCACACGGCCTGCCCCGCGGCCACTACGGCACAGCGCGTGTACAGGAACACGTCGGACGACTGAGGAAAGGGACCGCCGTCCCAGGCCGTCAGGTCGACCACCGGCAGGGTGCCGAACTTCTCCTGATCCAGGCGGTAGAGAGCCTCGGCATGGCGCTCCGCGAAGCCGATGATGTCGGGGACGGAGCGGCGGCCCAGCTCTTCGGCGAGGCGCCGGCAGTTCGCGTGGGTGGCCTCACCGTTCAGGGTGGCTATCAGCGCCCAGAAGTCGGCCCATGTCATTCTCAGGGGCGCAGAATGTCACGGCGGTCTGACATCCAAAGCTGACATCAACGACGGCGGATGGTGACGGTCGTACTCGGCTGTCCGCAGCAGTCGTCGGCACCGTTGCCGCCCCTGGCGAGGGCCGGAAGGCCGAACTCGCAGGTCGGATGTCGAGCAGCGGCCCGGGCCGGTATACCTCACTCCCGGGGAAAACGGGCCCCTGCGCTGTTCAGACACGAGGGCAGTCCGATCTCTACCCCGGGCCGGGCCCGGGCGTACGGTGGCTCTGTACCTGCGGTGGGGCGCCTCATACCCCCTGCCCGCCGTCACGGAGCGGGGGCACTGGCGGTGTTCGGTGTGCGGAGGGGGGTCGGCCTGGGCCCCGCGGATTCGCCCGGCCCTGGGCACTTACGGCGAGTACAGCACGCCGGACGAACTGCGAGTCGGTGACGTGTACAGCGTGCAGCCCCCGATGGCTGCCGAGGAAGTGAAGTGGCGGAGGGCGCGGGCCGGGTAGCGCAGGGGCGGGGCGAACTCGCGTGCATCTTGGTCCGGTTGACGACGCCGGCGCTCCAGGGCAGTTCGATCCCAGCGATACGGCATCGCGGTCACGGAAGGGAACGGAACGCGGTCGCGGTCGCGGTCACGGCGGACAACCTCAACCCCGGGGCGTTCAGCCGGCCAGGCGGCCCCGCTGCCGTGGGCTTGGGGGCATCCAGTACTACGGAGGGGTGGTGTTGACGAGTTCGGGATGCAGTCGCCCTCGCGCCACGGCAGCAAGGGCGTGCTCTTGGTGAAAGGTGCTCGTCATACCGTGGAAGAGGAGGCCGAGGATGACCTGGACACTGGGCGAGAAGTTCGAGACACCTGACGGAACGGTCCGGTGGAAGGCCCTCGGCAGCGGAGAACCGGTCGTGCTGGTGCACGGGACCCCGTACTCCTCCTTCCTCTGGCGGGACATCGCTCCCGCCCTCGCCCAGACCCGTACGGTCTACGTCTTCGACCATCTCGGCTTCGGCCAGTCGGACCAGCGCGAGGGCCAGGACCTCAGCCTGGCGGCTCACGGCAGGAACTTCGCCCGGCTGCTCGACCACTGGGAGCTGTCCAGCCCCAGCGTCGTCGCCCACGACATCGGCGGAGCCGTGGCACTGCGGACCCTGCTGCTGGAGGAACGGAGCTACAGCGACCTGACCCTCTTCGACGCGGTGAGCGGCGGCGAGTGGGAGCGAGGGCTCTTCCAACTCATCCTGGAACACACGGACGTCTTCCAGCAGCTGCCGGACTACGCCCACGAAGCGCTGGTCGCCAGCCACCTGCGGCACGCCACGCGCATCGGCTTCCGGCAGGAAGTCCTCGAAGCGTTCCTCGCCCCATGGCGCGGGGCCGCGGGAAAGGCCGCGTTCTACCGCCAGTACAGCCAGATCAGGCAGAAGGACACCGCCGCTTACGAGACCCTGCTGGGCGGGATGTCGCTTCCCGTACGCCTCATCTGGGGCCGCGAGGACCGCATCCTCCCCCCGAAGTACGCCCATTGGCTACACGCGCGCCTCCCCCACGCCGAACTGCACTGGATCGACGGCGCCGGCCACCTCCTCCAGGAAGACGCCCCCGCACAACTCATGGCCTACCTCACCGCCCCGTTCCCTACGGGCACGTGACAAACGGACCGCGCGATGTGGTGACGGCCACGGCGCTTCATAGCCGGGAATTGCTTGGCTGAGGCGTCCTGTCGGCGCGTAGCATCCGCCCATGATCGAGGACGCGGTACACGCTGGGACGGGACGTGGCGACAGTGAGGACCGGGAGGCGGGGTCGCTCCGGGAGGTGTCCTGGCGGGGCAGGCGCGTCGCCCTGGCCCCGCTTGATGTCGATGACGCGGAGCTGGTGCACGGCTGGCGTGCCGACCCCGCGACCGCCCATGAGATCGGCATGTGGCCGCGCACCCTCTCAGCCGTACGCGAGCGTATCGAGCGCGACCGCGACGACCACGACCGCGACGACTTCCTCGTCCTGCTACCCGATGGCACACCGATCGGCCATATCGCCCTGACCGACCAGGACCTCGTCGACGGTACGGCCGACATCATGCTGATGCTGGACGCCGACCACCGAGGCCAGGGATACGGGGTGGACGCCGTGGACGCACTGGTCGACCTTGCCTTCGGCGAACTGCCCATGCATCGGGTCCAGGCCGTCACCCACACCACCAACAGCGCCGCCCTCGGCGTCCTGGCCAGGGCCGGCTTCGTACAGGAAGGGGTCCGCCGCTCCGCCTGCCTGCACCGCGGCCGCCGGTACGACGTCGCAGTGCTGGCCCTCCTCCGAGACGAGTGGCAGGCACTCACCCGGCCCCGTTCCTGGGACCTATCAGCCCCCGCCCAGTAGCCCAACGGGGCAGAGGCTCCCTGCTCTCGCTGCGGGGTGGTGGGTCTCGGCGGCGTGAAGGAGGACGGCCAGTTGTACGTAGCAGCCGCACCGTCGTTCGGCTGCGTGGAAGGATGAGCCCATGTGGTCGCGACTGGCGTTCGGGGACGCGTTACGGGCCGAGCTGGGATCGCCCCGACGCGCTCGTAGACTGAGCAGCAGCCCTCGGTCGCGTGTGTGGCGCGTCGAGCTGCCAGAGACAACGGCGGTGGTGAAGCAGGTCGTCGGCGGTCATGATGCCGACGAGCGATACGCCCGCGAGGTTGCCGCCCTGCGGCTCGCCGCCCGAGCTGAGACTCCGGTGGTGCCCGCGTTGCTGGCCACCGATCCCGGCGAGCGGATTCTGGTCCTGGAGCATCTGGATCACCGACGCCCGGCCGCCGACTGGATCGTCGACTACGCAGGCGGGTTGGCACGGCTGCATGCCACCGCCCGTCCGGAAGACGTGGGGGTACTCCCCCGGTGGCAGGGCCCGGACCAGGCCGATATCGACTCTTTCCTGCGGCTGGCCGTGGCTCTGGAGGTTCCTGTCGGGCCTGGCGTGTCCGGCGAACTGCATGACCTCGTGAACCGGCTCGACCGGGCGACTGGGCATGCCCTGCTCCACGGGGATCCCTGTCCGGGTAATGATCTCCACACCGCCACGGGGATCAGATTCATCGACTTCGAGCAGGCGTCACTGGGCAGCGGCTTGATGGAGCTCGCCTATCTGCGCATCGGTTTTCCGACCTGCTGGTGTGTCACTTCAGCGTCGGAGCCGCTGCTGGAACGGGCGGAGAGCGCATACCGCGATGTGTGGCGCGCCACGACCGGCTCCGAAACCGAAGATGACCTCACTGACGCGTGTGCCGGCTGGCTGCTCCGCGGCGACGGGCTGGTTGAGCGGGCACACCGCGAAGGCACCGATCACCTGGCCCGGATTCCGCACCGGGACTGGAAGTGGGGCACCGCGACAGCCCGGCAACGGCTCGTCCACCGGCTCGGTGTCGTCAGCCGGATGACGGCCGACCACGCTTCTCTCAGCGACATGAGCAGCCTCAGCGCCGCCATGCGCCGACGCATGCTCGCGCGCTGGCCCGGGCTTCAGCCAGTCCCGACGAAGCGACCATAGAGGGCCGACCGACACCCGCAAGTACCCTCGGCGAGTCCCTGGCAGGCTGACCTGTATCGCACTCGGCGACAGTGTTGGTCAGGTGATGGCTTGTTGCTCGGCGCGGGCGCGGGTGGCGATGAGGACGAGGCGGCAGGAGTCGGCGCCCAGCGTCATTGCCCGCCCGAGTGTTCGATCTGGAGCTGGAGTTCGGGGTCGTTCATCGCCCTGCAGGCACGCTGTCCGTATCGCTGCGCATGATCCGCTCCTCCGCGTCGGCCAGCCAGAAGAAGACCGGCGGCAGCCCGAGCTCGATCACAGCCAGTGCGATCTGGAACCAGTGCGGCCAGCCGTGCACGGCGAGCGAGAGCAGCCGGCCCAAGCCGCCCAGCAGGAAGACGCCGGCCAGCCACCGCACCGCCCGAGCCGGGATCGGACGCTGCCGCGCGCTCCAGATCCAGGCCAGCCCGTAGCCGACGAAAGCGGCACCCATGAACCGGCCCCAGCTGTCGACCGTCGCGCCGGCGGAACCGACCCCGGGGGTCGCCGCGTTGCCGAGCGCCAGGTGGAACAGGCCGATCGCCACGCAGGCCCAGCCCATCATCAGTGTGAGCGTACGCAGAGCCCTGGCCATAGCCCCTCCAAGTCGTCCCAGCCACGCTTAGTTGACGTGTGTCCACTAGGCTGGCGCGCTAATAGACGTATGTCAACTAAGATGCGGTAGTGCCTCCCCGCAAGCGACTCACCCCCGCCGACCGCCGCGCCCAACTCCTCGCCGTCGGCGCACGCCTCTTCGCCGCACACCCCTACGCCGATGTGCTGATGGAAGACGTCGCCGAGCAGGCAGGCGTCTCCCGGGCCCTGCTTTACCGTCACTTCCCCAGCAAGCACGCCCTCTTCGCAGCCATCTACCAACAGGCGGCGGACCAGCTGCTCGCCGAGACGCGGTTCGACCCGGCCGACTCCCTGGTGGACCAGCTCATTCAGGGCTTGGACGTCCATCTCGACTACTTCGTGGCGAACCGCAACGCCGTCCTCACCGCGAACCGGGTCCTCGCGGGCGACCCCGTGATCCAGACGATCATGACGAACGAGCTGGACGCGCTCCGTGCACGGCTGTTGACCGTCCTCCCACTCGCGGACGAGAGTGCCCGCGAGGCCGTGTCCGGCGTACTGAAGAGCTGGCTGGTCTTCGTCCAGGTCCTCTGCGTCGACTGGCTCACCCAGGAAACCTGTACGCGCACCCAGCTGCGCGACGTCTGTATCGGTGCGGTCCTCGGCGCCCTCCGACCGCTCCTCACCGAGGACCCCGCCCCTGACTGGCCATGACAAGGAGCCCGGTGCGGCGTCAAAGGGCTTGACGTAAACACCACGTAGGGAGCTCAGCGCATTATCGGCGAACCGGCCCCGCCACCTCATCCGGTTCGGGAGCGACGGCGAGGCAAAGCGCAGAGCGGTACCGGCCGTTTTCAAGGATCCCCGTCACTGGCCTGGCCTGGAAATGCTCCACGTGCGGCAACCGCCCGATCGGGTGGTGAAGAGAGCCCACTCGCCCCAGGCGCAGGCCGATGTGGTGTGTCGCAGCAGGTGGGAGCCCTAGGGTCCCCGGTATGAGCATCCCCACAGAACCGATGGGCAGCATCCCCCGACCTCGGTACCTGCTCGACGGCATGGCCGAGCACGCCGCCGGCAGACTTGACTCCGCCGGCCTGACGCGGCTTCAAGAACGGGCCGTGAGCGAGACCGTCAGTCGGCTGGAGGCCTTGGGCAGCCCCGTCGTCGTGGACGGCGACCAGTCCAAGCCCAGCGCGTACACCTATCCCCTGACCGGGCTTGCCAACCTGGCTCCGGACGGTGTCGTCATCCCCTACGCCGACGGCCACACCCGGCAGCTTCCCCGGCTGACCTCCGGACCGTTCACGTACGGGACCTTCGCGCAGACCTACCTGCGCGCCGCACTCAAGGTCGCCAGCCGTCCGGTCAAGCAGACAGTCGTCGCGCCCTCCTTCCTCAGCCTCCTCTACCCCGCCGATTCCATCTCCGGCTACTCCCGCGAAGCCTTCCTGAGCGACCTCGCCAACGAGAGCGAGAAGGAGATTCGCGGCTGCCTCGACGCGGGCGCCGACTCCGTCCAGCTCGACTACGGCCACGGGCGGCTGGCACTCAGGCTGTCCCCGAGCGGGGAACTGCTCCGCGACTTCATCGCGCTCGACAACGAGGTGCTCGGCCGGTTCAGCCCGGCCGAACGAGCCAGGATCGGAGTGCACACCCACCCCGGTGCCGACCAGGACTCCGTCCACAGCCTGGACGTCGACTACACGGGACTGCTCGCCGAGCTCTTCCGGTTGAAGGCCGGCAACTTCTACCTCCAGATGGCGAGCGAACCCGAACCCTCGCGGGCACTCAAAGTCGCCAGCGAGTACTCAGCCGATGACCAGCGGCTGTTCATCGGCGTGACCGATCCGATCGACCCCCGTGTGGAGACCGCGGAGGAGGTGGAGGAACGGGTGCTGGAAGCGGCCTCGTACATCTCGGTCCAGCGGCTCGGTACTTGCGACGACGCCGGGTTCGCACCGTACGCCGACGACACCTCCACGTCCCGCGAGATCGTCTTCGCCAAGATCGAAGCACGCGTCAGGGGGACCCGCATGGCCGCCGAGAAGCTCGGCCTGTGACCCACGGCCTTCACGCCGCCGTGAAGGCCCCCCACCCCCCACGTCCGCCCCGCCCCGACCTGGGGCGGGGCGGACGTTCTCACCTCGCCGGGGAGGACAAACGTCGCCGGATCGGCTCGGCGTTCATCGTCAGCGGTTCCTTCGATGGCCAGCCGGCCGTGTAGCAACGACGACAGTCGGCTGCCGTGCCCGCCCTTTCGAGGTGTTCAGCACGTGGCCCAGGTGCGGAGGCCCACCGCCTCCGACCGGCTCACCCCGGCCCGGGTCCGAGGGTTCAGGAACATCCGCGCTCACCTCGCCTGCCCCACCCGTGTTCCCAAACCCCGAGGCGCCGGGCCCGGACAGACACCCGACGCCAAGAACAAGCACCGAGCGCCCGGCTACGACGTCGGCAAGACCGTCAGACGCCCCGAGACCCTCAAGGCCATCGGCAAGCCTGGCAGGTCCTGGTAGATAAGGAACAAGCTGAGGCCGGTCGGGGCGCAGGGCATCGGCAGCAGCCGGCCGTTCTCGCCGATCGCGTTCCCGGGTGCGTTCGTCTCTCGGTCCTGCCGGACCGCGACACGGCCATACGTCGGTCTCCCACACCCGGGCGCCACCGCAGCGAAGGCTGCTGCGTACGTCCTCGGCGACGGCGGCAGCGAGCACGCCCGTCACCGAGCCGCTCCCGCCCGCGCTGTCCGTCGAGGCGTGCACCTTGAAGGACGTGACGGGCCGGACGTACCCGGGCAGGCCGTTCGGGGCCTGGCGCCGTGACGAGTCGGTCCGCACGCTCGTGCTGCTCGGCCACTCCGCCACCTCCTCGTACGGTGTGCGGGCCGCTCTGTGGTCAACCGGACACCCTTCAGCGGCGGGTCCAGGACGGCCGCCGTCACGGTAGTCCTCGATCCTCCTCGCCGTCGCCACCGAGGGAGCACGACACACGTCCTCCGCTCCACCGGCGGTTTCGGTGACGATCGGTCCGGGGCGGCTGCGCATGTCGACGCGTACCCATGGAGTGGTCCGGCCGGTCAGTGGGCGTGGGTGGGGGGTGCGGGCTGGTTCTGGGGGGTTGCGGTTGTGTGGTGGGGGGTGTGGCTGTCGTGGCCTGGGATGGTGCCGTCCGGTTTGGCTACCAGGAAGAGGCCGGCCATGCCCATGTCCGAGTGGCTTTGGACGTGGCAGTGGTACATCCAGGCGCCCGCACCTACGTGTTCGCCCGCGATGATCTGGAAGCCGAAGGAGTCCGCCGGGCCCGTGATCTTGTTGTCGATGACTTGGCTCACGTCGTCCGGGCCGGTCAGGAGGCCCGTGCGGTTGTCGGCCCAGCGGTGGCCGTGCATGTGGAACGTGTGGTAGTACTCGCCGTGCGTGATCATGATGATTTCCACCCGATCGCCCACCGTCGCCTGGAAGTTGGGTGGGTCCGCCGCCGGGCGGTTGTTGATCGTCATGTCGTTGAAGACGATCGTGAACTGCTTGTCCGGGAGGATGTAGCCCTTGCGGCGCACCACCAGCGGGCCGTACAGGCCCTTGCGGATGCCGCCTGTGCCGTGGTCCGTGCCCACGACGTGGTCGTGGTAGTGCCAGTAGCCGGCGCTGCCGGGGCGCCAGGTGCCGTCGGGGCGGCGGCCGGGGGCGTGGGTGCGCCAGGTGTACGTGCGGGTGGCGCCCGGCTCGACGTGGCTACCGCTCATTCTCGTACCGTCGTTGGCGATGTCGTAGTCCACGCCGTGCGGGTGCAGGCTCACGGGGGCGTCCATCAGGTTGTGGAACTCGATGTGGATCGTGTCGCCCTCGTTGAGCTCGATCACGGGCCTGGCACGGTGGCCTTGCCCTGTTCCAGCCCGTAGCCCATCCGGCCGTCCGCCAACTTCTCTGCGTACAGCGTCATATGGCGTATCTGGCCCCCCGCCGGGGCAGTTCCTGGTGTGGCAGCTGGGGCAGCAGTTGAGGTGGAAGCCAGAGACAACGATGTCATACCGGTCGCGGCCACGGCGGCGCGGTGGATCCTCCGCCGTCGAACCGCCAACCCGAGCGACGCGAACGGCGGCCGGCACACGGCCGAGGTGACGCTGACCCCGGGCCGGTACCTCTTCAAGTGCACGATCCCCGGGCACGGCCAGATGCAGGGCATCCTCACCGTCACCGAGGGCAGCGGCGAGGACACCACCGCTCCGGAGACGACCGCGAAGGTCGACGGGGACCGTAACTCCGACGGCGCGTACGTCGGCCAGGCCACGGTGACGCTCGGCGCGACCGACGCGGGATCGGGGGTCGACAAGGTCGAGTACGCGGTCGGCGCCGACGGGCCGTGGCTGCCGTACACCGCGCCCGTCGTCGTCGACCAGGTCGGCGCGCACACGATCCGCTACCGGGCGAGCGACAAGGCCGGCAACACGGCTGCCGAGAAGACGGCCGCGTTCACGGTCGTCACCCGTCCGACGGACGACACGACGGGACCCGAGACCTCGGCGACGGTGACCGGTGAGCAGGACGCCCAGGGCCGCTACCTGGACATGGCCACGGTGACGGTGACCGCGTCCGACGCCGGGTCGGGCGTCAACACCATCGAGTACGCGATCGGCGAGGGCGCCTGGCAGCCGTACACCGCGCCCGTGATGGTGCACCAGGCCGGGACGCACACCGTCCGCTTCAAGGCGACGGACAAGGCCGGGAACGCGGCCGCCGCGAAGTCGGTCGACTTCACGGTCGTGACGCAGCCCGACCCGGACACCACCGCCCCGCTGGCCTCCGCCTCGGTGGCGGGATCTCAGGACTCCGACGGCGCGTACATCACCAGCGCCACGGTGACCCTGTCGGCGAACGACGTGGACTCGGGCGTCGAGCGGATCGAGTACTCGTTGGACGGCGGCCCGTACCTGGCGTACACGGTGCCTGTGATCGAGGACCGGGTCGGCCATCACACGGTGCTGTACCGGGCCACGGACAAGGCGGGCAACACGTCCGTGGCGCAGAGCGTCGCCTTCACCATCGCCGAGGGCGGCGGCGTGCCGGCGCCGGACTGTCCCGAGTTCGACGAGCGGTTGACGGTGATCGTCGGGACGGTCGACACCGGCATCCCGAACCGGATGACCAACAGGCGCTGCACGATCAACGAGCTCATCGAGGACGAGAAGGACTGGTCGTCGCACGCGCTGTTCCTCAAGCACGTCGACACGGTGGTCGACCGGCTGCTCGCCGACGGTGTCATCGACACGCGCGAACACCGGAAGATCTACCGCGCCGCCAAGCAGTCGGGCATCGGCAAGCCGGGCCAGACCGAGGGCTACCGCGACCTCTTCGACGGCACCGAGGCGACCTTCTCGAAGTGGCAGCACGTCGGTGGCGGCAAGTTCGCGCTGAGCGCGGACGGGGCCATGACCAGCAGCACCACCGTGCCGGGCCTGGGCATGCTGTGGTTCCCGCAGCGGCAGTACGGCGACTTCTCGCTCAAGCTCCAGTGGCGCGACGACGCTCCCGGCGCGGGCAACGCCAACAGCGGTGTCCTCGTACGCTTCCCGTACGTCCACGGGAATCCGGAAGAGTCTCGTCCGGAGTGGGTCGCCATCAAGTACGGCCATGAGATCCAGGTCCTCGACCGGCCCGACGGCGACATGTACAAGTCGGGTTCGGTCTACGGCTTCGACCGCGTGGGCCTCGCCGGCGCCGGGGTCACTCCCAAGGGCACCTGGAACGACTACGAGATCCGGGTGGAGGGCCAGCACTACTCGGTCTTCCGCAACGGCAAGCTGATCAATGAGTTCGACAACACCGGTGGCCAGGTCTACGAGCCGCCGCGCTCCGACGACCCGGGCACGGACGGCCGGCGGTACGCCTCCGGCTACATCGGCCTCCAGGTCCACGGGACGACGGACGTCGTCTCGTACCGGAACATCCGGGTGAAGGAGTTGTGATGTCCGCTGCCCGATCGGGCTGAGGCCCGGGAGGGCTGAGGGCTCCCCGGGCCTCGACCCGGGGAGCTCCTGGCGCGGCCGGCCGGCCATCGCGGCGCGGTTCTGCCACGGTCGGCCGACCGCGCCGACGCATGTCCCGCACGGTCGGCCGTCAGAGCCCGGGGCCGGTGTAGCCGGGGTCCGGGTGCTGGCGGGGCGTGTACCACTCGGTGAGCCCCCACACCCCGAGAGCGAGTGCGGACAGGGTCGCGAGCCCGGCGATCCAGGGGCGACGCGTCGATCGCACGGCCAGCGTCCAGCTGAAGAGCGGTATCACGATGCCACCGAGCACGATGAGCGGCAGATCGACGAAGAGCACGCTCAGATCGCGGGCATGGCCCTCGAACCCGCCGTCGATGCTGAACGCGGCCCGCGGTGCCCACACGAGCAGCCCGGCTATCGCGCCGAGGCCTGCGAGGAGGCATCCGGCGGTGCTTTCGGTCTTCTGGTTCATATGCCCACCACCTGAGTCGTTCGTCCGGGGTCGCACGGGTCGCACGGGTGATGCGGGGTCAGTCGCCGGGTTCGGTGATGCGGCTGTGCAGGGTACGGCGGCGTTCTTCCACTTGGGCTGCTCGGGCGGACAGCGCTACGACCGCTTCGGTCAGTACCGGGTCCGTGATGGCCGGGAACTCCTGGGACACTGCCTCGCGCAGGGTCTCCGGATCGGTCAGGGCGGCCGTCAGCAAGGTCGTCGCCGTCTGCTCGTCCGCCGTTCGCAGTGCTCGGGAGCCGGCCTGGTCGCGGGTTCGGAGGAGGTACCAGAAGGCGGGAGGCAGGGCCACTCCCCCGGAGACAGTGGCCTGGCGGGACTCGTTGACCCGGGAGATACGGAGGGAGTCGTGGCCGTCCAGTTCCCAGAGCAGGGTGCCGTCGGCGGTGTACGCACGAACTCCTGTACGGGTCTTCGACTCGGCCAGGACCACGTCCTCCGCCGCGCCTTCCGGTGGCGACCACAGGCCCCAGGGCTCCTGGCCGGGGCGGTCGATGTCGAAGCGGGCCGTGCGGCCGTCGATGCTCTCCACGAGGTAGTGGTCGGGAGCGTGGTCGCGGTGGCGGGTTCGGAAGAGGATCCGGGTGCCGACCAGGCCGTTCCGGCTGCCCAGCGGGGAGTCGGAGAGGCCGGCGGGGAGTGGTGCCAGTTGGAGGGCCTCATGCGCCAGGGTCATGCCGGTCTCGGTCGGGTCGCCCTCCGGGGTGCGGCCGGGGAAGTCCGGGAGTGGTGTCGCGGCCTGCCGCTCACCGCTGGCCTGGTCCACCGACTCCCAGGGCCGCCTCCCGTAGACGGCGTTGGTCCAGATCGTGGAGCCGTCGGAGAGCTGGAGCTCGTCGCTGTCGATGCCCTCCCGGCCGCCCGGGCGCAGGATCCGGGTGCCGCTGTGCCGGCCGCTCCCGTCCGCGGATTCGAACTGGAAGCCGTACGCCCCGTCGAGGCTGCCGCCGAACGGGACCAGTCCGCGCAGTTGGTCCGGGGTGAACGGCTCCTCGGGGCGGTCGGCCCACACCGCGGTGTCGCAGTAGTTCGGGTTCGGCTTCTCGGTCCAGCTGACGAGGAAGGATCCGCCCACGTAGTGGACGGCGAACATGGTCGCTTCCTGCGGGACCGTGAACCGGCAGGAGGCCCGTACCCCGTCCGGGGCCACGGCCACCGCCCTGTCCCTGCCGAACACCGTCAGCAGCGGCCAGGTGGTGGTCACGCCCGCCACCCCGGGCAGTCGGCCCTCCTGTGGCCCCTCGTTGCTCGCCGCGAAGTCCGCGTACACCGACTCCAAGGCCGGCCAGGCCAGTTCCTCCGGAAGACCGGCCGCCAGGGAGCGTCGGAGCGCGCCTGCCGCGCCCGCCGCGCCCGCCGCGCCCGCCGCGGCAAGGTCGTCCGCGATTCCGGTCAGGGCCGCTGTGGTCGGGGGGTCCAGGAGGAACTCCAGCTTGAAAAGCGCCTCCTCGGCGCCGGCCATGCCGCCGCCCGCGACCGTGTCGATGAGCTTGCCGACCCGGCGGGCCACCTGGCGGGCGATGCCCTCATTGCCCGGGAGCAGCGTCACCGCCGAACCCGGCTGCCGTTCGCGCTTGATGGACCAGTCCGGAAGCAGCGTCGCGTGGACCGTGCGTTCCAGCCGCGGGCCGAACACCGGGTCGGCGGCCAGCGCGGCGAGGTCCCGTCGGGACCGCTCTCCCCAGAAGCGCAGGCGCGCCTCCGGGCCCGGGTCCTCGACCTCGACCCCGGTAGCGAGGCACGCGTCCAGCACGTCCGCGTCGAGGCCCTGGTAGTGGTGTCGCGTCAGGTGCAGGGCCAGCGCGTCGCCGCCCTCCGCACCCATGCGCGGTCCCAGGCGGCCGATCACGTCGAACAGTTCCGCCGGTAGCGGCTGCCGCGCGACACCGCCGCCGCTCTGGGCCGCGTACTGGTACATCCGTACGCAGTTCCCGACCCAGTGGCGCAGCCCGCCCTGCGGCGCCACCCGGCCGGACTCCATCGCCGCTGTCGCGCCCGAGGCGATCAGCATGCGCAGCCACGGCCCGCCGTCGGTGGCGTTCTGCGGGAAGACCTCCACCAGGCCGGCCGCGACCGCGTCCGTGGGCGGGTGAGCCGCGAAGAGCTTGGCCGCGGCGTTCAGCAGGGCGTCCGGTACCGACTTCTCGCGGGTGACGGAGAGGATCGCGCCCACCAGCCGCGCGGCCTCCGCGTCACCCAGACTCGCCTCCTTCGCCGAGGCACGCACGCGACGCACGAGGTCCGACGGGAGGTCCGCAGGCGAACTCACCCAGGCGGTGAGAAAGGCGTCCAGCGCCGCGTGCGCGGCGGTGGGCTCCAACGTCTCGGCGAGGAACCGCTGATGGGCCGCGAACTCCTTCGCCGGCATCGCCCCGCCCTTGGCGAACAGCAGGGCGTTGGCCCGGCGGTAGGCGGCGTCCACGGGCAGACCGTGCTCGGCCTCGGCCGCCCGCGCCGCCGCGTACGCCCGGCCGCCCGGCCGGCTCCCGCCACCGATCAGCCGGTGGCCCACGGTGTCCCAGAACCACGGCAGGTGGGCGGGCGGCAGCCGGCGCGCCCGCGTCGCCATCGCGTCGACGAAGCGGCCGGGCTTGGTCCAGGTGCGGTTGAGTTCGCCCGCCATGGCCGCGACGAGGTCACGGGCCGCGGCGGAGGCGTCCGGGTCGTGGGCGGCGGCCCAGTCCGCGTACGTGGTCGAGGCGTGCGTACCGGCCGTGGGCAACAGGGCGTCGAGCGAGGCGATCATGTGCCCGATCGTCGCACGGCCCACTGACAACGCCCGGGGCGCGGGTGCGGCGCACGGTCGGGTGGCGCGTGGAGGGTGGCAGAGTGGGATGGGGTTGTCAACCTTCGGTGCGCGGTGTGCTGTTCGCCGCGCGCACCCGGCCTTCCTGGCGTCCCTTCGTCCGATCAGAGGATTCCGTCATGTCGCTCAACCGATTCCCCCGTTTCCGGCATCGGTTTCTCGTCACGCTGCCCGCGCTCGCGCTTCTGCCGCTCGCCGGATGCGCCGACTCCCCTGCCCCCGCTGACGCCGCCCCTGTGTTACGAGGCTCGTCCGCGTCGCCACCGAGCGGGGCATCGGACGTGCGGGCGCGGTTCCGGGAGCTGGAGCGTTCGTACGATGCGCGGTTGGGTGTGTACGCGATCGACACCGGCAGCGGCCGGGAGGTCGCGTACAACGACGGGGCTCGATTCCCGTACGCCTCCACCTTCAAGGCGCTCGCCGCCGGGGCGGTGCTGCGCGACCGGTCGCCCCGTGACATGGACCGGGTGATCACGTACTCGCGGAGCGATCTGGTGCCCCCCTCCCCCGTCACCGAACGCCACACGGAGACCGGGATGACCCTGAACGAGCTGTGCGACGCCGCCGTCCGGCACGGCGACAACACCGCCGCCAACCTGCTCCTCGACGAACTCGGCGGGCCGCGTGCGCTCGACGCCGTACTCGAGGAGTTGGGCGACGACGTCACCCGCATGGAGCGGCGTGAGCCGGAACTCAACCAGTGGGCGCCGGGTGCGACGCAGGACACGAGCACCCCGCGCGCGCTCGCGCGGGATCTCCGCGCCTTCGTGCTCGGGGACGTGCTACGGCCGCCCCAGCGCGAGCAGTTGACGACCTGGCTTCGGACGACGACGACCGGCGCGGAGCTGATCCGCGCCGGTGCGCCCGCGGGCTGGGTCGTCGGCGACAAGTCCGGAGCGGGCAGTACGTACGGCACCCGTAACGACATCGCCGTCCTGTGGCCGCCCGGCCGGGCCCCGATCGTCGTCGCCGTGCTGTCCAACCGTCACCGCGTCGACGACCGCTACGACAACCAGCTGATCGCCGACGCGGCCTCGGCGGTCACGCGCGCCCTGAAGTGATCAGAGGACGGTGGCCCGGTGGGTGATGCGGCCGTCGAGGACGGTCAGCAGGACCGGCAGGTCCGCGAGGGCGGTCGCGGAGGTCGTGAGCGGGTTGTCGGCGAGGACGGTCAGGTCGGCGCGGTAACCGACGGCGAGCCGGCCCGCCCGGTGCTCCTCGCCCGCCGCGAACGCGGGACCGGTCGTCAGCCCCTGGAGGGCATCCAGGGCGTTCAGTGCCTGGTCGGGGCGGTGCGGGGGCTGGTTGAGGTCACGGGTGGGGCGGCGGTGCCGAGCTCCCGCCATCACGCCCAGGGGCGGGAAGGGCGCGATCGGCCAGTCCGAGCCGAGGACGACCGTGGCTCCGGACTTCCGCAGGTCGCGGCAGCGCCACGCGCGCGAGGCGCGCTCCTCGCCGAGGCGGCGGGACCAGTTGTCGGTGTGGTCGGCGCGGGTGAAGTCGCAGCAGTGGGTGGGCTGCATCGAGGCCACGACGCCGAGTTCGGCGAAGCGGCGGAGGGTGTCGTCGGGCACGCTCTCGATGTGTTCGATCCGGTGCCGGACGCCGCCGTTCCCGTCTTGCTCGTCTTTCCCGTCTTTCGCGCCGGTGGTGGTCGCCTGGGCCTTCTCGACCGCGTCGAGTACGTGGCGTACGGCGGCGTCCCCGATGGCGTGGGTGGCGGTCGGCACACCGGCGTGGTGCAGCGCGGCGATGGTACGGGTGTAGGCGTCGGGGTCGGGCCAGAAGGCGTGGGTGGACTCGCCGTGGCGGTCGGGGTGTTCGAGCCAGGCAGTGCCGTTGTCGATGGTCCCGTCCATGAACAGCTTGACGCCGTCGACGCGCCACAGTTGCCCGCCGGTGCCCTGCTGCTCTATCAGGGCGCGTAGCCCGGCCTCGTCGGTGCCGGGCTGGCACCAGGGGGCGACGCGGAGCCGCAGGGGCAGGTCGCCGACCGCTTCGAGTTCCGCGTAGAGAGCGAGGCTGTCGCCGTTGGCGTCCATCGCGTGGCCGCCGGTCAGGCCGGTCGCGGCCATGGCCCGCAGGGCGGCAGCGAGGCGGTCGCGGCGTTCGGCGTGGGTGGGCTGGGGCGCGGCGCGTTCGACGAGTTCGCAGGCCGCGTCCTCCAGGAGGAGGCCGGTCGGCCTGCCCTGCTCGTCGCAGACGATCTCGGCGGACTGGTCGAACGTCCGCGGGCCGTCGATGCCCGCGAGTTCGAGGGCGCGGGGGCTCGCGAGGGTGGAGTGGGCGTCGAAGAGCTGGAGGAGTGCGGGTACTCCGTCCAGTACGGGGGCGAGTGCGGCGGCCTCGACCGGATGGTCGCCGAACGCGTTCGGGTCCAGGCCCCAGCCGAACAGCCAGGCACCTGGTTCGAGCGTCCGGACCTCGCGGGCGAGGGCCTCGCGGAGGGA
Organism: Streptomyces sp. P9(2023); assembly: GCF_032436795.1. Lineage (NCBI taxonomy): Bacteria > Bacillati > Actinomycetota > Actinomycetes > Kitasatosporales > Streptomycetaceae > Streptomyces > Streptomyces sp. P9(2023). The sequence continues at coordinate 142,187 of NZ_JAUPWM010000006.1, forward strand.
GGGGAGGTCGGTGCAAGCGGAGAGGTCGAGGCCGTGGGTGAGTTCGGCGCCGGACACCGGGTGGAGGTGGCCGTCGGTCAGGCCCGGGGTGACGACGGCGCCCTTGAGGTCGATCACGGTCGTGGAGGAGTCGGCGAGCGCGCGGATCTCGCGGTCGTCACCCAGGGCGGCGATCCGGCCGTCGGCTACGGCGAGGGCGGTGGCCGGCAGGACATCACCCGTGACCGGGTCGAGCAGCCGGGCCGAGAGGAGGACGAGGGAGGTTCGCACTTCAGCTCCAGGGGGTGGGCGGTTGGGGGCGAGGGGTGTGGGGTGTGGGGTGTGGGGTGTGGGGTCGAAGACAGGCGAGTGGGGTGGGGGTGCTGCGGGTTCAGGGGCGGCGGCGCCGGGATGGCGGCAGCGAGGTAGCCGGGGCGGGTCCGGGCAGGGTGGTCTCGGGGGCCGGGCGCGGTGGTCGGGGACGGGGCACGGTGGTCGGGTGCGGGCGTCGCCTAGCGACCACCGCTCAGGCGGCAACCCGGGCGCCAACCCCAGGCGACAGCCTGCGGACGTGAGACCCCGGCGGGGTCAGACCCTGAGGACTCGGACCCGCAGGTCTGACCCCGGGGTTCAGACCCGTGCGACAGCCCTGAGGTGTCAGCCCCTGCGTCAGCCCCCTGCGTCATCCTCGGCATCACCCCTGCGGCATCAGCCCCCTCGGCGACAGCCCGCAGACGTCCCGGCATCAGTCTCCGCTCCGCCGTGGGCGTCAGCCCTGCGACGTCTGCCCGAGGCGGAAACCCCGCAGACACCACGTCCTTCGGGCTAAGCACCGGGGTCGCCCTGCGCATCAGACCCGCGACCTCAGCCCGAGCCGACCAACCCGCAGACACGATGCCCTGCAACCTCAACCCCGACGCCAGCCTCAGCGTCGCCCTGCGGCGTCAGCCCAAGCGGACAGCCCGCACGAAGTAGCCCCCGGCGAAAGTCCCACAACATCAGCCCCCTTCCCCGCCAGCCCTGAGCGTGCCGACAGGCAGGCCCAGTTCTCGTTCTGCCGTCGTGACAGCCATGCGCGTCACCACCTCCGGGCGGTTGCTGCGGTCGGTGTTGGCGTGGGCCGCGAGGCCGTCGAGGACGACCAGGATCTGGATGGCCGTCGCGCGCGGGTCGTCCGTACGGAACTCACCCGAGGCCACGCCCTCGCGGATAAGGCCCTCCAGCCGGTCGTCGGAGGCGAGTTCCTGTTCGGCCACCCGGTCGCGTAGGAGGGGGCGGTAGCGGCTCAGGTGGCGGGCGTTGATCCAGAGGCGGCTGATGTCGTCGTACGCCTCGCCGGTCGACAGCGCGAAGTAGCGCGCCAGGTGCTCCGTGGGTGTGCCGTCCGGCCGGTCGGCCGGCAGCAGGCCGTCGAGCTCGCCGGTCGCGGCGGTGGCGAAGGCCTCGGCGACGAGTTCTTCCGCCGAGGGGAAGTAGTGGCTGATCAGTCCGGGGCGTACGTCGAGCTCCTCGGCGATCCGCCGGAGCGTGACGCACTCCAGTCCTTCGGTCAGGGCGACGCGGGCGGCGGCCTCGACGATCTCCGCGCGGCGGGCCTCGGGAGATTTGCGAACTCGTTTGCGCTGGACGCTTGACGACATACCGGTGATGCTATTGAGTGTGCGACCAATAAGCAAGCAGGTGGGCACAACACGCATCCGGAGGGCCTCATGGCTTCCCCCATCCCCGACCCCCGCCCCGGCGCTCAGGCCGCACACATGACGCCGTCGGCAGCCGCCGACCGGCCGGGCCGGGTCGAGGTCCACGGCATCGACCACATCCCCGACGCCGAGCGTCACGGGTACCCCCGTGAGCTGTTCGCCGTCTGGGCGGCGGCCAACGTCAACTACCTGAGCCTGGTGGTCGGCGGCGCCCTCGTCCTCATGGGCCTGAGCCTGTGGCAGGCCCTCGCCGTGATCGTCGCGGGCAATCTGTTCTGGCTGCTCACGGGCGTGCTCGCGATGTCAGGACCGGCGGCGGGCGCGCCGAGCGAGGTGATCACCCGGGCGATGTACGGGGTCCGCGGCAACCGCGTGAACAACGCGGTCACCGGCTGGATGATCTCCGTCTGCTACTTCGCCCTGAACCTGGCGGCCGCCGCGACCGCGGCCTTCGCCCTCGTCGCGAAGACGGGCCTGCCGGCGAACACGGCCGTGAAGATCGCCGTCGTGCTCGTCATCGCCGGGATCACCCTGACCATCAGCGTCTACGGGCACGCCCTGATCGTGAAGCTGTACCTTCCGATCACGCTCGCCCTCGCCACGGCATTCGGCGTGGTGGCCTACGCGGTGCTGCTGCACGCCGACTTCGGGTACTCCCCCGAGGCGCGGCTGAGCGGCGCGGATCTGTGGGCGACGGTGCTCGCGGGCGTCACGCTCATCGCCGCGGGCCCGCTGTCGTACACCACCAGCGCCGACTTCTCCCGCTATCTGCCGCGTACGGCGTCGCCCCGCGCGGTCGCCGGCTGGACCGCGCTGGGCGGGTTCCTGCCGAGCGTCGCCGTCTGCTCGCTGGGGGCGCTGGCGGCGACGGCCGTCGACATGACCGATCCGCAGACCGCGCTTGAGCGAATCCTGCCGGGCTGGTTCACGCCTCTCTTCCTGCTCGCCTTCGTCCTCGGCACGATCGCGATCAACGCACTCACCGCGTACAGCGCCGGTCTCGCTCTCCAGGCGGTCGGCATCCGGATCCGCCGCTCCTTGAGCGTGATCGTCGACGGGGCCGTCGCGTCGGGGCTGACGCTGTACGCGCTGCTGGTGTCCAACTTCCTCGACACCGTAAGCAACGTCCTCCAGCTGACCGTCGTACTGCTCGGCCCGGCGACCGCCTTGTACGCCACCGACGTCGCGCTGCGCCGCAACCGCTACGACGGCCTCGCGCTGATGGACGAGACGCCGGCCAGCCCCTTCTGGTACTCGGGCGGGGTCAACCTGGCGGGTGCGCTCGCGCTCGGGGCGGGGGTCGGCGCGGCCGCGCTGTGCGTCAACACGCTGTACACCGGCCCGATCGCGGCCGCCTTGGACGGAGTGGACCTCGCCCTGCCCGTCGGCATCGCGGTCACCTCTGGCTGTTACGTGCTCCTGTACGCGCTTCTGCGGCTCGGGAGCGGTCGCCCGTCCAAGCCGTAGGCGCAAAGGAGTTACCCTTGCGGGTAATAGGCAAGAAGCTATTGCGGTCCTTACAGCCGCTGCCTCGGAGGCGGACCCCTTCATGCGCCTGTTCATCCCGGACACCCGCCCCCAGCGGGTCATCGCCGCCTCGAACTTCGTCAACACCGTGGGAAGCGGGCTGTATTTGACCGCCGGGGTGCTGTACTTCACCCAGGCGGAGGGCCTTTCGGCCGGGCCGGTGGGGCTCGGGCTCGGTATCGCCGGGGCCTTCTCGCTCGCCGCCGGGATCGCCGTCGGACGGCTCGCCGACACCCACGGGGCGCGCGGGGTGTACGGGGTCACGCTCGCCGTCCGGGCGGCGGCGACAGGGGGCTTCCTGCTCGCCGACACCTTCTAATTCGTAAGTAATTAGAGGTTCTGGATCTCTGATGGCCCGGGGCGGCGTGTTCCGCTCGGGCAGGACGTGTGTGGTCCGGTCGGTGCCGTGGTGACCCCTACGACACCTCCGACCGTGCGAGGTCTGTAGAAAGACCGGTGGCGCTGGGTGCCGGCCGGTCCTCGCACGTTCTGCCCTCACGGGCCCGTCGGGTTCGGGATCCTCGATGGATGAGCTGCCGCACGGTGACGCGTTCTTCCTCACGAGCCTTGAGCTCTGGACACGGCGTGCGCCCGTGCGGTCCGGCGGTGCCGCGCACGGCTGATGAGGTGGCGGACCTGAGAGTCCTGGAATTAGTGCGCCGTGCGGCCCCGCGTGCTCGCGTTCGAGAACAGCACCGGCGAAAGGGCGGGGTATGGACGTGTTCTGCGGGATCGACTGGGCGGAGGGACACCACGACGTCGCGATCATTGACGACACCGGCAAGCAGCTGGCCAAGTGCCGCATCAACGACGACCTGGACGGCTACGAGCTTCTGCTGGACCTCCTGGCCGAGCACGGCGACACCGCCGAGGCACCGATCCCCATCGCGATCGAGACCAGCCGGGGCCTGCTGGTCGCCACGCTGCGGACCGGCAACCGACAGATATTCGCGGTCAACCCGATGGCTGCCTCCCGCTACCGTGACCGGCACGGCGTGAGCCGCAAGAAGTCCGACCCCGGCGACGCCCTGGTCCTGGCGAACATCATCCGCACCGACATGCCGATGCACCGGCCGCTGCCCGCCGACAGCGACCTGGCCCAGGCCGTCGCCGTCCTCGCCCGCGCCCACCAGGACGCGGTCTGGAACCGGCAGCAGATCGCCAGCCAGCTCCGCTCACTCCTGCGCGAGTACTACCCGGCCGCGCTCGATGCCTGGCACGAGAAGGCGGGCACCCTGACCCGTCCCGATGCCCGCAAGATCCTCGCAGCGGCGCCCACTCCCACGCTGGCGGCTCAGCTGCCGACGTGGAAGCTGCGGCTGATGATGACGAACGCGGGCCGCAAGCGCGGCATCACCGAGGACGCCGAACGCCTCCATGCGCTGTTCCGTCAGGCGGCCGCCCGCCAGCTGCCCGCGGTCGAGGAGGCCATGGGCATCCAGGCGAAAGCTCTGCTGACCCAGCTCAACGCCGCCTGCAAGGCCGTCGACGAGCTCGCCAAGGCAGTCGAGCAGACCTTCCGCGCCCATCCCGACGCACCGATCATGCTCAGCTTCCCCGGCGTCGGCGCACAGGTCGGTGCCCGCCTCCTGGCCGAGATCGGTGACGACCGAACCCGCTTCGCCACCGCCGGCGGACTGAAGGCATACGCGGGCGCGGCCCCCATCACCCGGGCCTCCGGCAAACGCAAGTACGTCGGCCGCCGGTTCGTGAAGAACAACCGGCTCAACCACGCCGGGTACCTCTGGGCCTTCGCCACCCTCACCCACTCGAAGGGCGCCAACGCCCACTACAGACGACGACGCGAGGGTGGGGACTGGCATGCCCAGGCCCTGCGGCACCTGTTCAACCGGATGCTGGGACAGCTCCATCACTGCCTGCTCAGCCGCATCCACTTCGACGAATCCATTGCCTTTCCTGCAGCAGCCGGCGCTGCTGCCTGATTGCCCAATCCGCTGGGTGCGTCTGGCGAGGCGACTTGTCAGTGGCTGCTGCTAGCTTCCGCTGCACTGTCGGAACGGATGCAGAGGCGGAGCTGTCGTGGGTGCGTCGGGGTGGGAGTACTACGTTCCTTACCAGGAGGATCTTGGAGCGGCCTTGGATGCCCTGAGGCAGAAAGTCTTCGAGGAGCAGCACTACTACTGGGATCCCTGGGGCCAGGACGACGACGATGAGGCCAGGGTGCGACCGTCAACGCTCGACCAGTTGTGGGAAGACGAGCAGGTTCAGGAAGAAGGGACGCACTCGATCCTGGACATGCACAGGGTGTTGCGGCCAGGTGAGGATCCTGACTTTGGCACCGTGCAGCCCGTTCAGCCCGCCGAGGCTTACAGGATGGCCGGGACCGACCGCCTCACGCGGGCACATGTGCAGGCCGTAGAACCGCTTGCCAGTCAACGCTGGTTCGGCAGATGCGCGGTCCTGCACGACGCCCAGGACCGTCCGGAGGAGATCTACTTCTGGGGCTTCTCCGGTGACTGAAAGGCCCTTGCCGACCGGCGCTTGAGAAGCCTGTCGCTTGACGGCTTAACCGCATGAGGTGTCCTACTGTTCGTCCTCGCGGTCAGCACGGCAACGGCGGCACAGGCGGCGGGACTTGCGGCACGGAGCCCGATCATCCGGTGCCATGGGGGGTGACCGGCCGCAGGAGTTCCGCGCGTACCTGCGGTCCGTGACCGACATCGGCATCTCACTGGGCGCCCTGCTGGCGGGCTGGGTCGTCCAGGTCGGCACCCATACGGCGTACGAGCTGCTCGTCGTCGGCAACGCGGTCGCCTTCGCCGCATCCGCCGCCTTCCTGGTCCTGCTGCCGCCGGTCACGCCGCTGCCGGCCGCCGGGGGTTCGCGGTGGGGCGCGCTGCGGGACCGGCCCTACCTGGTCCTCACTGCGCTCGACGGCATCATGGCGATCCAGTTCAAGGTCCTCACCGTGGCCATCCCGCTGTGGTTGGTCGAGGTCGTCGACGGGCCACGCTGGCTCATCTCCGGCTCCATGCTCGTCAACACCGTCATCGTCATCGCGTGCCAGGTGCCGGCCAGCCGCAGTATCGACTCCCCCAGGGCCGACGGGGCCGCGTACCGGCGCTCGGGCGTGGCGTTCCTCGTCTCCTGCGGGCTGATCTCGTTATGCGCCGGTGCGCCGGGATGGGCCGTCGCCGTGCTGCTCCTGACCTCGGGCTCGGTACCGGTCTCGCGGAAGCGGTCGGGCCGAGCCTGCTCATCGCGCTCTGCATCACATGGGGGCGGCCCGGCTGGTACGTCATGGGAGCGCTGTTCGCCCTCACGGGCCTGGCGGTGCGGTGGGCGGGGCGACGGTCGTCGGGCGGGACAGGCGCGGCTCCCGCCGGGGCGCGACCGGCCACGCGGGGGAAGGTTCCGGTCGGCCGCTCCTGACCCGAGTCCAGGGTGGGTCGGGCGGGAGCGGAGGTCAGAACTTCTCCGGCTTGATCAGGGCGGCCACCAGGTAGCCGACCAGGCTGGCGGCCACCAGTAGGCCGACGATGTTCTCCACATCCATGCGTGGCCGACTCCCTTGGTTCGGAGGTTCCGTGACGACGTGTCGCATCCAGACACACCGAACCGCGTCCGCACCGGCGCGCACAGGTTGCTTGATGCCTTCCTGGCGCGCTCGGCGCCGATCCTGACGTCGTACTGACGCCTCACCCGCCGGGCCGCCTACCGGCTGAGTTCGGCCCGCTCGTCCAGGCGCGTCAGCTTGTGCGGGTTTCTCACCACGTAGATCCGCGTGACCTTGCCGTCCTCCACCACCAGGCTCACCGCCGACGGTTCGCCGTCGAATTCGAGCCGGCCCGCGGGCGCGCCGTTGAGCCAGACGGCCGTCGTCCCGAAGGCGGCGACCACGCGGTGTGCGCGGGCGAGGAGGGGCGCCACGAGGTCGGCGCCGTGGATCGGGGTCAGGGCCGCGGCCACCTGCCCGCCGCCGTCGGTGATCAGGACCACGTCCGGCGCCATGACCTCCATCAGCTCCTGCAACCGTCCGGTGTGCGCATGGCGAGCAGGAACCGGTCCACCACGGCATGCTGTTCCGACGGGCTCACCCGCACCCGGGGCCGCCGGGCCGCCACGTGCTCGCGGGCCCGGCGGGCGATCTGGCGCGCCGTGGCGGCGGTCCTGCCGATGGCGTCGGCGATCTCGTCGTACGGCAGGTCGAAGACCTCGCGGAGCACGAACACCGCCCGTTCCGTCGGCCCGAGCGTTTCGAGGACGGTGAGCATCGCTATGGAGACGCTCTCGGCGAGTTCGACGTCCTCGGCGACGTCCGGGCTGGTCAGCAGGGGTTCCGGCAGCCACTCGCCGACGTACTCCTCGCGGCTGCGCGCCATGGAGCGCAGTCGGTTGAGCGCCTGCCGGGTGACGGTCCGCACGAGGTAGGCCCGCGCGTCACGCACCTGCGCCCGGTCGACGTCGGCCCACCGCAGCCAGGACTCCTGCACCACATCCTCAGCGTCGGCGGCCGAGCCGAGCATCTCGTACGCGACGGTGAAGAGCAGGTTGCGATGGGTGACGAACGGGTCCTCGGTCATGCCGTGGCCGCCACGGCGGACGGCTCGGGACGCGCGGCGAGCGGGATCTCGCAGGCGTCGGAGTAGCCCTGCGAGGTGATGCCGAACGCCGTGTTGGACCGGGCCGCCAGGTTCGCGAAGCCGACGTAGGCCGTGAGTTCGACCAGCGCCTCGGGGCCGAGCGCGTCGAGCAGGCGCGCCGACAGTTCGTCGGTGACGGTCGTCGGGGTGTTCGTCATGGCTTCGGCGTACGCGAGGACGTCACGCTCCAGCGGGGTGAAGAGCTCCGACAGTCGCCAGCGCGGCACCTGGCTCGCCTTGGCCGGGTCGAGGTTCCGGTTCAGGGCGAGGAAGTAGTTGATGTCGAGGCACCAGCTGCAGCCGATCTGGGCCGCGACCGCCATGTGCGCGAAGCTCTTCAGGCTCGCGTCGGCCGCCTCCCACTCCCCCACCCGGGCCGCGAACTCCTGGTTGGCCAGGGTGAGTTGAGGATGGTTCCAGAGCACCTCGACGGGTTCCGGCACGGAGCCGAGCTGCTTGATCATGGTGTCGCGGAGCTCGGCGGGGAGCTCGGCCTTGGGGACGCGGAGCGTCATGGTGGTCTCCCTAAGAATGTGAGGCGGTCCGGGAGGACCGGGTGTGGCTGATGGTGGGCTGCCGTTGATGGCTCGAGAGGAATGGCCGCCCGGTCCTCCGGGACGCTCCGACCACTGATTGAGAACTGCGGTCATCGCTGGTTAGGGACCTGTCGGCGGGGTGTTCTTCGGACCACGGAAGTGCTGGTCACGGTGGAACGGAGCTTCGGGGTTGAGTACGCGGCAGGCGCGGATATGGGTCGGTATCGATGCCGGCAAGGGGCACCACTGGGCGGTGGCGGTCGATGCCGACGGCGAGACGGTGTTCTCGACGAAGGTGATCAACGACGAGGCCCAGATCCTCACCCTCATCGACACCGCACGGGAACGAGCTGATGAGGTGCGGTGGGCGGTGGACATCTCCGGCCGCGCCTCGACGCTGCTGCTGGCCCTGCTGGTCGCGCATGACCAACACGTGGTCTATGTGCCGGGCCGGACGGTCAACCGCATGTCCGGCGCCTACCGGGGCGAGGGCAAGACCGACGCCAAGGACGCCCGGGTGATCGCAGACCAGGCCCGCATGCGCCCAAAGGACTTCGCCCCGCTGGACACGCCGCCGGAGCTCGTCTCGACGCTGCGGGTCCTCACGAACTACCGAGCTGACCTGATCGCCGACCGCGTTCGGCTGATCAACCGGCTCCGTGACCTGCTGGTCGGCATCTGCCCGGCCCTCGAGCGGGCCTTCGACTACTCCGCGGCCAAGGGTCCGGTGGTCATGCTGACCGAGTACCAGACCCCGGCCGCCCTGCGCCGGATCGGTGAAAAGCGGCTGGCGACGTGGCTGGAACGCCGCAAGGTCCGCGGCGCCGCAGCCGTCGCGGCCAAGGCCGTCGAGGCGGCCCAGTCCCAACAGATCGCACTGCCTGGCGAGAAGCGGGCGGCGAAGCTCGTCTGCGACCTCGCCCACCAGCTCCTGGCGCTGGACGAGCGGATCAAGGACAACGACCGGGAGATCCGCGAGACCTTCCGCACCGACGAGCGGGCCGAGATCATCGAGTCCATGCCCGGCATGGGCCCGATCCTCGGGGCCGAGTTCGTTGCCATCGTCGGCGACCTGTCCGGCTACAAGGACGCAGGGCGCCTCGCCTCTCATGCCGGCCTTGCCCCGGTCGCTCGGGACTCCGGGCGCCGCACCGGCAACTACCACCGGCCCAAGCGCTACAACCGCCGCCTGCGCTGGCTGTTCTACATGTCCGCCCAGACCGCGATGATGCGGCCCGGCCCTTCCAGGGACTACTACCTCAAGAAGCGGGCCGAAGGGCTGCTGCACACCCAGGCCCTGCTGTCCCTCGCCCGCCGCCGGGTCGACGTCCTGTGGGCGATGCTGCGCGACAAGAGGCTGTTCACCTCCGCCCCGCCGGTCACGCAGACGGCTTGACTCGATCATTGAGATTCCTCTTGGACTACGTGTGCCTGTCCGGCCTTTCGGCATGAAGACACCGCCGGAGCCACGTACGTGACATGGGGCCGCGCCCCGCAGAAGCCGAGAAGGGGCCCTGCGCCGTCGCGCAGGGCCCCTTCCGGGTGCCGGGTTGGCGGGTTGCCGGCTTGCCGGCTTGCCAGGCTGTCAGGCCTTCAGGGCGGCCGCTCCGAAGGAGACGTCGAAGCGGTCGCACCAGATGGTGACGCTCGTGAAGGCGGAGGCGTCGGTGCCGGGCGGGAGCGGGTAGTTCTGGTCGCCCTTGTTGCCCTTCAGCTTGCCCAGGCTCAGGTACTTGCCGTCGTCGAAGACGCGCCACCCGGCAACGCCCTCCTTGACCGGGGCGTCGGTCAGCCAGACGCGCAGGTCCGGGCCGTTGCTGGTGTCGAGGTCCTCCAGGCGCAGGGTCAGGCTGCCGTCGGCGAGGCGGATGAGCTTCACCTTGCCCGTCGTGGCGTGCTCGTGGCTGATCAGCGTGCCCTGCGCGACCGTCTGCGGCCCCGCCGCCGGATCGGGGGCGCCGGCTCCGGGGGAGGCGGCTCCGGGGGAGGCGGAGGCCGAAGCCCCGGGCGCCACCGTCGGGAGGGCTTCGTCGATCGTCTCGTTCTGCCACAGCTTCCAGGGCTGGAACCAGTAGAGCCCCACGACCCCCAGCGCCACCGCCACCACCATCGCGCCCCACAGCAGCGACTTCCTGCCCCCACGTGCCACGATCGACCCTTCCTCCGTGCTGTTCAGCTTCCGTCCCCCGCATTCCATCGCAGGTGGGGCGGGGTGCGCCAGGTCGGAGCCATGACGAAAGTCTTACGGCGCGCCATCGGGGCGATCCCGGCTCAGAAGGAGAACAGGGGCTGCGGGGTGCCCGTCTCCGCGTACCGCTTGAGCGAGGTCATCAACTGCCCCCAGGTGTAAGCGGAATGGGGCAGGAACGGGTCGTCCGCCTGCCAGCCGGTGTGCCGGAACAGCACGCGGGTCGTGCCGGGCGCGTCGGGGACGTCGGAGAGGTCCCAGGAGATGACCGTGCCGGACCAGTGGGGCGGGAAGGCGCCGACCGACGTCCACTGGACGCGGCCCTCGTCTGCCCGGTCGCGGCGGAGCCGGAACGGTTCCGGTACCTGGGGGAAGTCGAAGAGCAGGGTCTCGTCCTTCCGGTCCACTCCGGTGGTCCACCAGCCGGTGAGCCCGTCGTGGGTGTTGAGGGCGGCCAGCACGGCGGCCCGGCCGGCGTCGATGTCGACCTGGAAGGTGATCCCGGTGATCGGGGGCGTGGGCGTGGGAGTGGCGGACTGGGGTGCTGCGGACATGGTCGTGCTCCTTGTACGTGGGGGGGTGGGGTTGTACCTGGGGGTTGCCCGTGGGGGTGGGTGGCCGCGTCAGACCGTGAAGTACGGGACCGGGCGGCCGCCCTCCACGTACTCCTTCAGGCGCATGAACATGCCGGCCCACCCCATCGTGACCTCGCGGAACATGTCGTCGATCTCCGCGAAACCGGTGTGGTCGAAGCGGACGAGAGTGCCGCCCTCGGGGTGCTCCTCCAGCGCGTAGCGGAGCTTCGTGTCCAGCCACTGCGGCGGGCCGCCCTGGACCGTCTGGGCGAGCAGCTTGCCGTCCTCCGCCTGGTCGACACGGAAGTCCCAGGTCATGGGCGCGCCCGGGAAGGACAGCCGGTGCAGCGCGCCGACGCCCTCGCCGATCTCGGCGGCGGTGGTGAACCAGCCGGCCACGCCTTCCCCGGTGGAGATCGCGCGGTAGACGGTCGCGGGGTCGGACGCGACGTGGATCTGCAGGGCGATGTCGGGCATGGGGATTCCTCGGGTCGGGGGCCGTACCGCCGATCGGACGGCCTTTCGCTTTAGTCAACACTAAAATGACTCCTCCGGTGATCGCAAGTTGCAGTGATGACTAAAATGAGGGCCATGGATGCGGTGAAGGCGGTGGCCGAACCCAGACGGCGCGAGATCCTGCGGCTCGTCTGGGACGCGGAGCTGTCCGCGGGCGAGATCGCCGAGCGGTTCGACGTCACCTTCGGCGCGGTGTCGCAGCACCTCAAGGTGCTGCGGGATTCCGGCCTGGTTACGCTGCGCCAGGAGGGCAAGAAGCGGTTCTACCGCGCGGACCGCGCGAACATGGGCCCTCTCGCCGACTACCTGCAGTCCATGTGGGCGACCAGGCTCGACTCGCTCGCCGCCCTGGCGGAGGCCGCCGAGCGGGCCGAGGAGACTCAGCGAGCCGAAGAGACCGGGCGAGAAGCCGAGACCGGGCGAGAAGCCGAGACCGAGCTGGCCGAAGGGACGGACAGGACGTGAGTGTGAGCGACGGTGTGGTCACGGTCGAACGGCGCATCGCCGCCCGTCCCGAGACCGTCTTCTCCTTCTTCACCGACCGCGACAAGTGGCTCTCGTGGATGGGCGCCACCGGCGAGTTCGTCTTCGAGCCCGGCGGCGCGTACCGGACCAACGTCACCGGCGCGAACGTCGCCGAGGGCCGGTTCGTCGAGATCGACCCACCCAAGCGGCTCGTCTTCACCTGGGGCTGGGCCGAGGGCGGCCTGCCCGTGCCGGCCGGATCGAGCACCGTCGAGATCACCCTGGAACCGACGGCCGACGGCACCCTCCTCCGCCTTCTGCACACCGGCCTCCCCTCGCCCGAGGCGTGCGCCGCCCACGAGCAGGGCTGGATCCACTACGTCGACCGGCTCGCGGTAGGCGCGGAGGGCGGGGACCCCGGCCCGGACGCCTGGATGTAGTCCCGGCCGCTCTCGCCGCCGCCCCCACCCGCGCCGCTCCGCCGGCTCCGGTGCCGCACCAGCGCGCCGATCAGGACCGCCGCACCCGCCACGGCGTACACGGTGGTGCCCACCGCGTACGAGTCGGAGAACGCCTTGCTGCTCACATACTTCGCCGCACCCGCCACCGCGACGAGCAGCCACTCCCAGCGCCCGTCCAGGGCGACGAGGGCGATCAGGAGCAGGGCGTACCAGGAGTAGCCCGGGGTCAGGAGCAGGAAGGCGGTCCCGGTGACCAGCAGCGCGCCGCTCCACGGGCGTTCGGGATCGCCGCGCCGGACGACGTACGCGCAGACCACGAGCATCGCGGCGACCAGCGCCGGAAGGGCCCAGGACGGCGGCAGGACGAGGCGCAGCAGGGCGTAGCGGTTGCCTGCGTCGGCGTCGTCGTACCCCTCCTCCTCGACGTATCCGCCGAGATAGCCGAAGACGGAACCGTCGGAGAGCAGGATGTACGGGACGTACGCCAATACGGTCACGGCCGCCGCCGGTACCAGGATCGCCGCCGCGTCCCGTACCCGTCGTACGCCGGACAACGCACCGGGCAGCACGATCGCCGGCATCAGTTTCACGGCGATGGCGGCGCCGATGAGCGCTCCTCCCGCCACCCTTCGGCGCGCCACGAGACCCAGACCCAGCACGGCGAACAGGACGCCGAGTACGTCGACATGGGCGTTGTTCACCGCTTCGATGGGGACGGCGGGACACCAGGCCCAGTAGGCGGCGTTACGCGGATCGCCCCGGCGGCGCAGGATCAGGAGCAGCGCCCCGGTGATCGCGACGGACACGAGCGCGCCACCGATCTGGAGCGGTTTCAGGCGTGTGCCGTCCGGCGAGAGCACGTGGACGCCGAGGAAGTAGACCTCGGCGACGGGCGGGTAAATGGTGTGCACGGTGGGGCGGTTGAGACGGGTGCAGTGGAGCGTGCCCGGGGCGGTCTCCCTGTCCGGTCGGGTGGCGGCGGGCGGAGCCGGAACAGGAGCCCGGGCCGGGCCTCGGCAGGCGGCGCCGGTCGGGAAGAGCCAGTCGTCGCGCAGCGGCGCCAGGGCGCGGTCGGCGGGAGCGTGGTCGTACGGCGAGATGCCCGCCGCCTGCACCCGGCCGTCCCAGGCGTACCGGTACGCGTCCGTACTCGTCCGCGCCTGGGCGACCAGGCCGGTGGCGGCGACCAGCGCCGAACCCGCCAGGACGAGGACGACCGCGTGCCGGGGCGGCACCTTCCGCAGGGCGAGGACCGCGGCGGCGAAGAGCGCCCAGGAGGCGGCGTACCACCAGGAGAGCCCGCCGGGGTCGGCGTAGTACCCGTCCTGGCGGACGGTGCACACCAGGACCGTGGTGAGTGCGGCGAGGAGCCCGCCGGCCAGGGCGGTTCGAAGAACGATCACACCCCGCAGCCTGGCAGCCGGCGGGGGTGCGCAGGGCCCGGCGCCCCGGCCGTCCGTGTTTCGTAAGGAGTCGATCCGCCCTTCAGGGACCGATGGGCGGTGAGATGGAGCGCATGAAACCGCGCATCCCGCCCCCACCGCTGCCCACGTTCCGCGCCCGCCTCCACGACGCGAGGACGGCCACCTCGATCGGCCGTTGGCTCGGGCTCGCCATGGCCATCTGCTTCGTCACCGGCGTCACCAGCCACTATCTCCAGCGACCGCCGGACTGGCTCGCCGACGTGCTGCCGAGCCGGCCGACCTGGGGGTACCGCTTCAGCCAGGGGCTGCACGTGGCGAGCGGCCTCGCGGCCATCCCGCTGCTGATGGCGAAGTTGTGGGCCGTGTATCCGAGGCTGTTCGTCTGGCCCGCGGTGCGGTCCGTACGGCACGCGCTTGAGCGGCTCTCGGTGGCCGTCCTGGTCGCGGCCGGGGTGTTCCAGCTGTTCACCGGGTTGCTGAACATCGTCGAGTGGTACCCGTGGCCGTTCTCCTTCGTCCCCGTGCACTTCGCCGTGGCCTGGTTGCTCGCGGGCGCCCTGCTGCTGCACATCGTCGTCAAGTGGCCCGAGATCAGGTCCCATTGGGGACGTCGGTCCCCCGGCACGCTGGAGCTTCCCGCCGAGGACGGACCGGACCGCCGGTCCCTCCTGACCGGTGTCGCGGTGGGTGTCACGGCGGTGACGCTGACGACGGTCGGCCAGTCGTTCACGCCGCTGAAGCGGCTGGACCTGCTCGCGCCACGCCACCCGGACCGTGGCACGCAGGGGCTGCCGATCAACCGTACGGCCTTCGCCGCCGGGGTGAGCGCGGCGGCGGCGCGCGACTGGCGGCTGACGGTGGCCGGTCCCCGGCCGTACACGCTGAGCCTGGCCGACCTGCACGCCATGCCGCAGGTCGAGGTGCGGCTGCCGATCGCCTGTGTGGAGGGGTGGAGCGTGGAGGCCGGCTGGACCGGCGTACGGATAAGGGATCTGCTGGAGCGGGCGGGAGCGCCGGCGAGTTCCCGGGTACGGGTGGTGTCCCTGGAGCGCCGGGGCGCGTACCGGGTCATGGAGATGGGCTCGGAGTACTCGGAGGATCCGCTGACGCTGCTGGCACTGCGGCTCAACGGGCAGGAGCTGTCCCTGGACCACGGTTTCCCGGCCCGGATCATCGCGCCGAACCGGCCGGGCGTGTGGCAGACCAAGTGGGTCGCCGGACTGGAGGCGCTGTGATGGTGGGCCGTTATGTGCTGGGCGCGTTGGCGGTCGCGATGATGGGGCTCGGCGCCGTACTCGTGGTGCGCACGGGGACCGTCTGGGAGGTCGTGCTCTGGCTGGTCGGCGCGATCGTGCTGCACGACGGGCTGATCGCGCCGCTCGTCCTCGGCCTGGGCCTGCTGCTCGCCGCCCTGCCGGCGCGCGGCACGGTGCGCGCCGGACTGATCGTCGCGGGTTCCCTGACGCTGATCGCGCTGCCGTTGATGCTGCGGCCCGGCACCGCGCCCAACCCGACGGCCCTTCCCCTGGACTACGTCCGCAACTGGCTGGTCCTGATGGGGGTGGTGGCCCTCGGTACGGGCGCGGTGCTCGGCGTACGGCGGCTGGCTCAGCTGCGGCGCCGCAGCTGAAGGAAGCTGCGGCCCCGGGCCCGCCAGCGGCGCTCAACCCACCACCCGGTGGCGTCGGCGTACGCGGGCAGGGCCCGGGCGCCGACGCGCGCCCAGGGGAAGTCGGCGCCGCGCGCGCCGCGGCCGTCGACGACCCGGACCTCGATCCGCTCGTCGACGTCGGGTCCCGCGGTCTCCACGAGGGCCTGTCCGCCGGGCGCCACCAAGGCGGCGGCGCGTCCGAGGAGGCTGCCGGGGTCGCCGCCGATGCCGATGTTGCCGTCCATCAGGAGGACCGTGCCCCAACGGCCCTCGCTGGGCAGCGGGTCGAAGACCGACCGGCACAGGGCGGATCCGCCGCCGGACACCGTACGGTCGACCGCCTCCGGGCACAGGTCGATGCCAAGGACGGGCCGGCCGGCGGCGGCGAGCGCGTGCACGAGGCGCCCCGGTCCGCAGCCGATGTCGAGGACGGGGCCCTCGCAGCGGTCGAGCACGGTGGCGTCCGCCGGGTCGGCCTCCGCGCACCAGCGTTCGACCTCCAGGGGCAGGAGCCAGCCGTCGGCCCGCCGGAGGAAGAGCGGCCCCTGCCCGGTGCGGAGGGCGTCGCTCCAGGGATCGGCGCGCCAGGGGTGACGGGGTACGGGGGTCTGCGCGTGCTCGGTGACGGGTGGTTCCGGGGCCGCCCGTAGGCGGCGCTCGACGCGCCCCGGCCCGGTCGGCGGGTCCAGCGGGCGGCGGGGCTCCCCCGGCGCCCTCCTGACGTGGAGTTCCTGCGTCTCCGACTCCAGCGCGCTCATCCGATTCCGATCCCGGTCCCGGTCCCGATTCCGATCCCGGTCCCGGTCCCGATGCCGATCTCGGTCATCTCCTGGTGGCGGGCGGCGAAGCGGCTGCGGGGGGCCTTCTCGGCGACCGCGCGGGCGTCGGCGGCCGTGTCGACGTCCCGGAGCGGCGGCAGGTCGCGTACACGGAGGCCGGCGGCGACGAGCCGCGCACGCTGGACCGCGCCGGTCTCCGGTACCGACATGGGCACCCCGCGCAGCAGCGCGGGGTCGGGGGCGGCGAGGCCCAGCGCCCAGAAGCCGCCGTCCTCCGCCGGTCCGAACCATGCGTCGCAGGCGGTGAAGTCGAGTCCGGCGCCGAGGAGCTCGGGGGTCACCTGCGGGGTGTCCATGCCGATCAGCAGGGTGGGACCCGTACAGCCGGCGAAGGCGGCGGCGAGTCGTTCGTCCAGGCCGCCGGGGCTCTGGGCGACGACCTCGAAGCCGTACGGGAGCCAGTCGCCGGGTGTGCCTTCGAGGGCGAGGACATGGCGGTCGGCGGGCGTGTCGAGCGCCGTGGCCAGAGTGTCGGCGAGGGCGGCCTCGGCGAGCCGGGCGGCCTGTCGGGGGCTGAAGGGCGGGGTGAGCCGGGTCTTGACCCGGCCGGGTACGGGTTCCTTGGCGATGACGAGGAGGGTGGTCACCGGTTCGCCTCCAGGGGTGCGTTCGCGGTGGCCATCGGGGTCGGGGCCTCGGACGGGGATTGGGGCTGGGGCTGGGATTGGGACTGGGAGGGCTGGCGCCGGGCCTGGGGCCGGGGCTGGGACTGCGGCGCCTCGCGCAGGACCTTGCGCATGTCGCGTACCGCGTTCCAGGTCCCCCGCCAGGTGCCGGTGACCTTGGACTTTCCCGTACGGGACAGGTACGGGACGTCCCTCTCCTCCACGCGCCAGCCCGCGTCGGCGGCGCGAACCACCATTTGGAGGGGGTAGCCGCTGCGGCGGTCGGTGAGGTCGAGGTCGAGCAGCGCCTCGCGGCGCGCGGCCCGCATCGGGCCGAGGTCGTGCAGGCGGAGTCCGGTGCGGCGGCGCAGCATCCGGGAGAGGGCGAGGTTGCCGGCCCGGGCGTGGGCGGGCCAGGCGTCGCGCGTCTGGGGGCGCCGGCGGCCGAGGACGAGGTCGGCCTCGCCCGCCGCCACCCGCTCGACGAACGGCACGAGAAGACCGGGGTCGAGCGAGCCGTCGCAGTCGCAGAAGCAGACGATGTCCGCGTCGGCGGCCAGCAGACCCGCGTGGCAGGCCGCCCCGAAGCCGCGGCGCGGCTCCTGGACGACGGTCGCGCCGAGGGCGCGGGCGATGGCCGGGGAGCCGTCGGTCGACCCGTTGTCGACGACGATCGCCCGCCAGCCGGGCGGCACCCTCTCCAGGACCCAGGGCAGGGCCCCTGCCTCGTCGAGGCAGGGCAGGACAACGTTCACCGCGTACGTGGTCGCGGAAGGCGAGTCGGTCACGGACTTCACCGTACGAATCCGGAACGGACAAAAGGGATGTGTGAACCTTACGAAACGCGGACATCGCCCCCTTGCCCCACCCCGGACGAGACCGCGTCGCCCGACCGGTGCGAGGCTGATCCCCATGCAGCAGCCTGAACAGCCCACGCGGACACCGCCGCACATCCTGGTCGTGGACGACGATCCGACCGTCGCCGAAGTGGTCACCGGCTATCTGGAACGCGCCGGGTTCACCGTGGACCAGGTGGCCGACGGGCCGTCCGCGCTGGCAGCCGCCGCCGCGCGGTGGCCGGATCTGGTGGTCCTCGACCTGATGCTGCCGGGGATGGACGGCCTGGAGGTCTGCCGGGAGTTGCGCAAGCGCGGCCCCGTGCCGGTGATCATGCTGACGGCGCGCAGCGACGAGGAGGACCGCATCCTCGGGCTTGAGATCGGCGCCGACGACTACGTGACCAAGCCGTTCAGCCCGCGTGAACTGGTCCTGCGGGTGGAGGCCGTGCTCCGCCGCCACACCCTGGCCCCGCGGCCGGGGTCGCTGCTTCGGGTGGGCGGTCTGGAGGTCGACGCGGCGGCCCGCCGTGCGACGAAGAACGGCCGGGAACTGGCGCTGACCCTGCGCGAGTTCGACCTCCTGAGCTACTTCGTGCAGCATCCGGGCCAGGTCTGCGACCGCGAGCGGCTGATGCGGGAGGTGTGGGGCTGGGACTTCGGCGATCTGTCGACGGTCACGGTCCATGTCCGCCGGCTGCGCGGCAAGATCGAGGAGGACGCGGCCCGTCCGCTGCTGATCCAGACCGTGTGGGGCGTCGGCTACCGCTTCGAGGCGGACGGGCGACGCCCGGAGGACGGCGAGGCGAGCGACGACCACCGGCCCGCAGCTACGCCCGCCGATGGGCGCGCCGACGGTGCCTCCGACGAGCCGGACTCCGGCCCGGCCGGTCCTCCGGACGACGGTTCCGACGCGACCACCACGACGGAGGGCTGACCGTGCGCGACATACTCCTCATCGCTCTCTACGCCTTCCTCGGCGCGGCGGCGGCCGGTCTGCTGGGTGCCGCGCTGCTGCGGATGGTGCGGCGGCGTTCGGTGGCGGTGTCGCTCGCCGTCGTCGCGAGCGTCGCCGTGACGGCGATGCTCGCGGGGACGCTCGCGGTGGCCTGGGCGATGTTCCTGTCGCCGCACGACCTGTCCGTGGTGACCACGGTCGTCGCCATGGCCGCCGTCGCCTCGCTGGGCACGGCGCTGCTGCTGGGCCGCCATGTCGTCGTCAGCGCGCGGGAACTCGCCGTGGCGGCACGGGATTTCGGCGAGGGCGGGGTGTTCACCGCGCCCGGCGCGCCCGCTCCTGCCGAACTGACCACGCTGAGCCGGGAGTTGTCGGCGACCAGTGAGCGGCTGACCGCGTCCCGGGAGCGGGAGCGTGCGCTGGAGACGTCGCGCCGGGAGCTGGTCGCCTGGATCTCGCACGATCTGCGGACCCCGCTGGCCGGTCTGCGGGCCATGTCCGAGGCTCTGGAGGACGGTGTGGTCGCCGATCCGGCGCGCTATCACCGCCAGATCCGGACCGAGGTGGACCGGCTCAACAGCATGGTGGGCGATCTGTTCGAGCTCTCCCGGATCCACGCGGGCGCGCTGACGCTGAGCCCGATGCGGCTCTCGGTGGACGACCTCGTGGGCGACGCGCTTGCGGGCGCGGTGCCGCTGGCGCGCGAGCAGGGGGTACGGCTGGTGGGCGACCGGGTCGCGGCGGTGCCGGTGGAGGTCGACGGCCGGGAGATGAGCCGGGTCCTGGCGAACCTCCTGGTGAACGCCATCCGTCACACGCCCGCCGACGGCACCGTCGCCGTCGCGGCCGAGCGCCGGGCCGAGTCCGTGGTCCTGTCGGTCACGGACGGCTGCGGCGGCATCCCCGAGGACGCGCTGCCGCGGGTCTTCGACACGGGCTGGCGGGGTACGGAGGCCCGTACCCCGCCCGGCGGCGCGGGGCTCGGTCTGGCGATCGTCCAGGGCATCGTGGAGGCGCACATGGGCCGCGCCGACGTCCGTAACGTGGACGGCGGCTGCCGCTTCGAGGTCACGCTCCCCGCAGCCCGCTCGTAGCGAACTCGGCCATCCCCTCGGCGAAGCCGACCTCGGGCTTCCAGCTCAGGTCGGTGCGGAGGCGCGCGGAGTCGGCGGTGATGTGGCGTACGTCGCCGAGCCGGTACTCCCCCGTCACCACCGGGGCCGGTCCGCCGTGGGCGGCGGCGAGCGCGGTCGCCATCTCGCCGACGGTGTGCGGGTCCCCGCTGCCGGTGTTGTACGGGGTGAGGGTCGCGGGGGCCCGCTCGTCGAGGGCGTCCAGGGCCAGGGCGTTCGCGGCGGCCACGTCCCGTACGTGGACGAAGTCGCGGCGCTGGCCGCCGTCCTCGAAGACGCGGGGGGCTTCGCCGCGGGCGAGGGCGGAGCGGAAGAGGGAGGCGACGCCGGCGTAGGGGGTGTCGCGGGGCATCCGGGGCCCGTAGACGTTGTGGTACCGCAGGGAGATGGCGCGGCCGCCGGTGGTGCGGGCCCAGGCGGCGGCGAGGTGTTCCTGGGCGAGTTTGGTGGTGGCGTACACGTTGCGCGGGTCGGCGGGGGCGTCCTCGCCGACGAGGCCGGGCGCGAGGTCGGCGCCGCAGTCGGGGCAGCGGGGTTCGAACCGGCCTGCCGCGAGGTCGTGTTCGGCGCGCGGGCCGGGGCGGACGGGGCCGTGGGCGGGGCAGTCGTAGCGGCCCTCGCCGTAGACGACCATGGAGCCGGCGAGGACGAGCCGGCCGATGCCGGCCTCGGCCATGGCGGCGAGGAGGACGGCGGTGCCGAGGTCGTTGTGGGTCACGTAGTCGGGGGCGTCGGCGAAGTCCTTGCCGAGGCCGACCATGGCGGCCTGGTGGCAGACGGCGTCGACGCCGTCGAGGGCGCGCGCGACGGTCTCCCGGTCCCGCACGTCCCCGTGCAGCCACTCCGCCTGGGCGGGCGGGGACGGCGGCGGGCCCTGGTGGGCGGTCGGGAGAAGGGCGTCGAGGACGACGGGGTGGTGGCCCCGGGCGGCGAGGGCGTCGACGATGTGGGACCCGATGAACCCGGCGCCGCCGGTGACAAGTACGCGCATGAAGGTCACGGTACGGATCGGCGGGGGCTCCGGCGGGTGGCTGCGTGCGGCCGTCCGGGTTTCGTAAGGTTTCAGGGCGGCCGGCACGCGGTGGCGCGGCGCGGGGTCTCAGCGGGGCGGCAGGACGCGGAACTCCTGGCCGTCGGGATCGGCCATCGCCACCGGGCCGGTGTGGACCTGGCCCGTGTCGAGGCGGGTGGCTCCGAGGGTGACGAGCCGGTCGACCTCGGCCTGCTGGTCGCCGCCTGCGGGGGGCGCGAGGTCGAACCGCAGCCGGTCCCTGCCCGCCCTCGGCATCAGCGGCGGCCCGCCCCAGGTGACCTTCGGGCCGCCGTGCGGCGAGCGGATCGCCGTCTCCTGGTCCTGGTCCCAGACCAGTGGCCAGCCCAGCGCCTTGCTCCAGAAGTAGCCGACCTCCTGCGAACCGTCGCAGGCGAGCGCTCCGATGAACCCGCAGTCGGCGAGGAAGGCGTTGCCGGGCTCGATGACGCAGAACTCGTTGCCCTCGGGGTCCGCGAGGACCACGTGGCCTTCCTCGGGGGTCTGGCCGATGTCGATGTGCCGGGCGCCGAGGGCCAGTGCCTTCGCCACGACGTCCTGCTGGTCGTCGAGGGAGGTGCTCGTCAGGTCGAAGTGCATCGGGTTCTGGACCGACTTCTTCTCGTCCCTCGGGAGGAAGCGGAGCCGGAAGCCGGTGTCGTCGCTCGGCAGGAGGACGATGCCGTCGTCCGCGTCGTCGGTCGTCTGCCAGCCGAGGAGCCCGGACCAGAACGCGGCGAGGCGGGTCGGGTCGTGCGCGTCGAGGCAGAGGGCGTGGAGGCGGGACGTCATCCCTCGGTCTCCGTTCCGCCGGTGCGCCGCTCCCCTATGGATCGGGAGTGGCGGTCCACCGGCAAGCAGGCTTCATCCAGTTCGGGCTGGAGCCTGACCGTTCGGCGCGGCGCCGGTCAACTGATTAACGGCGCCGCGCTCGAACGCGCGGGTCACGGCCCTCGCGCAGACCCTCCCCCCTCGACGGCTCGGAGCCCTCGGGTCGCTCGGCCGGCGCCGTCAGGAGTGCAGGCCCTGGAGGCCCTCGTACGCGGACATCACGACGTCGAGGCCCCGGGTCTCCTCCGCGGGTTCGCGCATCTGGTTCGTCACGTACGCCACCGCCATGCGGGCGTCGGGGTCGATCATGACCAGGGAGCCGCCCCAGCCGCCCCAGCCGTAGGTGGTGCCGAAGAGGCCGTATCCGAGGCCCCAGTGCATCGGCATGCCCAGGACACGGTCCTCGCCCTCGAACTGCCCTTCCCGGGCGCGCCCGGTGCCCGCCTCCGACAGCAGGCGTACGCCCTTCAGGGTCCCCCCGCAGGCCATCACCGACTGGACGAGGGCGACCGAGCGGGCGTTGCCGAACCCGCTCGCCGCGGGGATCTGCGCGCGGCGCCACGCCACGCTGTTGCCGTCCCGGACGCGGATGCCGGTCCCGGAGGCGGGCATCGCGTCGGGCCCCGGCGCGCTCGCGGCGTAGTCCTCGTCCTTCCCGGGCGGCGGGACCACGCGCGCGACCCGGTCGTCGTGCTCGGCGGACAGCCCGATGTGGAAGTCCGCGCCCAGCGGCCCGGCCACCTCTGCGGCGAAGAACTCCCCGACGGTGCGGCCGGTGATCCGGCGCACGACCTCGCCGACGAGGAATCCCTGGGTGAGCGAGTGGTATCCGCCGTCCGCCCCCGGCTCCCAACGCGGGGGCTGCGCGGCGAGCAACGCGGTGATGGACGGCCAGTCGCAGAAGTCGTCGAGTGTCACCGGTACGTCCCACTCGGGCAGGCCCGCGGTGTGTGAGAGCAGGTGGCGGACGAGCACCTTCTCCTTGCCGGCTGCGGCGAACTCGGGCCAGTAGCGGGCGACCGGTGCGTCGAGGTCGAGCGTGTCGCGGTCGGCCAGGATCAGCGCGCAGAGGGCTGTCATCGTCTTGGTGACGGACCAGACGTTCGTGATCGTGTCCCGCCCCCACGGCGTGGTCCGTTCGGCGTCGGTGAATCCGCCCCAGACGTCGACCACGGGTTCACCGTCCACGAAGACGGCCACCGAGCCGCCCGCGTCACCGCCGTCGAGCAGCGCGGCGAGTTTTTCGGGTACCGCCGAGAAGAGGATGTCGCAATCACCATGAATGTCGGCCATACCCGGCATTCAGCTCTTCTGCCGACGGTGTTGTCAACCGAATATGGGGTCGCGGTGCCCCGGTTCAGGTGCTCAGAGGCTCGCGAAGAGGTCGTCGAGGGGCGCCGGTACGGAGGCGGAATCGAGGGCCTCGACGAGGAGGCGGCCGTAGCGGATCTTGCGGCCCTTCTTCGTACCGAGGAAGCGCCGCACCTGCTGCTCGCGGGGGCGGCCGTGCTGGGCGGGCTGGTGCAGGAAGGTCTGCCAGGGACGGAGGTCGCCCTCGGCGGCGACGACCTCCTCGACCTTGGCGGTGCCGAGCGCGCGGATGAGTTCGTCCTCAAGGTCGGCCGCGCACACGAACAGGGGCGCGTCCGCCCCCTCAAGGGCGCGGTCGTAGAAGGGCCGCTCCTGCACGTCGCAGAGTCCCACCAGGCGCAGGCCGAGGCCGGACGGCCCGAGGAGTCCGGCGTACCGGCCGACGCTCATCGCCCCGCCCATCGACACCACGCACACGCCCTCGGCGGCGAGGTCCCGCCCCCGCCGTTCGGCCAGCGTCTCGACGGCCGCGAGATCGCTCAGCCCTTCGAGCAACACCGCCACCCGCACCCCGGCTGCCCCGGCCAACTCCCGCGCCGCCCCACCACAACCCCCACTCGCCCACCCAGAAACGGCATCCCGAAACGCCAGCATCTCGATCACGCCCCGAGTCTCCCCCGCCCACCACCACGACGGCACGGGATTATCCACCGACACCGACCGTCCGCACGCGGAACCAGGGCGCCCCGGTCGCCCCGGTCGCCCCGAGCTGGACGGCGGGTCTACGGCCGGTGCAGGCGTACCGGGAGGGACTGGTGGCCGTTGCTGATCAGGGACGGGAGGGGGTGGAGGGCCTGTGGGGGGACGGCGAGCTCCACGTCGGGGAAGCGGGTGAAGAGGTGGTCCAGGGCCGTGGCGACCTCCAGGCGGGCCAGCGGGGCGCCCAGGCAGAAGTGGATGCCGTGGCCGAAGGCCAAGTGGTCCTTGGTGGGGCGGGTGATGTCGAAGGTGTCGGCGGTCGGGCCGTGCCAGTCGGGGTGCCGGTTGGCCGCCGCGTACGAGGCGAGGATCGCGTCGCCCCGGGCGATGGTCCGGCCGTCGGGGAGCGGGATGTCCGTGATGGCGTAGCGGAGCGGGAGGTGCTTGACGGCGGGCTCGTGGCGGAGGGTCTCCTCCACGACGTCGTGCCAGCCGGCGCGGCCCGCGCGAAGGTGGGCGAGCTGGTCGGGGTGGGTCAGGAGTGAGGTGACCGCCTGGTCGATGACGTTCACGGTCGTCTCGTAGCCGGCGCTGATCACCAGCAGGAGCGTGTCGCGCAGTTCGGTCTCGCTCAGCGTGGAGCCGTCCTCGTCGCGCGTGGCGATGAGGAGGGACGTCATGTCGTCGCCCGGCTCGGCACGTTTGGCGGCGATCAGGTCGTCCAGGAGACCGTAGAGACGTACGGCGTTGGCCGTCGCCTCCTCCGAGGTGAGCGTTGTGTCGAAGACCCCGTCCACAAGCGAGCGGAAGCCGGCGCGCCGGGCCTCGGGGACGCCCGTCATGTGGCCGATGAGAGCGATCGGCAGCGGGTACGCGAGCCGCTCGCGCAGATCGACCACCGCGCCGCGCGGCTCGGCCGCCAGGTCGTCGAGGAGCCCGGTCACCAGGGCCTCGACGACGGGGCGCAGCGCGGCGACGCGGCGGGCGCTGAACGCGGGGGCGACCAGCCGGCGCAGCCGCGCGTGGTCGGCGCCGTAGGCGGTGAACATGTTGGTCACCGCGACCCACAGCGCGAGCGGCCACTCGGGTACCGCCTTGTCGAACTCCGGCCAGTGGCGGCGGCCGTCCTTGGACACGTCCGGGCCCGTCAGGAGCTTCTTGAGCAGCAGCGGGTCGGTGATCGACCACGCCCGCACGCCGAGAACGTCCACCGGCGCGGCGGCGCCGTGCGCGCGCAGCAGCCGGTGTTCGGCGTGGTGGTCGGCGCCGGTGGGGTCGAGCACGATCGGGGGGTCGGGCCGGATCACGGAGGTCCTTTCGAGGAGGTCGACAGGGCGCGAGCTCCTTCCAGGGTGGAGGCCGTGCGTTGCTGACGGAAGATCAGGATGTGGACGCGTGGCCGGTTTCCGTGGCTGCCGGTCCATCAGGTCATCCGTCCCGGACTCTTGACTCCGCTCACAGCAGTCGGGATCCTCGACCACGCCTTTCGTGCGGAACATGACAATCCCATATGGCAATCCCTCGGCACCCTCGACCGAAGACGTGAGTGATGTCCATGAGACCCCCCACGCACAGCCGTATGTCCGGCAGGCGCGGGCCGCTCGCCGTGCTGGCGCTGCTGCTCGCCACCGTCGCCCTGCTGCTCGGCCCCGCGCCCGGTTCGGCCGCCGACACCTCCTGGTGGAACCCGGTCGCCCGCCCCGCGCCCGACTCCCAGATCAACGTCACGGGCGAGCCGTTCAAGGGCACGAACGCCAAGGGCGAGGTGCGTGGGTTCGTCGACGCGCACAACCACCTGATGTCCAACGAGGCGTTCGGCGGGCGCCTCATCTGCGGGCAGACCTTCTCGGAGAAGGGCGCGGCCGACGCGCTCAAGGACTGCCCCGAGCACTACCCCGACGGCTCGCTCGCGATCTTCGACATGATCACCAAGGGCGGCGACGGCAAGCACGACCCGGACGGCTGGCCGACGTTCAAGGACTGGCCGGCCAATGACTCGCTCACCCACCAGCAGAACTACTACGCCTGGGTGGAGCGGGCCTGGCGCGGCGGTCAGCGGGTACTCGTCAACGACCTGGTCACCAACGGCGTGATCTGCTCGGTCTACTTCTTCAAGGACCGCAGCTGCGACGAGATGACCTCGATCCGGCTGCAGGCCCGTAAGACGTACGAGATGCAGGACTACGTCGACACGTTGTTCGGCGGCCCGGGCAAGGGCTGGTTCCGGATCGTCACCGACTCCGAGCAGGCCCGCAAGGTCGTCGAGCAGGGCAAGCTGGCGGTCGTCCTCGGTGTGGAGACCTCCGAGCCCTTCGGCTGCAAGCAGATCCTCGACGTGGCGCAGTGCTCCCGGGCCGACATCGACCGCGGACTCGACGAACTGCACCAGCTGGGCGTGCGCAGCATGTTCCTCTGCCACAAGCTCGACAACGCCCTGTGCGGGGTCCGGTTCGACCAGGGCGCGCTGGGCACGGCGATCAACGTCGGCCAGTTCCTGTCGACCGGCACCTTCTGGCAGACCGAGAAGTGCACCGGCCCGCAGCACGACAACCCGATCGGACTCGCGGCATCGCCGCAGGCGGAGCAGCGGCTCCCGGCGGGCGTGACGGTGCCGTCCTACGCGTCCGACGCGCGGTGCAACAAACGGGGCCTGACCGAACTCGGCGAGTACGCGGTGCGCGGCATGATGCAACGCAAGATGATGCTGGAGGTCGACCACATGAGCGTCAAGGCCACGAGCCGGGCGCTGGACATCATGGAGTCGGCGTCGTACCCGGGCGTCATCTCCTCGCACAGCTGGATGGACCCGAACTGGACCGAGCGGGTCTACGGTCTCGGCGGCTTCATCACCCAGTACATGAACGGCTCCGAGGCCTTCAGCGCGGGGGCGAAGCGGACCGACGCCCTGCGTGAGAAGTACGACGTGGGCTACGGCTACGGCACCGACATGAACGGCGTCGGCGGCTGGCCGGGCCCGCGCGGCGCGGACGCCCCGAACGCCGTGACGTACCCGTTCCGCAGCACCGACGGCGGCTCCGTCATCGACCGGCAGACCACCGGGCAGCGGACCTGGGACCTCAACACCGACGGCGCCTCGCACAACGGCCTGGTGCCGGACTGGATCGAGGACATCCGGAAGGTCGGCGGACAAGGCGTGGTCGACGACATGTTCCGGGGCGCGGAGTCGTACCTCGACACCTGGGGCGCCTCCGAGCGCCACCGGGCCGGGGTGAACCTCGCCTCGGGCGCCCCGGCCTCGGCGTCCACCACCGAGTGGTGGAACCCCTTCACCGACTTCGCCCCCGGCCGGGCCGTCGACGGTGACCTGGGCACCCGGTGGGCGAGCGAGTGGAAGGACGGGCAGTGGCTCCGCCTCGACCTCGGCCAGCCGCAGCTGGTCAAGCGGATCACGCTCGACTGGGAGCGGGCGTACGGAAAGGCGTACCGCGTCGAGCTCTCCGACGACGGCACGAACTGGCGTACCGCCTGGTCGACCACGAGCGGTGACGGCGGCCTGGACACCGTCCAGTTCTCCGGTACGACCGCGCGGTACGTCCGCATCCACGGTGATCAGCGCGGCACGGAGTGGGGGTACTCGCTCCGCGAGGTCGGCGTCTACAGCGGCTGACGGAGATCAGGAGATCCAGGATCCATGGACGGGGTGGGGCGGCCGGTCCGGTCGCCCCACCCCCGTTCCGTACGAGAAGGGAACCACCCCATGTCCCGTATGCCGCTCGTCGAACGGCGCCGGCAGTTGACCGAGGCCGCGATCAGGGCGATGACCCGGGACGGCGTGCCGAGGACGACGACCCGGTCGATCGCCGCGGAGGCGGGCGTGTCGTTGAGCGTCTTCCACTACTGCTTCGACTCCAAGCAGGCCCTGCTCGAGTCCGTGATCACGGCGATCACCGACCACTATGTGGGGACGGTGAAGAAGGCGCTGCGGCCCCGCGAGACGTTCCGGGAGACCATCCGGGCGGGTTTCGGGGCGTACTGGGAGCATGTGCGGGCCCATCCGGGCGAGCACATGCTGACGTACGAACTCACCCAGTACGCGCTGCGCACCCCGGGGTTCGAGCCGCTGGCCCGCCGTCAGCACGAGCGGTACGCCGATATCTACCGCGAGCTGATCGAGGAGCTCGACGCCGGCATGATGCTCGAACTCCGGGTCCCCGTGCCGGTCCTGGCCCGCTATCTGGCGGCGGTCACGGACGGCCTGACCCTGAACCTGCTGGTCGTGGGCCACGCCGAGGAGTCGTCAGGCGCGCTCCTCGACCTGGTCTCCGATCAGGTCGCCGCGCTCGTCGGGGACGGGGGCGGCGGCGCCGTCTGACCGTCGAGTGCCGGGGCGAGGACGGCGAAGGCGCGCTCCATCAGTTCGGCGGGGTCGTCGGTGCCGTCTCCCGCGCTCCACTGCTGGAGCGTGACGTCGAACGCGGTGAGCGCCACCCCGGCGGCGAGCCGCGGGTACAGGTCGGCGGCGCCGTCGGGCCTACCGCCGGGGGACAGGCCCGGACGGTGTGTCAGCCCCAGACGGTCTGTCAGTTCCGCCGCGAGGTCGTCGCTCCACCGCAGCCGGCGCTCCAGGAAGCGGGCGTGCAGGGCAGGGGTGCCGAGGATCAGCCGCACGACGCGCAGGGCCCGCTCGGTGTGGTCCGGGTGGTCGGTGCAGGCGTCGATGGGGACCGCCATGGCGTGGCGCAGCGCCACCGAGGGCGGCTCTTCGGCGGGGCGGGCGGCCAGTTCGGCGCGGATGCCGGTGCCCATGTCGGCCAGGAACTGGACGACGACGTCCTCCTTGGACGCGAAGTAGCGGAAGAACGTCCGCTTGGACACGCCCGCGGCGGCGACGATCTCGTCGACGGTGACCGCGTCGAAGCCCTTCACCGCGAAGAGTTGCAGCGCCGCCTCGGTCAACTCGTCCGAAACGAGCTGCCGTTTGCGCTGGGCCAGGGTCAGTTCGGGGCGCGTAGTCACGAGGCCAGCGTACACCTCATGCCCTCCATGACACTCAGGCGCGCATTGACACTTAGTGCCACACGCGGCAACCTGTGCCGTATGACGGAGACTCAGCAGTGGACCGCCGAGCACATCCCCGACCAGACCGGACGTGTGTACGTCGTCACGGGCGCCAACAGCGGCCTGGGCCTGGCGACCACGCGGGCGGTCGCCCGCCGGGGCGGGCAGGTGATCCTGGCGGTGCGCGACGAGACCAAGGGCCGCCGGGCGGTGGAGCAGATCACCGCCGAGCATCCGGGGGCCCGGCTCGACGTGCGCCGGCTGGACCTGGCCGACCTCGACTCGGTGCGCGCGTTCGCCGACGGGCTGCGTGCGGAGCACGCGCGGCTGGACGTGCTGGTCAACAACGCCGGCGTGATGGCGCCGCCGTGGACCCTGAGCGCACAGGGCCACGAACTGCAGTTCGCCGCCAACCATCTCGGCCACTTCGCGCTGACCGGGCTGCTGCTCGACCGGCTGGCGGCCGGGGACGACCCGCGCGTGGTGACGGTGAGTTCGCTCAAGCACCGCAAGGGCCGCCTACGGTTCGACGACCTCCACGGCGAGCGGGGTTACGCGCCCATGCCCTTCTACGACCAGTCCAAGCTGGCCAACGCCGTCTTCGGGCACGAACTGCACCGGCGGCTCAGGGCGGTCGGCAGCCCGGTCCGCAGTGTCCTCGCCCATCCCGGGTACGCGGCCACCAACCTTCCGGCGGCGACGCCGGTCCCCCTGGTGCGCGTGCTGTTCGGCCGGCTGCTCAAGCCGCTCGCCCAGACCGCGGAGCGCGGTGCGCTGCCGCAGCTCTACGCGGCGACCGCCCCCGGCGTCGAGGGCGGCCAGTTCTACGGGCCGGGCGGGCCTGGCGAGATGCGCGGCGGGCCGGCCCTCGTGCGAATCTCCCCCGCGGCGACGGACACCGGGACGGGCGGCCGGCTATGGGAGGTGTCGGAACGGCTGACCGACGTGCGGTACGACATCGGGGGCGGCGCGTCCGAATGATCGGTTTCCGGGGCGGGTCCGGGCCCGGTCGGCCGGTGGGGGTCCGGTTCGGGGTCAGGGCTCGGTATAAACGGGCGCATGCACCATGCCGAACGCTATGAGCTGACCTTCCCGGTGTCGGGTGACTCCATCGTGGTCACCCGGACGGACCGCAAGGGGGCCGGCGGACACCCCGTGTACTCCGACGAGACGGGCATCGTGCAGGCCGAGATCGACGAGGAAGGCAACGTACGCATGGTCGCGAGCGGGGGGCAGCAGAGGCACGACGTACCCGCGCGCGCCGTACCGCTGGAATGAGCGGTACGGGCCTCTACGGCTCTCGGCGCGGCGGGCGACGTCGTGCGGGCTACGAGCTACGGGCTACGTCCTGCGGGCTACGTGCTGCGGCTGCGGCTGGGCTCAGGCGTACGGGTCGAACGGGATGCCGGCCGGCTTCGCCTTCGCGAGGTGCGGGCCGAAGTTGCCGTCCTTGAGGCCGAAGACGGCGCTGCCGAAGTTCGCCTGGCTGAGCTTGTCGCGCAGCCCCGCGGGGTAGCCGTTCCAGCCGACCAGGGACGGGAACTGCCACAGGCGCTCGTGGTTCTCCGGCGGCTCGTCGTTGGAGTTGGCGGGCCGGAAGGCGTGGGTGCTCAGACCGTCCTTGTGGTAGACGATCTTGGGGTGGGTCCCGTCCCAGCGGATCTGGTCGCGGCCGTAGGTGTTGAAGTTGCCGTGCGCCGAGGTGGAGACGTACTTCGCCTCGTTGTTCTGGATCCAGACGACGACGTGCTCCCAGTCGTGGCGGTGGCCGCCGAGGCTGCTGCCGACGACGGCCTGGTCCTTCTCGAAGTACAGGCCGTAGAGGACCGCGCACCAGCCGTTGTTGCACTTCGCCCGCGCGTACCCGTTGGTGTTGTCGAGGTCCCAGGAGTCCCGGCACTGGCCGTTGAGGGCGCCGGACGGGTTGAGCCCGCCGTTGATCGTGCCGTCGGGGCCGATCGCCGGCGTGGAGTAGCAACCGTCCGTGTCGTAGTCGTACGCGGGCTGGAACGTCTGCTCAAGCCAGTCGGCGTTGGCGGGCAGCGCCGTGGGCGGCGCCGCGAACGCGCTGCCCGGGATGGCGACGACCAGGGCGATGCTGCTGCCGACGGTGACGGTGACCCGTCGGATCCACGAACTCGTCTTCACCTGTGTCCTCCTGAGGGACTGCCATGGGGGGGTGCGACATGGGTACGGAAACGGGCACGCGCGAGGCCGTGCGCCCGACCGCCGGCGGGGGGTGTACCGGTGTCGGACGCACGGTCTTTGGCATGCCCAGATCAGTTGTCTCGAACCCCGCTGTCGCGCGGAGGACCGGCCGATGTCGGCGCGATGAAGCGTGGCGTACGGCGTCCCGTCAGACCTTCGCCGACGACGGCAGGTTGGGCGCCGCAGCCCCGGTGTCCGCGCCGTCGGCGTCGGGCGCCGGGCGGACCGGGATGAGGAAGGCGACGGCCGCCGCCGCGAGCCCCACGCCGCTGCCGATGAGCAGCGCGACCCGGAAGGCGTCCTCGGAGGGCAGGAGATGACCGCCGAAGTCCGTGGTCAGCTGGGCGAGGACCACGCCCATCACGGCGGCTGAGACGGAGCTGCCGATCGACCGCATCAGGGTGTTGAAGCTGTTGGCCGACGCGGTCTCGGAGCGGGGCACGGCGCCCATGATGAGGGCGGGCATCGCGCCGTACGCGAGACCCACACCGGTGTTGCAGATGAGGGTCACGACGAGCAGCCCGACGGTCGAGTCCATGAGCGGCAGGGCGCACGCGTAACCGACGGCGATGACCAGGCTGCCGACGCCGAGGGTGATCTTGGGGCCACGGGCGGCGGTGAGCTTGGCACCCAGCGGGGCCAGGATCATCATCATCAGCCCGGCCGGGGCCATCCAGAGGCCCATCGCGAGCATCGACTGGCCGAGACCGTACCCCGTCGCCTCGGGGAGCTGGAGGAGCTGGGGCACGACCAGGGACTGCGCGTACATCGCGAAACCGACGAGGACGGACGCCGCGTTGGTCATCAGGACCAGCGGGCGGGCGGTGACGCGCAGGTCGACCAGCGGTTCGGCGGTACGCAGTTCCCACCAGCCCCACGTCAGCAGCGCGACGACGGAGGTGGCGAGGAGGCCGAGCGTCGTACCGCTCGTCCAGCCCCAGTCGGAGCCCTTCGACACGCCGAGCAGCAGACAGACCAGTGCGACGCCCAGGCCGAGCGCGCCTGGCACGTCGAAGCGGCCGGCGTCCGACGCGGTACGGCCCGCAGGCACGAGCAGCCGGACGAGGACGCCGACCACCGCGGCGAGGGCGGCGACGACCCAGAACAGCACGCGCCAGCTGGCGTTCTCGGCGACGGCGGCGGAGAACGGAAGGCCGAGCGCGCCGCCCACGCCCATCGAGGCGCTGATCAGGGCGATGGAAGCACCGAGCCGCTCGGCCGGCAGGACATCACGCAGCAGGCTGATGCCCAGCGGCACCACGCCCATCCCCAGGCCCTGGAGACCCCGGCCGACGATCATCGGGACGACACCGGAGGACAGCGCGCAGACGACCGAGCCCACGACGAGGGGCGCGATCGAGACGAGCAGCATCCGCCGCTTGCCGTACATGTCACCCAGTCGCCCGGCGACCGGCGTGGCCACCGCCGCCGACAGCAGGGTGGCCGTGACCACCCAGGAGGCGTTGGAGGCGGAGGTGTCGAAGAGGCTCGGCAGGTCGCCGAGGAGGGGCACCACCAAGGTCTGGGTGAGCGCGGCCACGATGCCCGCGAAGGCGAGGACGCCGACCACGCCGCCCGGGCGGGCGTCGGTCTTCGATCTGGTCACGTGGTTCTCCCTCGGGCAACGCGTGCACGACGCGGCTGATCGACATGCATGATGCATATCAAGTGCAGGATACACACTGCCTGTACCATGCATATGCCCGGTGACGTGTGACCGTGCGCGGCACGGGTTGGGAGGATGGGGTCATGGAAAAGCCCACGCACCTGATCGAGTTCGAGACCATGCTCGTCGGGCGGCACTCGCATCTGTTCAACCCCCGTGCGCGCGGCGCCGGCGGGCGGCTCGACCGGAGCGCCTATGTGCTGCTCAGTCGGATCGAGATCGACGGGCCTCTGTCCATCGGGCAGCTGACCGAGGCGTTCGGCCTGGACACCTCCACGCTCAACCGGCAGACCGCCGCGATGCTGAAGGCCGGGGTCGTCGAGCGGATCGCGGACCCCGAGGGCGGGATCGCCCGGAAGTTCAGCATCACGGCGGAGGGGCGGCGTCGGCTGGACTCGGACCGGGCCGCCAACGTCCACGGTCTGGAGCGGGTCCTTGCGGACTGGACGCCCGACGAGGTCGCCGACTTCGCCGCGTACCTGCGGCGCTTCAACGGCGACATCGAGCGTCTGGAGGGCCGCCCCTGGCCGCGCCCCGAGACGGATGGGACGCGTGAGACGCCTGATCGGGCCTAGTTCTTGCCCGACCTGAACAGGGTGTCCTCGACCGCGCCGAGGTCGCGGTTCCAGTACGTGACACGGGGGTTGAGTCCGGCGTTGAGGAAGTCGATGTCCGTGGACAGCGCGATGTCGAGCGACGCCACGTCCCTGTTGCTGTTGAACGCACGGTCCTGGTAGCCGAGCGAGAACGACTCGAAGGCGGTCGTCCGCTCACCCCCTCGGAAGAGGAACACGCCCGCGTACGCCTTCTCCTTCGGCCCGATCGTGGCGAGCGCCCGCGGGTTGGGACCCATCGGCGCGATCGGTCCCTCGATGTCGGGTCCGAGGCCGACGTACGGGTAGTGGTAGAGGGTGCAGGGCTTGTCGGTGAAGTTGGTGGCCGTGATGAGCATGTTCTGCCCCGAGTCCTGCCGCCATACCGACGAGGTGATCGACAGGTCGTTGTCGTTGCAGGCCACGGTGCCGGGCTTGCCCGAGCCGCCGCCCTTGCTCGGCGAGGCGCTGGTCGTGGCGGCACCGGGCGTGGCGCTTCCGGCCGTGCTCGGAGTGCCGGAGGGCGGGGCGGGAGTGGTGGTGCCGCCCGTGCTCGGCGTCCCCGTCGCGCTCGGGGCGCGGGAGGGCGTGGCGCCCTTGCCCTCGTCCGTGCCGCCGGACGAACAGGCGGCGGTGGAGAGGAGCGCGGCGACCGCCGCGACTCCCAGGGCGTAGGTGGTCCGTCTGTTGCGGGCAGTGCGCATGGTGAGCCCCCGTATGCCTTCAGTACCTTCAGGTGTTTTCCGGCCGATCGGCCGACCGTTCGGTTCTGCCCGGGCGCCATGGCCGGAACGCTCTGGGTGCAGGACCGTTACGCCTTCCGGACATGAAGGTCACCATTCCGTTCGCGGGCCTGCCGTAAGCGGCCACCTAGACTCCCGCCCATGACGACAGCGACCGCCGGCATCGCCCGGGATCTCGCGCCGACCGGCGCCCTGCGCGCCTCGATCAACCTCGGCAACCCGGTGCTCGCGCACGGCACGCCGGACTCCCCCGGCGGGGTCACCGTCGACATCGCCCGGGAGATCGGCGCGCGGCTCGGCGTACCGGTCGAGCTCGTCTGCTTCGACGCGGCCCGCAAGTCCTACGAGGCGATGGCCACGGGGCGCGCGGACCTCTGCTTCCTCGCCGTCGAGCCCGCGCGCGAGGCCGAGGTCGCCTTCACCGCCCCCTACGTCGTGATCGAGGGCGTCTACGCCGTGCCGGCCGACTCGGGCCTCGCCACGCCCGCCGACGTCGACCGGGACGGGGTGCGGATCGGCGTGAAGCGGGGCTCCGCGTACGACCTCTACCTCACCCGCACGCTGCGGCACGCGACCGTCGTACGCGGCGAGGAGGGCGTCGACATCTTCCGTACGGAAGGTCTGGAAGTCGCGGCGGGGATCAGGCAGCCGATGACCGCGTTCGTCGCGGCGCACCCCGGCGTACGGCTGATCGGGGACAGGTTCATGGAGATCCGGCAGGCCGTCGGCACGACGACGGCGCGCCGGCCGGAGACCGTACGCTTCCTCTCCGACCTGGTCGAGGAGCTCAAGGCCGACGGCTTCGTCGCCGAGGCGCTGCGGCGCGCGGACCAGTCCCCCGGCCTCGTGGCGCCGCCCCGGCCCTGACGCGACCCGATCATGTTGATCTTTGGCCCTCGCCGCGCTTTCGGCCTCCCGGCACCAGGGACGAGACTGGCGTGACGGCGAGAACGCCGATGCACCAGGAGAGGGAGAACGATGGCTCTGGAGATGCGTGAGACGTGCGAGCGCTGCGGGACGGCGGCGCTGCCGCAGGACACGCCCGCCCGCATCTGTTCGTACGAGTGCACCTTCTGCGTGCCCTGCGGCGACGCGATGAACGACGTCTGCCCCAACTGCGGCGGCGAGCTGGTCCCCCGGCCGCGCCGCGTGGTCGCCGCGTAGGGCCGCCGGCGGGGGCCTGCGCCTCGCGCGCCGGGCGCCGTGTCGGTGGGGGCGGGGCGGGTAGGCGCCGGGGTGGAATCGTCTTCGCCGCACCGGGAGGTGGCCGTGAAGCTGCACTTCCTCGACCCGCTGTACGAGCATCCGGGGCCCGTCGTCTCCGTCTACCTCGACACCTCACGCGCGGGGGACGATCCCGACCGGGCGATCGAACTGCGGCTGCGGACCGTGCGGGCGAGTCTGCTCGCGCAGGGTGCCGACGAGGCCACGATCGGTGCTCTCACGCGGGCGGCCGGCCGGGACCGCGAGGTGGCCGGTGCGCACGGGCTCGCGATGTTCGCCTCCCATGGCCGGCTCGTCCTCGCGGAGCGGCTGCCCGAGCCCCCGGCCGTGAGCAGCGCCCGGTACGGGATGCTCCCGGACGTCCTCCCGCTCGCGCTCCAGCATGCCCCCGACCTGCCCTACGCGGCCGTTGTCGTCCACCACGTGCACGCCCCGGAGCACGGGGGCGGGGAGGAGGAGTGGGAGGTGGACCACGAGAGCGGCCGCTGGCCGGTGAGCCGGGTCGCACCGGGGCCGCGCTCCCACCGCCGTATCCCCGCGGTGGGCTGGCCGAAGGAGGCCGCGCAGCTGGTCGCGGAGCTGACCGACGGCGTGGAGACGGACGGCGCGGAGGCGATCGTGCTCGCCGGTGACCCGTGGGCCGTGAACGGCCTCCTGCGGTCCGCCCCGCGGAAGGTGCGGGAGGTGGCGGTCAAGCTCAAGGACGGGCACCCGCACCGGCCCGATCCCGGCCGGGCCCTGTTGGAGGACGAGCTGGCCGAGCTGTTCGCCGGGCGGTTGCCGGCGCACGACCGGCACCAACTGGACACGTACCTCGGCCAGCGGGCCCGCCACCCGGAGTACGCGGAGGGGCTCGACGCGGTCGTCGCCGCCCTGCAGCGCGGGCAGGCGCGGGCGCTGATCCTCGACCGCCCCGTACAGCACACCCCGCATCTGTGGGTCGGTTCGGCGCCCACCCATCTCGCCGTGTCCGAGGAGGAGTTGAGCGCCTTCGGCCTGCGCTTCTCCTGGGAGGAGCCGGCCGCGGGCGCCGCGCTGCTGCGCGCGGCGGCCGGTACACGCGCCGAGTTGATCGTCGTACCCGAGGACGAACTGCCCGTCGAGGACGGTGTGGCGGTCCTGTTGCGCTACACCGAGGACTGACCCGTCTACTCCGAGGCCCGGCTCCTCAGTACGAGCAGGGCGATGTCGTCCGTGCGCTTGGACGGGGGGCGTACCCGGTCCAGGAGGGTGTCGATGAGCGCGTCCAGGTCCCGGTCGTCCGCCGCGGCGAGATGGCCGGTCAGTTCGGCGAGGGAGTCGTCGAAGTCGGTCCCCGGGGTCTCGACGAGTCCGTCCGTGTAGAGGAGGAGCAACTGCCCGGCCACGAACGGGATTTCGGTGACGGGGTAGGTGGCGTCAGGGTCGATGCCGAGCAGCGGGCCGGGTGGCACTTCGACTGGGGTGGTGCGCCGGTCGGGGAGACGTGTCAGGGGCGGCGGGTGGCCGGCGCTGGCGAGGCTGAGGCGTTGCCCGGCGAGGTCGAGGTGGGCGTAGAGGCAGCTGGTGAACAGGCCGGGGTCGAGTTCGATGAGCTGCTGATTGGCGGTGGCCAGCACCTGGTCCGGGGGCCCGCCGAGGGGCGCGTGGGCGCGGACGCCGGTACGGACCTGGCCCATCAGGGCGGCCGCGTCGACGTTGTGGCCCTGGACGTCGCCGATGACAGCGGCGGCGGCGTTGTCGCCGAGCCTGATCAGGTCGTAGAAGTCGCCGCCGATGTCCATGCCGCGGGTGGCGGGCAGATAGCGGGCGGCGACGTCGAGGCCCGCCACGGCGGGGAGGCTGTGCGGCAGCAGGGCCCGCTGGAGCCCGTGGGCGAGCCGCTGCTTGGTGTCGTAGAGCCTGGCCCGGTCGAGGGCCTGCGCGACGAGGCCGGCCAGCGAGGTCAGGACGGCGCGCTCCCCGGCGGCAAAGGCGCGGGGGTGGTCGTAGGACATCAGGCAGAGACCGACGGGCCGGCCGGAGACGATCAGCGGCAGAAAGGCCCATGCCTGTTTGTCGGTGAGCGGCCGCACCTCGGGGTAGATCCGTCGCATCTCCTCGGCGTCCCCGATGAACGAGGGGATGCCGCTGGCCACCGTCTGTCCCGCCGGCGTGGAGACGGCGTCGAGCGACAGGGCGTCGAAGCGTTCGATGACCTCGGCCGGGTAGCCGCGGTGGCCGCTGATCCGCAGCCGGCCCGAGTCGACCGTTGCCAGGATCAGGCCCTGGGCACCGAAGGCGGGCATGATCTGGTCGGCGACCAGATCGACGACGTCCTTGACCCCGACGACCTCGGTGAGGCCCGCGGCGAGGTGCATGAGCTGGTAGAGCTGCCCTGCGCGGGCCGGGGCGGCGGTGGTCGTCGTCTCGCGCCGCGGCGCGGGTGCCGCCGGGGGCGCTCCGCCGGTGGGGACGATACGGACGCTGACGCCGCCGCCGTCGGGATAGAGGTGGAAGTCCAGCCACCGGTCCGGGGGGCGGCAGGCGGTGAAGGAGACGGGCTCGCGGCTGATCACCGCGGCACGGTAGCGCTCCTCGTAGGTGGGGTCGTCGAGCCAGGGCAGGGAGTCCCACGGCAGCGTTCCCAGCAGGGCGGAGGCGTCGCGGCCGAGGAGCTCCGCGCAGCCCGAGCTGAGGTAGGTGATGCGCCCGTCCAGGTCGAGGGCGCAGCTGCCGCCGGGCAGCCGTTCTGCGAAGTCGGCGGCGGCCCCGGCCGCGCTCAGGGGCCGGCGGCCGAGGTCGAGCGGAACCTCTCGGGGCGCCTCCCCGGGGACGTGGGGCTGCCCGGACGCGGCGGCGTCCGCCAGGAGGCGGGCCAGCCGCCGGCAGCAGGAGAAGACGTAGCCGTGTTCGCGCCGGGTCAGCACGGGCGGGCGGGTGGCGGGCCACATCAGGAGCAGCGAGCCCCAGCGTCCGGTGCCGGAGATGGGCGCGGCGGCGAGCGCGAGCGGGTACGGGAGGGCCATCGCCGTTCGTGGGTAGGAGCGGGCCATCTCCTCCTGGCTGCCCACCCAGACCAGGCGGTCCTCGCGCACCGCGTCGGCGACGGGGGCCGGGGCCGCCAGCGGCACCCGTGCCCAGGGAGCGGCGAACTCGGCCGGGGCACCGCAGAGCGCGTCGATGCGCAGGACGGCGTCGTCGGGTGCGAGGAGGTAGACGGCGCCGATGGAGGCGCCGGTGCGGCGGACCGTCTCCATGAGCGCGGTGTCCACTGCGCCGGCGCCACGGGCCGGCCCGACCGTGCTGGTCACCAGACACCTCCAGCGTCGCAGCCCCCATTATCCCGCCGAAAGGCGGGGGGGGGAGCGGGGCGAGCGGGCTGGAGTGGGCTGACCAGGCCGTGCCGGCGGGGCGAGCCGTGCTGTCAGTGCGGGACCGGGTCGGCGTAGCCCCTGCGGCGGGCCGCCGACGGGCGGCAGCGGAGGAGGCGGGCCACTGTCAGCAGGCCGCCGCGCAGCGCGCCGTGGCGGCGCAGCGCCTTGACGGCGTACGTGGAGCAGCTGGGCGTGTACGGACAGCACGGCGGACGGGTCGGGCTGATCTCGTCCCGGTAGAACCGCACGCCGGTGTACAGCGCTCCCGCCACCCGCCCCGCCGGTCGGTCTCCGGCCGGGTGGTGGCCCGACGAGGGCCGCACCAGGGCAAGGAACAGGGCCGGGAGCAGTGTCATCGCCATTTGGGGGCAGCACTGCGCCGAACAGGCGACGTACTGGTCGAGGCAGCCCGCGCAGCAGCCTTCTTCCTTGTCCTCGCGCCCCCGGCGCTTGCGGGCACGCCCGGGCCCCTTGGTCGTTGTCATTTCGTCCCCTCCACGATCGTAGGGATCTTACGTACCACTCGCGGGGGCACCTGGGACGGGCCCGCCCCTGGTGGGGGCGGGCCCGTCGGCCGCGGTCAGCGGCCCGTCGTACCGGCGGTCGTGCCGACCGGCGCCGGGGCGTAGCCCGTGGGCCGGGCGGTGAACGTGCCCCGGCCCTGGGTCCGGCCGCGCAGCCGGGACGCGTAGCCGAACAGCTCGGCCAGCGGAACGGTCGCCGTCAGGACGGCCGTTCCGGCGCGCGCGGTCGATCCGGAGACCCGGCCGCGCCGGGCCGCCAGGTCACCGAGCACACCGCCCACGGCGCTGTCGGGCACCGTGACCGTGACCTCGACGACCGGTTCCAGGAGCACCATCGCGCAGGCCCGCAGGGCCTCGCGGAGCGCGAACCGGCCGGCCGTGCGGAACGCCATCTCCGAGGAGTCCTTGGAGTGGGTCGCCCCGTCGGTCAGCGTCACCCGCAGGCCGGTGACCGGGTGGCCGCCGAGCGGACCCTCCGCCAGCGCGTCCCGGCAGCCGGCCTCGACCGCGCGGACGTACTCCTGGGGCACGCGGCCGCCGGTGACGGTGGAGGTGAAGGCGAACTCGCCCTCCTCGCTCGCCCCGACCGGCTCGACGTCGAGGACGACATGCGCGAACTGACCAGCGCCACCGTCCTGTTTGACGTGCCGGTAGACCAGACCGGTGATCCCGCGGACGACCGTCTCCCGGTGGGCCACCTGCGGTCTGCCGACGGCGATCTCCAGGCCCTGGGCCCGGCGGATCTTCTCGACGGCAACCTCCAGGTGCAGTTCGCCCATGCCCGAGAGCACGGTCTGCCCCGTCTCGGCGTCGGTGCGGACCGTCAGCGAGGGGTCCTCCTCGACGAGTCGGGCCAGCGCCGATGCCAGCCGGTCGGTGTCCAGGCTCCGCCGCGCCTCGACCGCGACGGACACCACCGGATCGGCGGGCGTGGGCGGTTCGAGGAGCAGCGGGGCCGAGGGCGCGCAGAGCGTCGCACCGGGGCGGGCCGCCTTCACGCCGACGACCGCGACGATGTCCCCGGCCCGGGCGGTGTCCACCTCGGTGTTCCGGTCGGCCTGCACGCGCAGGATCCGGCCGACGCGCTCGGTGCGCCGGGCTGCCACGTCGAGCACGACGTCCCCCTTTCCGATGGTCCCCGCGTACACGCGGAGGTAGGTGAGCCGCCCGGTGGCGGTCGAGTTGACCTTGAAGACGAGCGCGGCGAACGGTTCCGCCGGGTCGGCGGCCCGCTCCTCCACGGCCCCGTCGGGCGGGCCGTCCAGGGTGCCGCGCACGGACGGCACGTCCAGGGGCGACGGCAGGTAGGAGACGACGGCGTCGAGCAGCGGCTCCGTACCCCGGTTGCGGTACGCGGAGCCGCACAGCACGACCACGCCGTCGCCGGTGCGGGTCAGGTCGCGCAGCGCCGCCGTGAGCGTGTCGGCGCCGAGCGCGTCCGCCGCGCAGAACTCCTCCAGGGCCTCCGGATGGAGCTCCGCGACCGCCTCCTCCAGGGCCCGGCGCCGCAGCCGCGCCTCCGCCACGAGCCCCTCGGGCACGGGGCCCTCGGTGTACGTGTCGGCGTCCGCGGCCCAGACCAGGGCGCGCATGCCCACCAGGTCCACGACGCCGGTGAAGGCGTCCTCGCGGCCGATGGGCAGCTGGACGACGAGCGGCACCGTGTGCAGGCGGTCCCGGATCGACGCGACGGCGGTGTCCAGGTCGGCGCCCGCGCGGTCCAGCTTGTTGACGAAGGCGATCCTGGGGACGCCGTGCCGGTCGGCCTGGCGCCAGACGGTCTCGCTCTGCGGTTCGACCCCGGCGACGGCGTCGAACACGGCGATCGCGCCGTCGAGGACGCGCAGCGAGCGCTCGACCTCGTCGGAGAAGTCGACGTGTCCAGGGGTGTCGATGAGGTTGATCCGGTGACCGTCCCAGTCGCAACTGACCGCCGCCGCGAAGATGGTGATGCCCCGGTCGCGTTCCTGCGCGTCGAAGTCGGTGACGGTGGTGCCGTCGTGGACCTCGCCGCGCTTGTGGGTGGCGCCGGTGAGGTACAGCATCCGCTCGGTGACGGTGGTCTTGCCCGCGTCGACGTGGGCGAGGATGCCCAGGTTACGGACGCGGTCGAGTGGGCTGGTGGCGAGCTGACGGGAACGGGAAAGCGGGGTACGCACGGCCCGGACCTTTCGGTGGGTACGAGAAAGGGCGGCGCGATTCCCGGACGAAGCGGCCCGGAGGCGGGCGGAGGACGACCTCGCGGCACACGGCGCGCGTCTCAGGGCGCGCCGGGCCGGCGGGGGTCAGGTGTTCGTCACGGGGTCCGGTGGCGGCCGCGCAGCCGGCACCGGGGAGACCGGGACGTCAGGATCACGTCGTACCGGGACCGGGGAACGACGACGGTGGTGTGGCAACGCACGGTCGGGCTCCCCTCGTTCGGTCTGCGGCGCGCACACCGTGATCTCGGTGGCGCGTGCTGCGAGTGTAGGGAGGGGAGCCCGGTCGGGTCACCGGATTTTCGGGAGGTCCCGCTCGGCGAAGTACCGTGCCACGTCCGCGTCCGTGACCTCGGCGAGCGTGGGCGGTGTCCAGTGCGGGTCGCGGTCCTTGTCGACGACCTGGGCGCGGATGCCCTCGACGAGGTCGGCGGAGGACAGAGCCGTGTGGGAGAGCCGGAACTCCATGTCGAGGACGGCCTCCAGGGAGTCCGTGCGCCGGGCGCGACGGAGGGCCGCGAGGGTGACCTTGAGGGCGGTGGGCGACCTGGTCAGCAGGGTGTCCGCGGTCTCCTTGGCCGCCGGAACACCGGAGTCGAGGAGCCGGTCGACGATCTCCTCCACGGTGTCGGCGGCGTAGGCGGCGTCGATCCAGTCGCGGGCCGCGGCCAGCCGACCGGGCGGCGCCTGCCGCGCGAACCGGGGCAGCACCTCGTGCGCGGGCGCCCGGGTGAGCTCCTCGGCCAGCCGGGGAAGGTCCTCGGACGGCACGAAGTGGTCGGCGAGACCGGTCAGGAGGGCGTCGGCGGCGCCCGCCGCCTCGCCGGTCAGGGCGAGATGGGTGCCGAGCTCGCCGGGCGCCCGGCTCAGCAAGTACGTACCGCCGACGTCGGGGACGAAGCCGATGCCCGTCTCGGGCATGGCCACCCGGGAGCGTTCGGTGACGACACGGACGGAGCCGTGGGCGGAGACGCCGACGCCGCCGCCCATCACGACGCCGTCCATGAAGGCCACGTACGGCTTGGGGTAGCGCGCGATACGGGCGTTGAGCCGGTACTCGTCCCGCCAGAAGCCGAGGGTGGCGGTGCCGCCGGCCCGGGCGTCGTCGTGGATGGCCCGGATGTCGCCGCCCGCGCACAGCCCGCGCTCCCCGGCACCCTGGATGACGACGGTCTCGACGGCCGGATCGTCCTCCCAGGCGGTCAGCGCCTCGTCGATGCGGAGCACCATGGGGTGGGTGAGCGCGTTGATGGCGCGGGGCCGGTTGAGCGTGAGCAGGCCGGCGCGCCCTTCGGTGCGTACGAGGACGTGCGGACCGTCGACGGCGGTCCTCGCGGGGCTCGGGGACGTTCCCGCGGTCATCGCGTCTGCTCCGCCGGAGCGGGGGTCTGGATGCGTCGTCTCATGGTGTCCCGTCACTTCCCTCCGAACGATCTCGCGGCCCACCGTATCGGGACAGCGAGACGGGAGAACGCACGCCCCGGGCCGCCCGGTCCGGGCCGTCGAGGGCGGCTGTGGCGGGGTGACGCCATGCTGCTGCCTCCTGAGAACACCCTGTTCGTGCCGGGTCCCCACCCCGCGCTGCTGTTGGGGACGCCCCTGTCCACGAGGACCTGCCCGCGCTGCACGCGCTGCACGCGCCGGACGGGGCGGACGGGGCGGTGCCGTCGTGTCCGGGGTGGAGTGTCGTTCCGCGGCTCACGCTGTGTGTGGTGGACGGGCCGGCGGACGCCGGGTGCGTCGTGCCGGCCTTCGGCGCGCCGGTGGCCGGTGGCGCGGGGACGCCCGACGACATGGCGGGCTGGTGCGAGGACGTCGAGCGGGCGGGCGGCGCGGTCGTCGTCTCGCTGCCGGAACTGCCCCGGACGCTCGACTGGGCGTGGCTGCTGAACGGCGGTGCCGCCCGGGGCGGGTTCGTTCCCGTGCTCCAGGCCTGACTCCCGGGGTGCGTGCACACTCCGGAACGGGGGCTTTCCCCCAGCGCGGTTGAGTACGCGCACTCAGGTCCAGAGGGCCGGGGCGTTCGTAGCCTGCCTCGTATGAACAGTCATCAGGCCGTCGCGGACGGCCCTCTCCGTGTCGGGAT
This sequence comes from Streptomyces sp. P9(2023), assembly GCF_032436795.1. Lineage (NCBI taxonomy): Bacteria > Bacillati > Actinomycetota > Actinomycetes > Kitasatosporales > Streptomycetaceae > Streptomyces > Streptomyces sp. P9(2023). The sequence continues at coordinate 185,651 of NZ_JAUPWM010000006.1, forward strand.
CACCGGGGTCGGCGCCTGTCTGCCCGAGCAGGTCGTGGATTCGGAGCGGCTGCGGCGGCGCGTGGTCGCCGGGAGCGGGATGGCGTTGCCCGCCGGGGTGTTCGAGCGGGCCACCGGGATCATGACGCGGAGGGCCGTGCGATCGGGTGAGTACGCCTCCACTCTCGCGGTGGGGGCCGCCCGGCAGGCGCTCGGGCGGGCGGGAGTCGAGCCTGCGGACATCGACCTGCTGGTGTTCGCCTCCGCCACGCGCGACATGGTGGAGCCGGCCACCGCGCACATCGTGCAGGCCGAACTGGGTTCCCGGGCACACGCGTTGGACGTGACCAACGCCTGCAACAGCTTCGTCAACGGCATCGACCTCGCCCGTACGATGATCCTGGCCGGGCGCGCCCGGCGGGCCCTCGTCGTCACCGGTGAGACCCCGAGCCGCGCCGTCCGGCACGACCCGGCGGACCTGGCGCAGTTCCGGGACGGGTTCGCCGGCTACACCTTCGGCGACGCGGGCGCCGCCGTGGTCCTGGAGACGGTGGACCGGGGCGGGATCCTCGACGTGGACAGCGAGACGCACTCCGAACACTGGCCGGTCGGCGGGATATTCGGCGGCGGTTCGCGTCATCCGCGGGGCGACGAGCACACGTACTTCCAGGGCGACGGCAGCGAACTGCGCGAGGTGTTCGAGAAGGTGGGCACCTCGGTGCTCGACCGGATGCGGCACCGTACGGGCCTGGACTGGCGTCACTTCCGCTACGTCCTGGTCCATCAGGTCACCGTGCCGTATCTGGAGCGGTTCGTGGAGATCACCGGCGTCCCCGAGGACCGGCTCGTCGTCACCGTGCCCGAGCTCGGCAACATCGCGAGCGCGACACTTGGCGTCCAACTCGACCGGGTGTACGACGAGTTGAGTCCTGGGGACCGGGTGCTGCTGGTCGGTCTCGGCGGTGGGGTCAGTCTGATGACGATGGTCTGGGAGAAGTCATGAGCGACACACTGTGGGTGGTGGTGCCCGCGCATCAGGAGGCCGCGCGCATCGGCGACACGCTTCAGGCGCTCGCCGCGCAGGCGGACCGGGACTTCCAGCTGGTCGTGGTCGACAACGCCTCCGAGGACGACACCGCCACGATCGCCCGCGCCTTCGGTGAGCACGCTCCGTTCCCCGTCCATGTGCTCGACGAGCACGACAAGGGCGTGGGCTGCGCCGTGGACACCGGCTTCCGGTACGCGATCGAGCACGGGGCCGCGCTGCTCGCCCGTACGGACGCGGACTGCCTGCCGCACCCCGGCTGGACGGCCGCCGCCCGGGCCGCGCTGCGCGACGGCGCGGGTCTGGTGTGCGGCCGGATCGACGCCCGCCGGGACGAGCACGGGCCGGTGGGGCGCGCCGCGTTCCGTACGCTCGTGCGCGTCGCCGCGGTCTTCGGCCGGGTACGGCCCGCGCACCGGCGGAGCCAGGGCTACCTCGCGCCGTACCGGATGCACGCGGGCAACAACATGGCGATCACCGCGCGGCTGTACGAGGCCGTGGGCGGGATGCCCCGGCGGCCCTCCCCCACCGACCGGCTCTTCCTGAACCGGGTGCGGCGGTCGACGACGGCCATCGTGCACGCCCGCGACATGGTCGTGGAGAACTCGACCCGGCGGTTGCGCGCGTACGGGATCGTCGGCACCGCCCGCTGGTACCTGGACCGGGGACCTGGGCAGCACGGAGAGGACCCGCGCTGATGCTGGACGCTCTCGACCACACCCTGCGGGCACACCCGGACCGCCCGGCCGTGCTCGGTACGACCCGGTCCGGCGCCGTCCGGACGAAGGCGACCTGCGGAGAGCTCGCCGACCTCGCCGACGGGTACGCGGGCGCGCTCCACGAGCGCGGACTGCGGCGCGGCGACACCGTCGGGGTCGCGGTGCGGCCCGGGCCGCGCGCCCTGGCCGTCATGCTCGCCGTGCACCGGCTCGGGCTGCGGGCGGCCGTGCTCGACCCGGGCGCGGGCCCCGACGTGCTGCGGGCCCGGCTCGCGCTGGCCCGCCCCGACATCGTGCTCGCCGACGCGACGGCCCAGGCGGTCGCCGGCTGGGCGCGGCCGCTCGCCCGCCGGGCCCGGCTCGCGCTGCCGGACCTCGCGGAGCTGGGCGGCCCCGTGGCCACGGTCGGCAGGCGGCTGCCGGGGTGCGCCCCGGCCCTGGAGTCGGGGGCGGGCGGCTCGGTCCTGCCGCGTGCGGTGGACGAGGACGGGGACGCGGTGATCGTCTTCACCTCGGGCACGACGTCGCGGCCTCGCGCGGTCGTCCACACCCGTTCGTCGCTGGCCGCGGGCATGGCCACGGTGACCGATCTCGTACGTCCGGAGGCGGGGCGGGCCGTGCTGGGCGGTACGTTCTTCGTCCTCGTACCGTCGCTCGCGAGCGGCGCGCCGGTGGCGCTGCCGGCACGCTCGGCGCAGGTGCTGGCCCGTCAGATGTGCCGACTGGCGCCGCAGGCAACGTACTTGACGCCGCCTCAGCTGAGGGCGGCGCTGGCGGCGGACGCGCGGTTCGGGGGCCGGGTGTGGACGGGTTCGGCTCCCGCGAGCGCGGAGCTGCTCACCCGGGTGCGGCGGGCGGGGGCGGCGGAGGCCTGGGGGGTGTACGCGCTCACGGAGCTGTTTCCCGCCGCGGCGGTGGAGCAGGCGGAGAAGGCGGCGTTCACGGGGGACGGCGATCTGGTGGGCGCGCCGCTGCCGGGGGTGACGGCGCGGACCGGTCCGGGCGGCGAGCTGCTGCTTTCCGGCCCGGCGGCGCGGCACCGCTACCTCGGGGAGGACCCCGAGCGCTGGGTCGGCACCGGTGACCAGGGGAGGACCGACGGGGCCGGGCGGATCGTCCTCGCGGGCCGCTGCAAGGACATGGTCCTGAGGCGGGCGGAGAACATCTACCCGGGGCTGTACGAGCCGGCGCTGCACGTGCCCGGCGTCGAACTGGCCCTGCTGGTGGGCGTTCCGGCCGCGGACGGCGACGAGCGCCTGGTCGCCGTGGTCCAGCCGCACCGGCAGGCCGACCCGGACCGCGTCCGCGCGGCCCTCGCGGCTCCCCTTCGGCGGATGGGCACGGCCCGCCCGGACGCGCTGCTCCTCGCCGACATCCCACTCGCGGGCCGCTCCCGAAAGCCGGACCGCGCGGCAACGGCGCGGCTGGCAGCGGGGCGGATGCCGGGGGCGGCGCGATGAGGTCCGGGCGGGAGCACGCGACGCGGGCAGGGGTACGGGTGGAGCTGGGTCCGGTCCTGACGGACGGGGTGGCCCTTGGCGCGGGCGCGGGGGCCGCCTTGCAGGCCGGACCGGATGCCGCCGCCGGGCGCGGAATGCGCACTGCCCTGCGCGCGGTGTCGAACGCCGGCGCCGGGGCGGACCTGGGGGCGGAAGCGGCCCCGGGACCCGCCGCATCGGATGCCGACCGGATCCCCGACGGGGCCGGCACGGGAGGTCGGCCGGAGGGCGGCGCCGTGGCGCCGGCGGGTGGCGTGGCCGCCATGCGACGGGCGCGGTGGCGGGATCGGCGGGTGTACACGCGGTCGCATCCTGTGTTGTTCGCGTTGCTCGCGGCGGTGCGGCGGCGGGCGGTGGTGCGGCTCGGGCGTGCCGTCCTGGTGAGTGGTACCGAGGCGTACCGCGAGGCCCTCACGCGGATTCCGCTGGACCGGGCGGCGGCCGGGACCACCGGTGGTGCCGCGCGTGAACTCTCCGGTGGGGGGACGCTGTTCGACCAGGAAGGCGCCGATCACCGCGACGCCCGGCGCGCCGTCGCCGAGGACCTGGGCGCGGCCGGGGTGGAGCAGCTGCGGCCGGTCTGGCGGGCGGTGCTCGACCGCGAGCTCGCCCCGCTCGCCGCCGGGCAGCCCGTCGACCTCGTCCCGCTCGCCCGCGAGCTCGCCGGGGCGACCGTCCGGGCCATGCTCGACTGCCCGGCCGGCGCCACGGCCCTCGCCGAGGCTGCGGGAGACGCCGCTGCCGCCGCCGTACGCGATCACCTCCCCGGCCCGCGACCTCCGGGCACCGCCCGCGCGGCGGCCAGGGCGACCGCGCGCCTGGAGGCCCTGCTCGGCGGCGGAGCCACTAGCACGCCGTCGCGCACGGCGCCCACGTACCCGCACCGCGGCAAGCGGTCGCCCGGCACAACACCCCCGTGTCCAGGCGGGGATCGTCGCAGCGATCCCCCGTGCGACGGACCGGGTACGCATCCCAGCGCCCCGGGGCCCCGCCCGCGTCAGGCGCCCACGCCCTCCCACGACGACATCGCCCTGCGCGCCATGATCGCCGTCGCCGCCGTCAACACCACCGTCGCCGCGCTCCCGCGCGCCGTCGCCTGGTGTGCCGACGGCGGGCTGTGGGAGCAGGCGGCGGACGATCGGCTGCGGCCCGTGCTCGTCGGGGAGTTGCTGCGGGTCGTCGCGCCGTCGCCGTTGTTGCCGCGCGTGGCGGCCGCCGACGCCGTGCTCGAAGGGTGCCCGGTGAAGGCCGGGGACCGGCTGGTCCTGGTGGCGCGGCATGCCGTGGGCGCGGACGTCGATCCGCCGGACGCCCACCGCCCCGCCCCGCCCGCCGTGAGCCGGCTCGTCTTCGGCGCCGGTCCGCACGCCTGCCCCGGCGCACGGCTCGCCCTCGCGCAGCTGGACGACGTCCTGGCCGCGCTCGCCCCGTACCGTCCGGCCGTCGTCACCACGCGCGTGGACCGGCGTGCCGCGCTGCCCGGCTGGCGCCGGCTCACCGTCCGCGCGACGACCACCCCCCGCCCCCGTACGGAGAACCCCTCGTGATCACGATCGCCGTCACCGGAGCGAGCGGCTTCTGCGGCTCGCACGTCGCCGCCCTCGCCGCCGCCCGCGGCGCCGAGGTCCTGTGCGTGGGGCGGCGGCCGGGGCCGGTCGGCAAGCACGTCCCGTGGGACGCCGAGAGCGGGCCGCCCGACCTCGCCGGGGCCGACCTCGTCGTGCACTGCGCGGCGGCCGTCGGCGACCCCGTGTCCGGTTCGCCGGCCGAGGCGACCATGCGGGCCGTGAACGTCGACGGCACCGCCCGGCTCCTGGAGGCCGCCGCGGGCCGCCCGGTGGTCTGGGTGAGCAGCTCCAGCGTGTACGCCCCGGGCCCCGGCCGGGACCGGATCACCGAGGACCATCCCGTGCGCGGGCAGCTGAACGCCTACGGCCGTACGAAGGCGGCGGGCGAGGCCCTCGCACTCGCGGCCGGTGCCGTGGTCCTGCGGCCGCGCGCGGTGTACGGGCCCGGCGACCCGCACCTGGTTCCCCGGCTCCTCGACCGCGTACGGGCAGGCCGGCTGCTGCTGCCCGGCCCCGACGTCGTCCTGAGCCTGACGGCCGTCGAGAACCTGGCCGACGCGTGCCTCTCCGCCGCCGACTGGCGCCCGGGCGCGTACAACATCGCCGACCCCGTTCCGTACCGCCGCGACGAGACGGTCACGACGGTCCTGCGGGCGCATGGCGTACGGGCCCGGATCCATCACCTCCCGCTGCCCCTGGCCCGGGGCGCGGCCGCTGCGGCCGAGGCCCTGGGGCGCGTCCGGCCGGGCTCCGAGCCGCCCCTGACGCGGTACGCCGTCGATCAGCTCGCCCACCGTGTCGTCCTGGACGTCTCCAAGGCGGAGTCCCAGGGCTGGCACGCCGCCCGCACGCTTGCCGACTACGTCACGGCCTCACCGGTCTGAGCGTGCCGCTCGGCCGGACACGGAGCGTCGCCCGTCGTGGACGCGCCGCGCCGGGGAGCACGGCAACAGGACATGCCCCATCACCTGATGTATGCCTTTCACATGGATGCCCGCCGGCGCGACCCCGCCTCACGCCTCTCCCGGCGTGGCGGGCGGCTGCTGCTCAGCGCTTCGTTCTCGCTGATCGCGGTGGTCACCGTGGTGGACATCCTGGCGCCGCCCGAGGTCCATCTGGGGCCGTTCCTGATCGCCGCGCCCGCGGTGACGGCCTCGTTCGCGGGGCCGCGCATGACGGCGTTCGTCGGTGCGGTCGCGGTCCTCGCGCAGTCGGTGGTGGCGATCGTGCGGACGAGCCTGACCGACCTCAACCACACGTACCAGATCGTCGCGCTGATCCTGATCTCCATCATCGTCACCTTCTTCGCTCACCTGCGCGAGGTGCACGAGAGCAAGGTGACCCAGCTCCGCTCGATCGCCCAGGCCGCCCAGAGCGTCGTCCTGCGCCCGCTCCCCCACCGGGCCGGCCCCCTGCACATCGCGTCGGTCTATCTGGCCGCCGAGGAGGAGGCGCAGATGGGGGGTGATCTGTACGCGGCGGCCCGTACGGCGTCGGGGACCCGGCTGCTGATCGGCGACGCCCGGGGCAAGGGACTCGACGCGATCAGCGAGGCCTCCCTCGTGCTCGGCGCCTTCCGGGTCACCGCCCGCCGGGAGACCGAGCTGCCCGCGCTGATCGGGCATCTGGAGGCGGGCGTCGGGTCGGCGGAGGAGGCGGCGGACGAGACGGTGTCCGGAGCCGGGGTGCGCGAGGCGGCCGACGACGCCGACGAGGCCTTCGTCACCGCCCTCGTCCTCGACATCCCCGATCGTGAGCCGGTGGTACGGCTGGTGAACTGCGGGCACCCGCCGCCGCTGCTGCTGCGGCGCGGGCAGGTCGTCCCGCTCGACACCGCCGACGCGAGCCCTCCGCTCGGACTCGCCGACGTACTCCCCCCCGACGTCACCGTGGAGACCTTCCCCTTCGACGTCGGTGACGTCCTGCTGCTGTACACGGACGGGGTCGTCGAGGCCCGGGACCGCACCCGCGCCTTCTACCCGTTGGGGGAGCGGCTCGCCGTCTGGGTCGGCGACGATCCCCCGACTCTGCTCGGCCACCTCCGGGACGACCTGCGGGCGTACGCGGGCGGCCACCTCGGTGACGACGCGGCCCTCGTCGCCGTCGAACGCCTCGCCCCGAATCCCCCGAATCCCCCGACTCCCTGACCCCCTGACCCCCTGGACCCCCGAAGGAGCGCGCGATGCCGGCGGACGCGAGTTTCGGCACGTCGTACTGGATGCGTGGCACCCCCTCCCCGGACCGCCCCGCCCTCACCGAGGATCTCTCGACCGACGTCGTCGTCATCGGCGGCGGCATCGCCGGCCTGTGCACCGCGTACGAGCTGGTCCGCGCGGGCCGCCAGGTCGTCCTCCTGGAGGCCGGACGGATCGCCGGCGGGGTCTCCGGTCACACCACGGGCAAGCTGACCGCGCTGCACGGCCTCACCTACGCCCGGCTCCGCGACACCCACGACGCCCTCGCCGCCCACCGCTACGCCCTCGCCCAGCGGGACGCCCTCGACCACGTCGTCCGACTCTGCGAGGAGGCGGGCGTCGACGCCGAGCTCGAGCGGGCCCCCGCCTACACGTACGTGACGGACGCGCGGCGAGCCGACGAGGTCCGCGCCGAGGCGGCGGCCGCCCTGGACGCCGGGCTCGACGCCGCGTACGTGACGGAGACCGACCTGCCCTTCCCGGTGGCGGCGGCCGTCCGCCTGGACGACCAGCTCCTCTTCCACCCGCGCAGATTCCTGCTGGGCCTCGCGGACGACTTCGTCGCGCGCGGCGGCACGATCCACGAGCACACCACGGTCACGGAGTTGAAGGAGCACGCGGACTGCCGGCTCACCACCGCGTCCGGTCACACGGTCCGCGCCCGGGACGTCGTCGTCGCCACGAACTTCCCGCTGACCGTGCACAGCTCGCTGCTGGCCCGGCTCGCAGTGCGGCGCGAGCTGGTGGTGGCGGCCCCGGTACCGAAGGACCGGGCGCCGCAGGGCATGTACGTCACCCCCGAGGACCGTACGCGTTCGGTGCGGACCGCTCCGTACGACGACGGTCACCGGCTGCTGATGGTGACCGGTGAGGCGTTCGTGCCCGGCACGGACCATGCCGGGGAGCGCCTGGAGCGGCTCACCGGGTGGGCCCGGCGGATCTTCCCGGGTTTCGCTGAGGCCACGACGACGTACCGGTGGGCGGCGCAGGACGTGCGGTCGGCGGACCACCTCCCGTACGTCGGCCATGAGCACCCGGACACCCAGCATGTCTTCGTGGCCACCGGTTTCGGCGGCTGGGGCATGAGCAACGGGGTGATGGCGGGGCGGCTGCTCGCCGCCCATGTGACCGGGGGGCCGCGCCCGGACTGGACCGAGCTGTTCGATCCGCGCCGCCACCTGCCCCTGCGGGAGTTCCCCGATGTGGTCAGGGCACAGGCGTCGGTGGCCCGCCACTACGTGGTCGCCCGTCCGCCGCGCTGCACGCACATGGGCTGCGAGCTGGGCTTCAACGAGCTGGAGGACGCCTGGGAGTGCCCGTGCCACGGCTCGCGCTTCGCGGCGGCGGACGGCCGGGTGCTGCAGGGGCCGGCGACCCGCCCCCTGCAGCCGTCGGACGCCGCCCCGCCGTCGCGGGAGGCCGCGGTGCCCGAGCCCCCGCAGTGACGCGGGGGCGCGCCCCAGGTCAGCGGCGCAGAGGGCCCTCGCAGCGGAAGTCGGACGTGCCTGCGCGGCCGTTCGACCAGATGTCGACGGGTCCGAAGGAGCAGTTCATGTCGTTGAAGTTGTCGCCGCCGGTGCGGCTGCGGTCGAGGACGAAGTAGTCGACGGTCTCGGACATGTCCTTGAAGACCTGGTCCGGGTCCGATGCCGCGCCGAGGTTGGCGGTGATCCGGCCGGTGCAGACGAAGCGCGGCAGCGTCGGGTCGCCGTTGCCCGTGCAGGTCGGCGTGTTGCTGGTGGCGGCGGCGAAGGCGGCCCGTATCTGGTCGGGGGTGGCGTGCCGCAGTCCGGCGGTCGGCTCGTGTCGTGTGTCGGGCACGAACAGGTCGTCGACGTCCGCGATCTGCCGGTCGAGGAAGGCGTCGTAGTCCCGCTGGGTGCCCGCGTCCCTGCCGACGAGGCCGCGCCAGGTGTCGTAGCCGCGGACGTCGCCCGCCCGGAGGTAGCCGTACATGGCGCGCAGCTGGTCCGGCCGCTCGGTCCACAGGTATTCGAAGAAGGTGCCGGCGTACGCGTAGAAGCGGAAGCCGTCGCCGTCGTAGGTGGCGTGCAGGATCTGGTCGACGGTCATACGCGGGCCGCCGCCGGCGGTGTCGCCGATGACGCTCTGCACGAGGGACTTGCGGACGCGGATGCCGTCGTCGCGGGTGGCGCCGTCGAAGAACTCCGCCGTGCCCTCGTCCATGGCCGTCGTGCGGTCCTTCTCGTACCACGGGCCCTCCCCGAAGAAGCCGGGGACGGCGAACCGGCCGTTGAGGTAGTGGACGTACTCGTGGCGGAACAGCTCTTCGAGGGTGAGGCTGGAGTCCTGCGGCACGCGGCGCTGGTACGTGTAGAAGGTCGCGCCGCGCTCGATGTAGACGCCGCCGTTCTCGGTGCCCATGCCGGTGAGGATGGGGTGGTACGTCTCGTAGTCCTGGCGGGAGGCGTAGAGGACCACGGTGAGGGCGGTGTTGGGGTCGCCGGCGAGCGGCTGCTCGCTGCCGAGCACGCGGTGGAACTGGGCCTTGACCTGCTTGCTCGCGTAGTAGAGCTGGTCGACGGTGGCCCGGTCGAGTCCGGTGCGGACCTTGATGGCGCCGTTGTCGTAGCTGTACGTGTACGGGAAGATCCTGGCCTCGATGTCGGCCTTGCAGACCTTGTACGGGGCGCACGCCTCGTAGAAGTTGAGCCAGCCGACCAGGGAGGCCCAGGGGGCGCTGCCCGTGCCGAAGGTGGTCTCCACGGGGCCGAGCAGTCCGCCGAGGTCGCTGACGATGCCGGTCCGGAGGCTGTCGATCTGGCCGAAGCGGCCGTACTCGCCGAGGGCGTCCCGCACGATCCAGGCGTTGGCGGTGCCCTTGAGGTGGCCGTGGCCGGCGAAGGCCTTGAAGGCGGCACGGTAGGCGGGGTCGCGCTCGGCGGCGGCGCGGAAGGCGGTGTCCTGGTTGCCGGGGTAGACGCCGAGGTAGTTCACGGAGAGCGCGGCGAGGGCGGCGCCGCCCCAGGTCGGGTCGGTCGCGGTCTGCGGGTGACCAGCGCCCATCCGGGCCAGGACCTTGGTGATCAGGCCGAGTTGGTGCTGTCGGAGGCCGGGGGCGCTGCCGGTGTAGAGAGCCTCGCGGAGGGTCTGGGCGTTCTGCGGGGTGACGTCGAAGGTCCGCGGGGCGGTGGCGTAGGCGCCGGTGGCGGAGCGCATCGCGGCGACGGTGGGGGCGTCGGTGATGTCGATCTCGGACCGGCTGAAGTCGTGGTAGGCGACGGCGTGGAGGTAGGTGAACATCTCCAGGAGACGGCTGGAGTTGCGGCCGTCGTGGCCGGCGGCGAGGCCGGCGATCCGCTGCGCGACGGCCTGGACGTGGGCGTCGGACATGACGGGGGCGAGGCGTGCGTCCCAGGTCCAGATGAGGCCGCGCAGACAGCCGTCGGCCTGGACGGCGGGGTCGGCGAGGAAGTCGGCGAGCTGGGTGGGGGTCAGCGTCGTGATGCCGTCGAGCGTGCAGGGCACCCCGGCGGCGGTCGTCTCGGCCGCCGCTGCCCGTGCGGCGGTGCGGGCCGGGTCCGTGGTGCGCGGGGCGGTCTGGGCGCCGGGGACGCGGCCCTGGGTGATGCCCCGGGGCGCGGCGGCGGGACCGGTCTTCGCGGCGGGGGCCGTCGCGCGCCGCTCGACCTCGTCGTGCGGATTCGGGTTCGTCTTCGAGGCGTACGCCGCCGGTGCGGCCGGTCCGGTGACGCGCGGGGAGACGGACGCGGGGGTCGTGGTCGGGGCCACGGCCTGGGCGGAGGAGGCGAGCGGTGCGGTGAGGCCGGCGGTGAGCACCGCTGCGAGCAGGGTCGTGCGCACGGTTCTGTGCTGGGACACGAGGTCTCCTGTGGGGGTGAACTTGGTTGGGAGGCAGGGAGGTTGGCATGCCCCTGCCCTGGGCATGCCGGGTAACATAGCAATGTGAAATTGCACTGAGAAGCCTTATGCACCGTCAGTTTCCGCGCCGGATCCGCCCTCATGTGCACCGGAGACCCGCCCCAGGGGTCAGAAATCCAGTTCACGCAGGGTCTGTTGAGCACCTTGGCAAGCCGAGTGGCATGTGAAATATTACTGACGTGCCCACGAGACACCCTTCCACGGCGGCCGACGTCATCGTCGTCGGCGCCGGAATGATCGGCGCGGCCTGCGCGTACTACGCCGCACGCGCGGGCCTCTCCGTCACCGTCGTCGACCGCGGCCCCGTCGCGGGCGGTACGACCGGGGCGGGCGAGGGCAACCTCCTGGTCTCCGACAAGGAGCCGGGCCCGGAGCTGGACCTCGCCCTGCTCTCGCTCCGCCTGTGGCTCGAACTCGCCCCCGACATAAGGGCGGAGACCGAGTTCGAGCCCAAGGGCGGTCTGGTGGTCGCCTCGGATCCGGCCGGCCTCGACGCCCTGCGCCGGTTCGCCAAGGAGCAGGGAGCGGCCGGTGTCGAGGCGTACGAGATCCCCGGCGACCGGCTCCACGACCTGGAGCCGCACCTCGCCGAGGGCCTCGCCGGGGCCTTCCACTACCCGCAGGACGCGCAGGTGCAGCCGGCGCTCGCCGCGTCCCGGCTGCTGCGCGCGTCGGGCGCCACGCTGCGCCTCGGCGAGGAGGTCACCGCACTGCTCACCGGGGCCGACGGAACCGTGCGCGGAGTCCGTACAGCGACCGGAGCCGAGCTGTACGCACCCAACGTGGTGAATGCCGCGGGGAGTTGGGGCGGCGCCCTCGCCCGGCTCGCCGACACGGACCTGCCGGTCCTGCCGCGTCGCGGCTTCGTCCTGGTGACCGAGCCGCTGCCGCGCGTCGTGCGCCACAAGGTGTACGCGGCCGACTACGTCGCCGACGTCGCGAGCGACTCGGCGGCGCTCCAGACCTCCCCGGTCGTCGAGGGCACGCCCGCCGGGCCGGTCCTGATCGGCGCGAGCCGGGAGCGGGTGGGCTTCGACCGGACGCTGTCGCCCCGGACCGTGAGCCGGCTCGCGGCGGGCGCGGCACGTCTGTTCCCGGTCCTGGCCGGCGTACGGGTGATGCGGGTGTACGCGGGCTTCCGCCCGTACCTGCCCGACCATCTGCCGGCCATCGGCCCCGACCCGCGCGTCCCGGGGCTGCTGCACGCCTGCGGCCACGAGGGCGCGGGCATCGGACTGGCCCCGGCCACGGGCCTGTTGATCTCCCGGTTCCTGACCGGGGCCGCCCCCGATCTGGACGCCCGGCCCTTCCGTCCGGGGCGGTTCTCCGAGGAGACTCCGGAGGACCTCTCGTGACCCGGCTCGATCCGTACTCCGTGTACTCCGTCCCCTTCGGCTGGGAGTGAGCATGCTCCGTCGTTCCAGGCCCCGCGCCGAGCGAACCGACCGTACCGAACGCGCCGCCCGCGACCCGCTCTCGCTCGTCGATGCGAGCCCGTCCGGGCCGCCCGTCCCCTTCACGTTCGACGGGCGGCCGATGACCGCGCTGCCGGGGCAGTCGCTCGCCGCCGCGCTGTGGGCGGCGGGGATCCTGGCCTGGCGCACGACCCGCGTCGGCGGCCGGCCGCGCGGGGTCTTCTGCGGGATCGGCCAGTGCTTCGACTGCCTGGTCACCGTCAACGGCCGCCCGGGCCGCCGCGCCTGCCTCGTCCCGGCCGCACCCGGGGACGTCGTCACCACCCAGGAGGGACACGGCCGTGCCGACCTCGACACCCCCTGACGGCCCGGAGCGGCGGGACGCGTCCGTCCCGTACGACCTGGTCGTCGTCGGCGCCGGACCCGCCGGGCTCGCGGGGGCCGTCACCGCCGCCGAGCGCGGGCTCTCGGTGGCGCTGCTCGACGGCGACGCCCAGCTCGGCGGCCAGTACTACCGGCATCCCGCACCCGGTCTCGGCGCCGCGCGGCCGGAGGCCCTGCACCATGACTACTCGGCGTTCGACGGGCTGCGCAGGCGCTGGGAGGCGAGCGGCGGCGTCCACCTCCCCGAGCACCACGTCTGGACCGTGACGGCCGAGCGGGCCGCGGGAATCCGGGGTGCGGGGGCGGACGGCGGCTCCTGGGCGGTGCACGCCGTCACCGGGCCCGACGGCGACGGGGACCGGCCGGCGCTGATCCGCGGGCGGGCCGTCCTCCTGGCGACCGGTTCGGCCGAGCGACACCTGCCCTTCCCCGGCTGGACGCTGCCCGGGGTGGTCGGCGCGGGTGGCGCACAGGCGATGCTCAAGTCGGGGCTGGTGCTGCCCGGTGGGCGGGCCCGGCCGAGGGTCGTCGTGGCGGGCAGCGGTCCGCTGCTGCTTGCCGTGGCGTCCTCCCTGGTCGCGGCCGGCGCCCGGGTGCCGGCGCTGGTGGAGGCGGCCGGCTATCTCGGTTACGTACGCCGGCCCGGCGTCCTGGCCATGGCCCCCGACAAGTGGGCGGAGGCCTTGGCGCACGGCGCGCCACTGGCCGCGCACGGGGTGCGGCCGTACGTGCGGCACGCCGTGGTCCGGGCGCACGGTACGGAGCGGGTCGAGGCGGTGACCGTGGCCCGGCTCGACGGGGAGTGGCGGCCCGTCCCGGGCACGGAGCGGCGGATCGCCTGCGACGCGCTGGCCGTGGGGCACGGCCTGGTCCCCCGCATCGACCTGGGTACGTCACTCGGGTGCGCGACGCGCACGACGGAGGACGGCGCGGTGGCGCTGGTCGTGGACGCGAGTCAGCGTACGTCCGTGCCCGGGCTGTGGTCGGCGGGCGAGACGGCCGGCGTGGGCGGCGCCCGACTGGCCATGGTGGAGGGTGAGTTGGCGGGGGCGGCGGTCGCCGTGCGGCTGCGGGGGTGCGCGGCGGAGAGCCCGCCCGCGCGGACCCGGTCGCTGCTCCGGACGCGGTCGCGGTTGCGCGGATTCGCCGCGTTGATGACGGCCGCGCACGCACCGAGGGACGGCTGGGCCGACTGGCTGGACGACGGTACGGAGGTGTGCCGCTGCGAGGAGGTCGAAGCGGGGCGCGTCCGGGAGGCCGTCGAGGGCCTGGGCGCCGGTGACGCCCGGACGGTGAAGCTGCTGACGCGGGCGGGCATGGGGTGGTGCCAGGGGCGGATCTGCGGCCCGGCGGTCGCCTGCCTGGCCCGCGGCGCCGGGCGAAGGGGCACGGACGCGGATCCCGTGCACGGCCCCCTGCCCGGCTCCCCCGAACGGCGTCCGCTGGCCGTGCCGGTGACCCTGGGGGCGCTGGCGGCACTGGACGAGGCCCTGGACCTCGCGCCGGACGGCGACCGACCTCGTACCACCACCGAACCGACATGACGATCCGGATCCGGATCACCCCACGGCACACACCGCCTCCGCCGCCGCCCGCCACTCGTTCCTGACGAAACATCAGTGCAATGTCACATCTCATAGATGAAGGGCTCCCTGTGACCGTCACTCCTGCCCCCGCCGAATGGACCGTCGCCCGACCCTGGCGCGGCATCATGGTCGCCACCGCGCTCCCCTTCCATGACGACGGCCGGTCCGTCGACCACGACGCGTACGCCGCCCATGTCCGGTGGCTGCTCGACAACGGCTGCGACGGCGTGGTGCCGAACGGTTCGCTGGGCGAGTACCAGACCCTGAGCGACGAGGAGCGCGCCCGGGTCGTCCGTACGGCCGTCGAGGCGGCGGGCGACGGGGCGCGCGTCATGCCCGGGGTCGCGGCCTACGGGAGCGCGGAGTCGCGGCGCTGGACCGGGCAGGCCGCCGAGGCGGGCTGCGGTTCGGTGCTGCTCCTCCCGCCGAACACCTACCGCGCCGACCCCTCCGCCGTCCGCGCGCACTACGCCGACGTGGCCTCGGTCGGCGTGCCGGTCGTCGCGTACAACAATCCGCACGACACGCGCGTCGACCTCACTCCCTCCCTGCTCGCCGGGCTGCACGCGGACGGTCACATCGTGGCGGTGAAGGAGTTCAGCGGCGACGTCCGCCGGGCGTACGAGATCGCTGAACTCGCCCCCGAACTCGACCTGTTGATCGGCGCTGACGATGTCCTCCTGGAACTGGCCCTCGCGGGCGCGGTCGGCTGGGTCGCCGGTTACCCGAACGCCTTCCCGGCCTCCTGCGCGGAGCTGTACCGGGCCGCCGTCAGCGGCGACCTGGACCGCGCGCTGCCGCTGTACAAGGCCCTGCACCCGCTCCTGCGCTGGGACTCCAAGACAGAGTTCGTCCAGGCGATCAAGCTGTCCATGGACATCGTCGGCCGCCCCGGCGGTTCCTGCCGTCCGCCCCGCTCGCCCCTGACGGGTGCGGTGGAGGCCGAGGTCAGGGCCGCCACCGAGAAGGCCGTCGCCGACGGCCGGAACTGAGAGGAGCCCGCCGTGCGTACCCGTCATGTCTTCCACGCCGTCGACTCGCACACCGAGGGCATGCCCACCCGCGTCGTCACCGGCGGGGTCGGGGTGATCCCGGGCTCCACCATGGCCGAACGCCGGCTGCACTTCATCGAGCACATGGACCACGTCCGGACGCTGCTGATGTACGAGCCCCGGGGCCACGCTTCGATGAGCGGCGCGATCCTGCAGCCGCCGACCCGCCCGGACGCCGACTACGGGGTGCTGTTCATCGAGGTGTCCGGGTTGCTGCCGATGTGCGGCCACGGAACGATCGGGGTGGCGACCGTCCTCGTGGAGACCGGCATGGTGCCGGTCTCCGAGCCGGTGACCACCGTCCGGCTCGACACCCCGGCCGGTCTGGTACGGGCGGAGGTACGGGTCGAGGACGGGGTCGCCAAGGCGGTCAGCCTCACCAACGTCCCGGCCTTCAGCGCCGCCCTGGACCGCGAGGTGAAGGTGCCGGGGTTCGGCGCCGTCCCGTACGACCTGGCCTTCGGCGGCAACTTCTACGCCTTCGTCGAACTGGCCGCGCTCGGCCTTCCGTTCGACCGTGAGCGCAAGGACGACCTGCTCAGGGCCGGTCTGGCGATCATGGACGCGATCAACTCGGCCGACCGGCCCACGCATCCGCTGCACCCGGAGATCGGCGGCGTGAAGCACGTCCATCTCACCGCGCCCGGCTCGGACGCGCGGCATTCCCGGCACGCGATGGCGATTCATCCCGGCTGGTTCGACCGCTCCCCCTGCGGCACGGGAACGTCCGCGCGCATGGCCCAGTTGCACGCACGGGGCCTGCTGCCACTCGACGAGGACTTCGTCAACGAGTCCTTCATCGGGACCCGGTTCACCGGCCGGCTGATCGAGGAGACCGAGGTCGGCGGCGTACCGGCGGTGGTTCCGGTCATCACCGGGCGGGCCTGGATCAGCGGTACCGCGCAGTATTTCCTCGACCCCGACGACCCGTTCCCGGGAGGGTTCCTCATGTGAAATTGTACGCTGGTGCGGCGCCGCGCCCCGGCAGCCGGGCGGCGCGACAAGCGGAAGTCGGAGAACGGCACATGGGCCATCTGAAGCAGAGTCATCTGATCACCACCCGGGAACGTCTGCGGGACCAGGTGGCCCACGCTCTGCGCGCCGCGCTGATCTCCGGTGAACTCGAGCCCGGCGCGGTGTACTCGGCGCCGGGCCTGGCCGAGGACTTCGGCATCTCCGCCACACCGGTGCGGGAGGCCATGCTCGACCTCGCCCGTGAGGGCCTGGTCGAGCCGGTCCGCAACAAGGGCTTCCGGGTGACGGAGGTCAACGAGCGGGATCTCGACCAGTACACGGACATCCGGCTGCTCATCGAGGTGCCGACGGTGGGCCGGGTGACACTGACGGCGGACCGCGAGGAGCTGCGGGCGCTGCGGCCGATCGCCGAGGAGATCGTCGAGGCGGCCCGCGCCCATGACCTCATCGGCTATCTGGAGTCGGACCGGCGTTTCCATCTCACGCTGCTCGGCCTGTCGGGCAACGAGCGCCTGGTGGAGACGGTCGGCGACCTGCGCAAGCGGTCCCGGCTGTACGGGTTGAACGCGCTGGACGAGCGCGGTGAGCTGCTGCCGTCCGCCGAGGAGCACCTGGAACTGCTCGACCTGATGGTGGCGGGGGACGCGATGGGCGCGGAGGCGTGCATGGTCCGCCATCTCAGCCATGTGCGGTCGCTCTGGGCCCGGGACGACGCGGCCGGGCGGCCGTGGGCGGGCCGGACCGTCGGCGGACCACGCGACGCGCGCTGATCGCTCAGACCTCAGGAGAGGTACGCGGTCTCGGTCCAGACCGTCTTGCCCTCCTCCGACCAGCGCACGCCCCAACGTTCCGACAGCTCACCCGAGATGAAGAGACCGCGTCCGCCCTCGTCGGCCGCCCGGGCGCGGCGCAACTGAGGGGCGGCCCCGCCGCTGTCGGATATCTCGGAGGTGACGGTGTGGTCCACGGCGTTACGGATGAGCCGAAGCCGGATCGGTGAAGTGCCGTACCGGATCGCGTTGGTGACGAGTTCGCTGACGATGAGTTCGACAGCGAAGGCGGTCTCCTCCAGGCCCCATTCCGCCAGTCGGCGGACGGCCCAGTGGCGGGCCTCGGCGACGGAGGCCAGTTCCTGCTCGATGCCCCGTTCGGCGACGTCATCCGCGCCGAGGGCCCGGGTGCGGGCGACGAGGACGGCCGCCTGGTCGGCGGGCAGGCCGTCGAGGTCGGTGGCGTCGAGCGTACGGGGTGGGGTCAGGTGGGCGCGGAGCGCGGCCAGGGCCGGGTCGTCGGGTGCCGCGTGACCGGAGAGAAGGACGATCGTGCTGCCGGGCGGGACGGGGATCTCGCCGGCGGCGAACGGCGGTCCGTCCTCGCCGAGCGCACTGGTCTCCTCCAGCGGGTGGGTCCGCCAGTTGCCGCCAGGGGTGCCGACGAGGACGGTCTGGCGGCCCGCGCGGGCGATCGCGCAGGTCTCCGTGACCGGGTCGTGCACGGCATACACGCACTGGGCGGTCAGGCGTTCGTCCGTACCGGCGGTCGGGTGTTCCTCGTCGAGTCGGTGGGTGACGTCGTCAAGTCGGGCGAGCAGGTCGTGCGGGTCCAGGTCCAGAGCGGTCAACGCCTGGGCGGCAGAGCGGAGTTGGATCATGGCTGCGGTGGCGTCCGGCCCGAAACCGGCGATATGGCCGACCGTCAGGGCGACGCGGCTGCCGGAGAGCGGGATGACGTCGAACCAGGCGCCCGTGCCGAGTCCGGTGGGAAGGTAGCGGTGGGCGGTCTCCATGGTGCTGCCGGCGGTACGGCCGGGCCGGACGAGGTTGCCCTGGAGGGCGAGCGCCACCGCGTGGGAGTGCTCGTAGCGGCGGGCGTTGTCGACGCAGACGGCGGTGTGGGCGGCGAGGTCCGCGGCGAGCCGCAGGTCGTCGTCCTCGAAGGGGTCGGGCCGGTGCGGCCGCGAGAAGCGGGCGACGCCGAGGAGGACGCCCCGCAGGACAATCGGCGCGACGAGGGTGGGTCCGCCGGTGGCGGGCCGCTCGATGTAGGGCACGCCCCGATGCGGATCGACGACGCCATCGGCTCCAGCTCCGTCGGCCGGCGACAGTACGGTACCCACCTCAGGCGCCTCGTCGTGGTCCGGCGGCCAGACCGCCGCGCAGCGCGGTGGCTCGTCGGTCACCGGGATCACGTCGGCGTCGGGGCCGAGGAGCGGTGGCGGGGTGAGCGCGACGGCGGCGACGTCGGCCAGGACGGGTACGACCGCCTCGGCGAGTTCCTGCGCGCACCGCACGGGGTCGAGGCTGAGGCCCATCCGGGCGTGGACGCGGTGCAGCACGGCGAGCCGGCCACGGGCGCGGTCGCGGGCGGTGACGTCCACGGCGGAGGCGACGAGACCGAGCGGGTCGCCGGCGTCGTCCTCGAGCCGGAACACGGAGACGGAGAAGATGTGTTCGCGCGTGGGGTCCGCCGTCGGGTAGCCGGCGACCCGGCGGTCGAAGTCGGGTGTGCCCGTCGCCAGGACCCCGCGGAGGCGCTGCTCCATCGGCAGGGGCTCGAAGCGTTCGTAGACCTCGGTGAAGTACCGGCCGACGATCTCCCGCTCCGGAACCCCCCGCATGCCGACGGCCGCCGAGTTGACCCGGAGCACGCGTAGCTCGGTGTCGAGGACGTGCAGGCCGACCGGGGACTGGGTGAAGACGGCCTCCAGGACGCCGGAGCGGATGCCTCCGGGGAGCGGTCCGGCCGGCCAGAGCCCCCAGCGGCCGGGTCCGTCGTCCCCGTCCTCCAGGGGACCGACGGTCACGCCCTCGGTGAGTGCGGCGGCGTCGACCTCGGTCAGCAGCTCGGTCACGGGCCGGCCGAGGATGCGGTCGCGGTCCACCCCGAGCAGCCGCTCGGCCGCCCGGCTCCAGGCGACGACCACACCGCGCTCGTCGAGGACGGCGACGGCTCCACGCCCCTCGCGGCCTTCCCGGCCCGCGGGTACCTCACGCTCTGCCATCGTGCCTCGCACTGGGCGTCGGCGGACTCCTGCCGTTGTCGAGGCAGCCTAACCGCGCCCGGGGGACGGGGCATCCCGGCCGCCGCGGGCCCTGCCTCGACCAGCGCGCACGCCCGTAATCTCCGATAATGGGTGCTATGGCCCGTAAGGAAGCACCGCAGCACGCCCACTCGACCGTGACCGTCAAGGGCCGGGACATGCGGCTGCGCACGATCGGATTCGCGGCACTCGCGGCGCTGGCGATCTGGTTCATCGCCGCGAACACCGGGTCCGTCACGATCAGGCTGTGGATTCCCGAGGTGACGCTGCCGCTCTGGAGCGTCCTCACGGTCACGCTCCTGGTCGGGGTGGTCCTCGGTCTGTACATCGCCCGTCGGCGCGCCCGGCGCTGACCGGCACCCGGATGGGCGACAGCGATCCGCGGCTGGAGCCGGGCGAGGCGCTCGCGGCGACCCGCGTCGGCTGTTTCGCCTGGCATCCGGCCACCGGCCGCCTGTCCCTGGACGACGTGGGCCGGGCGGTGTTCGGGCTGCTCCCGGCGGAGTTCTCGGGTCTCGCGGCCGATCTGCGGACCCGGATCCGGGGAGCGGACTGGGCGCTGCTCTCGGGGCTCTCGGCGGATGTCCTGGCCGGCCGCCGGAACGCGTACAGCGCCTATTTCCGGGTCGTGCTCCACGACGGCCGGGACCGCTGGACGCACGCCCGGGGCAGCGTGGTCCGTGAGCGTCCGGGCGGGTCGGTCCGGGTGGTGGGGGTGGTACGGGACGCGACGCTGGATCTGGCGCACACCGCGTTGCGACTGCCGGGCGAGGAGCAGCAGGATCCGCTGCGCGCCCTGGGTGAGGGCGCGCTCGCGCTGGCCCGGGCGATGAGCGTCCGCGAGGTCGCCGGGGTGCTCGGCGCCGAGGTGAGTCTGCGGCCGCTCGGGGCGAAGGCGATGTCGCTGGGCGTGCTGGAGCAGGGGCGTCTGCAGATGGTCCGTACGGTGCTCTCCCCCGGTGCGACCGATTTCCCGCGGCGGTCGCGGCTCGCGGACTCCTGGCCGCTCAACGACGTCGTTCGGACGAGCAGCCCGCTCTACTTCACCTCCGTCCACGCCTTCATGGACCGTTATCCGAAGCTGGCGCCCTACCGGCACGGCTTCGGCGCCACCGCCGCCGCGTTCCTGCCGCTGCTCGACGAGGGGCAGCCGCTCGGGGCGATCGGCGTGTTCTACGACGACCGGTCCGTCTTCTCGCACGCGGACCACACCCTGATGACCGGCTGGGCGAAGGCGGTCGCCCGGGCGGTGCACCGGGTGCTGCCGCTCGACCGGTCGCGGGAGATCGCCGCGGCCCTGCAGAACGCCATGCTGCCCCGCCGGATCCCCCGGACGCCCGGCGGCCGGGTCGCGGTGCGGTACCGGACCGCCCGGAAGGGGGTACGGGTCGGCGGCGACTGGTACGACGCGGTGGTGCTGCCCGACGGTGGCCTGGGGCTTGCGATCGGTGATGTGCAGGGGCACGACACCGAGGCAGCGGCGCTCATGGGGCAGGTGCGGGTCGCCATGTCGGCGTACGCGGCGGAGGGCCACGGGTGCGACAGCGTGCTCGGGAAGGCCTCGGCGTTCCTCGCCGGGCTGGACGCCGACCGGTTCGCGACCTGCCAGTACCTGCGGGTCGCGCTCACCACCGGCGAGGTCCACGCGGCGAACGCGGGCCATCCGCCGCCCCTGCTGCGCCACGCCGACGGCACGGTCGAGCTCTTCCGGCTCGCGGGCGGCCCGCCGCTGGGCCTGCCGGCCGAATGGGGGCTGGCCCGCTATCCGTACATGAGCGCCCGGCTCGCGCCGGCAGAGACGCTGCTGCTCTACTCCGACGGGCTGGTCGAGAAGCCGGGCGAGGACTTCGACGTCGGGCTCGCGCGGCTCGCGGCCGCCTTCTCGGACGGCCCACCCGACCTGGAGGAGCTGGCCGACCACCTGCTCGACACGCTCACCGGCGGCCCGCACGCGGAGGACGACGCGGCGCTCCTTATGGTGCGCAGGGACGACTCCGGGCCGGTCGGCTAGCGTCGAGGCAGGCCGGGCCGGTCGTACCACCGCCGTATTGGTTCAGGTCCGAACCAATCCTTGGCCAACTGCATACTGCCCCCTCGGAAGTTCATCCAAGACTTACCTCACGGATGTATACCTTTGAGCTCGGCTCCCCCATCCTTGTCCACCGTGCGCCATTGGGGCACTCCGTGACACGAGAGGCGGGGCATTGACTCCCATCAGCCGCAGGGGATTCGTCGGGATCGGGGCAGGGCTCGCGGCGGGCGCGGCGCTGCCCACGGGTACGGCGTCGGCCGCCGCCTCGGCCGCGACCGGCACCATCACCGACGTCAAGCACGTCGTGGTCCTCATGCAGGAGAACCGCAGCTTCGACCACTACTTCGGCAAGCTGCGCGGCGTGCGCGGCTTCGGCGACCGGGCGGCGGGCAACATCCCCGGCGGCTGGGGCATGTTCAACCAGCCCAACTGGGGCGGCCGTCAGTACCCGTGGAAGCTGAGCGCCACCCCGCCGGCGGGCGGTGTCGACGGCGAGACCCTCGCCCAGTGCAACGGCGACCTGCCGCACAGCTGGACCTCGCAGCACGCGGCCTGGAACAAGGGCCGGATGGACAACTGGGTCACGGGCGTCGGCAACACCCGCACCCTGGGCCACCTCGACCGCGGCGACATACCGTTCCACTACGCCCTCGCCGACAACTACACGGTCTGCGACGCGTACTTCTGCTCGGCGCTCAGCGCCACCGGCCCCAACCGCACGTTTCTGTGGAGCGGGAAGATCGACGCGTCCAGCAAGGACGGCGGCGACGAGTCGGGGCTCACCTGGGAGACGTACGCCGAGGCGCTCCAGCGGGCCGGCGTGAGCTGGAAGGTCTACCAGAACGCCCAGGACAACTACGGCGACAACGGCCTCGCGTACTTCAAGAAGTTCACCGACGCGCGGCCGGGCGACCCGCTGCACGACCGGGGCATGGGGTCGGTGCCGAAGGTCACCGGTTCCACGCCGGACGACATCGCCGCCGCGATCCGCGCGGACGTCGTCGCCGGGACGCTGCCGCAGGTCTCCTGGGTGGTGGCGAGCGAGGCGTTCTCCGAGCACCCCTACGCACCGCCCGGCGACGGCGCGCACTTCGTCGACCTGGTCTACCGCGCGCTGGCCGCGAACCCCGAGGTCTTCGACTCGACCGTACTGTTCCTCAACTACGACGAGAACGACGGGTTCTTCGACCACGTGCCGCCGCCGGTCGCCCCGCCCGGCACCCCCGGCGAGTACCTCGACGGCGTGCCGATCGGCCTCGGGTTCCGCGTCCCCATGCTCGTCATGTCGCCCTGGACGCGCGGTGGCTGGGTCAGCTCCGAAACCTTCGACCACACCTCGGTGCTGCGCTTCATGGAGACCTGGACGGCCGCCCTCGGCAAGCCCGCGACCTGCCCGAACATCAGCGCCTGGCGGCGGAAGGTCACCGGTGACCTGACGGGCGTCTTCGACTTCGCGCGCCCGGTGTACGGCGTCCCCTCGGGTCTCCCCTCCACGGCCAAGGTCATCGGGCAGTCGACCTGCGGCCCGCTGCCCAACCCCGTGCCGCAGGACAACGCCCTGCCCGCGCAGGAGTCCGGCACGCGCCCGGCGCGAGCCCTGCCGTACCAGGTCAACGGAAACCTCGACCGGTTCGAGTTCGGCGCGGCGGGGAAGATCCTCGCCTGGTTCTCGATGACGAACCAGGGCGCGCAGGCGAAGCGGGCGGCACACTTCACGATCCACCCGCACCAGCACCGGGACACGGCGGCCTGGCAGTACACGGTCGACCCGGGCGCGACGTCCACGGACTACTTCAACATCGGACTCGGGTCCGGGTCGGGCAAGTACGACATCTCGATGATGGGCCCCAACCGCTTCCTGCGGCGCTTCATCGGCGACGCGTCCAAGGCGGGGAAGGCGATCGAGGTCGCGGCGCGGTTCGCGACGGAGCCGGGCACCGGGAAGACGGCGATCTTCTTCAAGCTGACCAACACCTCGGCCGGCCCCGTGACCTTCACGATCCGCTCGAACGCCTACCGCACGGACGGGCCGTGGACGTACACGGTGCCGGCGAACTCCTCGCGCGAGGACTTCTTCAACGCCGTGGCGTACAGCAACGGCTGGTACGACTTCACGATCATGGCCGACATCGACGGCACGTGGTCGCGCCGCTACACGGGCCACATCGAGACGGGTGCCGCGAGCATCACGGGCTGACGCGCACACATCCACCGTTCCGACCAAAAGGGACACAAAGGGTTTTTATCCCCCCTTGTGTCCCTTTTCCCAACTCGGCGGAATTTCCCCTCATGTCCGATATGAAATGGCGGGTGAGGCGAATCACGCCGGTGCCCGCGATGACCTTTCCGCGTGCTTCGTTCCCTTGCCCGGCAAGGAAGTTCGGTGCGGCGCGCGCGGCCCGGAACCACCTTCGGAATGACCCGTTCATTCGGCGTCTTGTTTCAGTCGACATTTCTCGCCTACGGTCACCTCCACCCGGACGGAACGCCGAATCCTGCCACCGTCCGAAAACACCGCTCATTCACCCGATGGCAGGAGCGGGGGACCCACCTATTCGCCGGTCCGGATTTCCGGAACGGCTCGGGGTGAAGTCGCCGACATGCGACCGGGCATCTCCAGCCCGAACCCGACAGCTCACCCCGCAGGCGCCGGAGAGGACTGCATCATGCCCGCACACGGTAAGCACCGGCGCCCCAAGCGACGTCCCCTGACCCGCGGTATCGCCCTGGCAAGCACGGGTGGGGCCGCACTGGCCCTCCCCCTCGTCGCCACGGCCACCGCGCATGCCGCGCCCAGCGCCGCCCCCGGGATCGCGCCGGTCGAGAAGACCGTTCTCAGCGCCCCGGCGAAGATCGCGGAATCAATTCCGGCCGCGCGGAATTCCGCCCCGACGACCTATACCGTCACCCGCGGCGATTCCCTTTCGGTGATCGCACAGGAGCAGAGCGTGCGGGGCGGCTGGAAGGCGCTGTACCAGGCGAATCGCAAGGCGGTGGGTGACAACCCGTCACTTATCCACCCCGGTCTGGAACTGACGCTTCGCGGCAAGGCCGCCACCGCCCCGAAGAAGCCGGCGGCGCAGCCGAAGTCCAAGGCCCGTACGACGAGTACGAAGCGCGCCGACCGCTCGGAGCAGCGGACCGCCCCCGCCAAGGCGGCCCCCGCGAAGGCTCCCGCGCAGTCCACCCAGTCCACCCAGGTGGCCGCCAAGAGCTACACCAACGACCTCGACGGCTGGATCCGCGAGTCGCTGGACGTCATGCAGAAGTACGGCATCCCCGGTTCGTACGAGGGCATCCAGCGCAACATCATGCGCGAGTCCTCCGGCAACCCGCAGGCCATCAACAACTGGGACTCCAACGCCGCCAAGGGCACCCCGTCCAAGGGCCTGCTCCAGGTGATCGAGCCGACGTTCCTCGCCTACCACGTGCCCGGTACCTCGATGGACCTGTACGACCCGGTCGCCAACATCACGGCCGCCTGCAACTACGCGGCGGACCGGTACGGCTCCATCGACAACGTCAACGGCCCGTACTGACAGCCGGCAGGCCCGTACCGACAGCCGGAAGCGGTCGGGCCTGACGGCTAGAAGTGGTCGGTGAACCAGCCGGCCGCCAGTTCGCCGACCTGTTCCAGGGTGCCGGGCTCCTCGAAGAGGTGTCCGGCACCTGGCACGACGACGAGCCGGTTCTCGCAGCTGAGCTGTCGCTGGGCCGCCTCGTTCAGCTCCTGCACGAGCGGGTCGTGGCCTCCCACGATCAGCAGCGTGGGGGCCCGGACCTGGCCGAGGCGCGGGCCCGCGAGGTCCGGCCGGCCGCCGCGGGAGACCACGGCGGCCACTGCGGACAGCGGGTCGGCCGCGGCCCACAGGGCGGCCGCGGCACCGGTGCTGGCGCCGAAGTAGCCGGTCCGCAGTGCGTCGAGGCCGGGCCGGCCGCCCAGCCAGCGGGTGGCGCGGGCCAGCCGGTCGGCGAGGAGTTCGGTGTCGAAGACGTTGGCGCGGTCGGCCGCCTCCTCCTCGGTGAGCAGGTCGAAGAGGAGCGTGCCGAGACCGGCCCGGTTCAGGCTCTCCGCCACGGCCCGGTTGCGGGGGCTGTGCCGGCTGCTGCCGCTGCCGTGGGCGAAGACCACGATCCCCGGCGCGCCCTCGGGCACCACCAGCCGGCCCGCGACCTCCACCTCCCCCACCGGCATCAGCACCTCAGGGTCCTGGTCGCCCGCGCCGGGCCCGGCGTGGTGGCGCTCCAGACAGGCGACGACCTCCTCGTCCGGCGTCTGCGAGAAGTCCTCGTAGAACTGGCCGATCGCGTAGAAGAACTCCGGCTCGTGGACGCTGATGGTCTCGTCCGCCTCCCTGCCGATCCGCTCCGGCCAGTCGCTCGGGGCGACCGGCACCGCGAGGACGATCCGCGCGGCCCCCTGGGCGCGGACGACCCGGCAGGCCGCCACGGCGGTGGCGCCCGTCGCCAGGCCGTCGTCGACGACCACGACGGTCCGGCCGTCGAGCCGGGCCGCCGGCCGGGGGCCCCGGTAGCTCCGGGCCCGCTGCCCGAGCACCGTCCGCTCACGCGCCTCCACGCCTGCCAGGTCTCCGGAAGAGACCCGGGCGTCGGCCAGGACGTGTTCGTTGAGTACGCGTACGCCGCCCTCGCCGATGGCGCCCATGGCCAGTTCCGGCTGGTAGGGCACCCCGAGTTTGCGGACGAGACAGACGTCCAGGGGAGCCCCGAGGGCGTCGGCGACCTGTTCGGCGACCGGCACGCCGCCGCGGGGAAGTCCGAGGACCACGACGTCACGGCCCTTGAGGTGCTCCAGGCGGGCGGCGAGCTGCCGTCCGGCGTCCGTGCGATCGGTGAAGTACATGTCCCGCTCGTCTCCCTGGTCCTGAGCGTGTACCCGGTCCTGGGCGTGTCCCGGGTCCCGGGTGTGCGCGCGGGCGGCTGGTGCGCCGCCGCCGTCCGTCAGACGGGGCGGGCGACGAGGGTTCCGTCCTCGTCGAGGTCGACCCGCGTGCCGTAGGGCCGGCTGGTCCGGCCGAGTACGTCGTGGAGCCAGCGCGCGTCGCGGCCGGGTGCGTACTCCAGCCGCATGCGCCGGGCCCGCAGGGGAATGATGCGTACCTCCTGGAGTCCGCCGTCGTCGGGGCGCACCGACGCGAGGTACAGCAGCCGCAGGTCGTCGCGGTACTGCTCGTAGCCGGTGATGCCCTCGTAGTCGTTGATCAGGTCGCCGCAGCCGTACAGGACGAGCTTTCCCCGGTACACCTCCAGCGGCCGGGCGTGGTGCGAGGAGTGGCCGTGCACCAGGTCCGCGCCGGCGTCGATCAGCGCGTGGGCGTAGTCGACGTCGGGGCGGGAGAGCGCGTACCCCCAGTTCGAGCCCCAGTGGAGCGAGACCAGGACGAGGTCGCCGGGGCGTTTGGTGTCCCGGATCCGGTCGAGGAGGAGGCGGGCCGCGGTGGCGCCTGGCCCGGCGGCGAAGTGGACGCCGCCGTGCCGCGCGGTGGCGGCCCAGGCCCGCGGGATGCCGCTGGAGGCCATGCCGAGGGCGTACGCGACAAGGCGCCCGCCACCGGGCAGGTCGACGGTCGCGGGCCGGGCCGCCGCCTCGGCGTCCTCGCCCGCGCCGACCGTGCGCACCCCGTGCTTGGCGAGCAGGGCGAGGGTGTCGTCGAGCCCGGCGTGGCCGTGGTCGAGGACGTGGTTGTTGGCCAGGACGCACACGTCGGGGCGGACGGCGGTCAGGCTCGGCAGGTTCTCCGGGTGCATCCGGTAGTGGACGGCCTTGCCGGGGGCGAACGCGTCGCTCGTGGTGACGGCCGTCTCCAGGTTCACGACGCGGATGTCCGGGGCGGCGGCGTCCAGGGCGCCGAGCGCGACGCCCCAGGGGTAGGCGAAGTCCACCCGGTGCGGAATCGGACCGCTGACCGCCTCGGCGAGCGCCACATAGGACCGTGCATCATGCACGTACCGTTCGCGCAGGGCGGGGTCGCCGGGATGCGGGAGGATCTGGTCGACCCCGCGGCCGAGCATCACGTCGCCGCAGAGGAACAGTCGGACCTGGTCACTGCCCATGTACCCAGGGTAGACGCGGAGCGCTCGGCGGGCCGGTGGGGATCATGTCTTCGGGGTCGGGGCCACGGGCGGGTCCACCGTCAGGGCCTCGTAGCCGGGCAGGGAGCCGTTGTGGCCGATCCAGCCGTCGACGAGATGGTGCGAAGGCGGTGGCCGCCGACGCGGGGAGGGCGAGTGCGCCGGTGACGGCGACCCCCACGCAGACCGGGCGCCGGCGCGCCGGGTGACGCGCGTACGAGTTCCTGATGGCAGGCCTCCTGCCGGCCGAGGGCGACGCTCCTCCCCCAGGCGAGGCCCGCCCGACGGGCCCCGCATCGGGAAGGGGAGCGTCGCCCTCGGCCCGGGTTCCGCCTCGACCGCCTCCTCGACGCGCCTCAGAAGTTGCCGTAGTTGACCTGCCAGGTCGGCAGGCCCATGCGGCGCCAGAGGGCGACGACCCGGTCGCGGTCGTCCAGCGACACACGGACCGCGTAGCGGTGCCGGATGTGCGCGTCGAAGAGCTCGGCCTTGACGATGTCGTCGCCCCGGCCGTCGTCCGAACCCCTCATCCACAGCTCGTCGTACGGCACTTCGTGGCGGGCGAGCCACGCCTCGGTGAGCGCGCGGTGGTCCTCGCTGCGTCCGGACAGCAGCACGATGGTGTCGTTCTCGGCGCTGCGGAAGGCCCGCAGCGCACGCGCCACGGAGACGTTCAGCAGGTCGAGGTCGCAGCGCGTGAAGTCGTACGGGCCCCGGTCGCCGCGCAGCGCGAGCGTGCCGTCGATGTCGCACAGCACGGCCGAAGGGAGCGTCGGATCGGGGACGTACGGCGCGGCGGTGGGAGCCGCGCCCAGCCACTCGGCGGTCAGCCGCCAACCACCGCGGACCGCCTTGGCGTGCTTGTCGGCGAGGATACGGATGATCTCCTCGCCGACGGACCGCTCGCGCGCCGCGTCACGCCGTACGCACTCCTCGACCGGTACGTCGGTGAAGTCGTGCACCACGAACCGGGCGTCGAGGCCGACGACGGCCGCCTTCAGTCGCTTGGGGATGTGCGGGGTGAGGTGGGTGTTGTCCACGACGACGTCGAAGCCGCCCTCGACGGCGGAGCGGACGGCCGCGTCCTGGATGTCGAGGACGGTCCGCTCGTGCGCGTGCGAGCGGCCGCGCTCCGGGGCCGGGACGTCCATCATGGTGCGCAGGTCGTCCAGGTTGACGCGGCGCATCCGGCCCTCGGCCTCCGCCTGCAGCGTGCGGGCGGCCGTGGTCTTCCCCGAGGCGGGGAGCCCCGTCATGACGTGTACTTCGGGCACGGCTCAGTTCTCCAGGTCGGTGGTGTAGGGGTCGGTCGCCTCGGGCCTGATGGCGCGCCAGACGAAGAGGTCGGTCGAACGCCCGTCGAGGCGCAGGAACATGGCGGACCGTACATCGGGGTCGACCGGCAGCGCCTTGACCGCGCGGGCGAAGGCGCCCCGGTCGCCTGCCAGGTGGGCGAGGGACGCGTAGGCCTTGTCGATGGCGCGCTCACGCTCCGCAGCCTCGTCCTCCAGGCGCGCGACGACTCCGCGTACCCAGGCGTCGAACTCGTCCGGCACCTGCTCCAGGAGCGCGTCCAGCGGCCGGCCGCCGGTCGATGTGACGCCGCCGAGTTCGGCGACCGAGCAGCCCAGGCCCTGGGCGAGGCGCTTCACGGCCGTGCCGGCGAACCGCTGGATGCCGTGGCTGCGCCAGATGTCCCGCTCGGTGACACCGGTGAGCACCTTGTGGAGGCGTACGTACTCGCTCAGCTTCGCCTTCGCGCGCACCCCGGAGGCGTAGCGCAGCACGAAGCCCTCGGCGTCGGTGCCGGTGGCGCGGTCTCCGCCGGGCAGGGTGTTCGACTCGGTCAGGGCGAGCAGTTCGTCGAGCGGCATGGCGGGCCAGGTCCGTACGACGGAACCGATCGCGGTCCAGTCGACGGCGGCCTCGGCGAGCGGGATCTCGGTGCCGTCCGGCCCGAAGGCGGCGAGCAGGACGAGGTCCCGGCGGTCACCGTAGTCCACGACGATACGGTTCTGCGGGTACACGATCTCGGCGAGGTAGGTCACGCCGGGCGTCAGGGCTCCGGTGTCCCGGCCGTCGAGCCGGCGCTGCGCCCAGGTCGCCTGCGCGCTGATGAAGGACCCCTTGGACGCGACCTGCCAGCGGCCCGCGTAGTGGAAGACCACCGCGAGGCTGCCGTCGACCTTGTCGTAGACCTCGAACGGCTCGTCGGGCAGCGCGGGCGCGTAGGGCTGACCGCTCTCGTGCTCACCGACGTTGAAGAACTTCGGCAGCGGCAGCGCGACGATCGTGCCGGTCGCGTCGTCGGCGACGAGCCCACGGCAGCGCGTGGTCACCTGGTTCCAGATCCGCTCGTACTGGCACGCCCGCGTGTACGTGTAGATGGACAGCGGCAGTTGGGGGTGTGCCTTGCGGGTGACGTGCCCGGCGTCGATGGCCGCGGCCAGCTCCTGTGCGGGCAGCAGTTCCTGGAGAGTCAGGTGTGCCTGGCTCATGGTTCCTCCTGGTCGGTGGTGACTCATTGTCACCTGCGGAGGCGTCGAACCGACAATGGATTTCCGGCGACGCGCGGGCGGCCGGCGGGCGGGCGGCGGCCGGGCAGGAGACGGGCGGCGGGTCGTCCGATCGGATGACCCCGAGGTCCACCGGTCGGTGCTGCACGGAGATCCACAGGGCCTACCGGCTCGGGACCAAGGTCGGCCCACCATGGTGGGGAGAGCGGACCGACTGCCTCCGCCACACCGGGAAGGGACGCGTCCGTGCCGCTGACCGCCGTGCGAAGGAGAACCGCCATGGATCCGAACGACCAGCTGCTGCTCACGGCAGCCGACCGGGGGGACACTTCGGCGATCCGTGCCGCGCTCGACACCGGCGCGCACGTCGACTGCCGGGACGCGGAGCTGCGCAGTCCGCTGCTGCTGGCCGCGCGGGCGGACCGGGTCGACGCCGCGGCCCTCCTGGTCGAGGCGGGCGCCGACCCCGACGCGCGGGACAGCCGGGCGGACACCCCGTGGCTGGTGACCGGCGTGACGGGCAGCGTGGGGATGATGCGCGTGCTGCTCCCGGCCGGCCCCGACCTGACCCTCACCAACCGCTTCGGCGGGACCTCGCTCATCCCCGCCGCCGAACGCGGCCATGTCGCGTACGTACGGGCCGTCCTGCGGGAGACGGACGTGGACGTACACCACGTCAACCGGCTCGGCTGGACCGCTCTGTTGGAGGCGGTCATCCTCGGCGACGGCGGCCGGGCGCACGAGGAGATCGTGGAGCTGCTGATCACCGCCGGCGCGGACCCGCTGCTCGCGGACCACGACGGAACCACTCCACTGGAACACGCCCGACGCCGCGGCTTCGCCGGCATCGCCGGACTCCTCGCGGCCGCCTCGGCCCGTGCCGGAGACGAGACCTCCCGATGAGCCGCGCACGAACCACGAACGCAGGGACCGGGGCCGGCGCCCACGCGAACGCACCTGCTCGGGCCGGCGCACCCGCGAACGTACGGGCGGGGACGGGGACGGGGACTCGGATACGAGGGACCGTACGACCCGAGCGACGCGTACGACCCCAGCGACGCGCGCGCGTGCTCGTGCCGCTCGCCGCGCTCGCCGCCGTCCTCGTCGGCTGCGCGCCCGACGGGGGCGCCGACGCGGCACCCCGGGAGGCCTCCGCCACCGCGTCCTCCCCCGCACCCCCGCCGGCGTCGGCTCCCACGCCGACCCCGGACGGCACCCTGCTCGTCGCCGACTTCGGCTCCGACACGGTCACCTTCGTCGACCCGCGGCGCGGCGCGACCGGTTCCGTCGAGGTCGGTACGGCGCCGTACGGCCTGGCCGTCGGCGATGACGGGCGGGCCTGGGTGGCCACCGCCGAGGGCGTCGCGGTGGTCGACACCCGTACCCGCGCGCGGCTCGCCCTCATCCCGTACGAGACGGAGAGCGGACCTGTCACGACCGGCGAGTACCGGGGCGGCGGCATGGGCATCGCGCTCTCCCCCGACGGCCGCCGGGCGTACGTCGGCGTCAACGTGCCGGGCGGGAACGGGACCGTCGAGGTCATCGACACGACGAGCCGTGAGGTCACGGCGACGGTCGACGTCGGGCGGCGTCCGTTCGACGTCGACGTGGCGCGGGACGGCTCCGAGGTGTACGTGACGGACCA
Source organism: Streptomyces sp. P9(2023) (assembly GCF_032436795.1). Taxonomy (NCBI): domain Bacteria; kingdom Bacillati; phylum Actinomycetota; class Actinomycetes; order Kitasatosporales; family Streptomycetaceae; genus Streptomyces; species Streptomyces sp. P9(2023). Next base: position 217,297 of record NZ_JAUPWM010000006.1, read on the forward strand.
CGACTCCTTCGACGTGACCGTCGTCCGCGCGGACACCCTCGACCCGCGTCGCATCGAGGTCGCCCCATACGGCACCGAGGGCGGTCTGGGCTCGTGGCTCAAGCCGCACTACGCGGTCGTACGGCCATCGGACGGCCGGCTGCTGCTGCCGTTCGAGGGCGAGCGGCTCGTGGTGGTCGACCCGAGGACCGGCCGCTCGGAGATCGCCCCGATGACGGCGAACACCCACCAGCACGGGGCCACGATCACGCCCGACGGCACACTGCTCGTCGTCGGCACGGGTCCGATCGACCCCTCCGAGGACGCGGGCCCCTCGCTGACCGTCCGCGCGCCGGACGGCACCGAACGGGTCCACCCGCTGGACGGTCCGCACGAGGACGTCACCGTGTCGAAGGACGGCCGCACCGCGTACGTCACCGGCGGCTTCACCCGCGACGGCTACTGGGACGGCATCACCGTCGTCGACCTCACGACGGGCGAGACACACCGCCTGGCGGCCGGCGAACGCCCCCTCGGCATCGCGGTCCTATAGCCGGACCGGGCCGTCCGGCGTGTGGTACTTCACCTGTCACAACGCACCCTTCCCCTCGGCGAGGAGAGCCCCGTGGTCCCGAAGCCTTCGTCCGTCGCCACCGTCTTCCGCGACGTGCGCCCCCGGGGCGGTCCGCCGGCCGACCTGATCGCGGTGGACGGGGTACTCGTAGCGGCGGACGCCGTCCCCGAGGGCACGGTCGTGGAGTACGTGGACGGGGCCTGCCGTCTTGCCCTGCCGACGTTGTCGACGCGCACCTCCATCGGCTGGCCTCGGACGGCGGCGCGGACCTCATGGGCCTGCCGCGCGCCGATCTCCGCCGGTTCGCCGGCCGACTTCATGCTGGTGGACGGCGAGTGCGTGGCTCAGGTCGTGGTCGACCAGCCGCGCCGCGAGCTGGTGGTCCGGGCGGGCCGCGTGGTCGCGGAGGACGGCCGCCTGCGCTGAACCGGAACTGGATCGCGCCCGGCCGCGTCCCCTCCCCCGAAGGGGGTCATGTGGAGGCCACGGAGAAGAAGAAGCGCGGGCTGCTCACGGCGATCGTCGTGGCCGTCGTCGGCGGACTGCTGCTGGTCCACCAGTGGCTGCCCGGCCTGCCCGGACACCCGATGAGCCTGGTCGAAACGTTTCTGCCCTGGCTCGGTCTCGCCGTGCCCCTCGGCCTGATCGTCGCCGCCGTGCGCCGCTCGGCCGTCACCGCCCTCGCCTGTCTGACCCTCGCCGCCGTCTGGGTGGGGGTGTTCCGCGAGCCCCTCTGGTCGCCCGACACCCCCCGGACGTACGACCTGACGGTCGTCCAGCACAACGTCAGCGACGAGAACACCAGCCCGTCCCGCGTCGCGCGGATCCTCCTCGGCCCCGACCCCGACGTCATCGCCCTCCAGGAGCTGACGCCGTCGAGCCTGCCCGCCTACCGGATCGCCCTCGACCCCACGCACCCGTACCGGGCGACCGTGGGGACGGTCGGGCTGTGGTCGAAGCACCCGCTGGCGGACATCGCGCGCGTCGACATCAAGCCCGCGGAGGTCGACGCGGGCTGGGACCGGGGCCTGCGGGCCGTCGTACGCTCCCCGCGCGGCGATGTGACGACGTACGTGGCCCATCTCCCCTCGGTCCGCGTGCGGGCCACCCAGGGGTACGCGACCGGCTGGCGTGACGAGAGCGCCGCCCGTCTCGGGCGCGCCCTCGCGGCCGACCGGTCCACGGCGGTACTCGTCCTCGGCGACCTCAACGGCACCGTCGACGACCGGGGCCTGGCCCCCGTGCTGTCCCAGGTGCGTGGCGACCGCGACGACTTCGCCTTCTCCTGGCCCGTGACCCTGCCGCTCGCCCGCATCGACCACGTCCTGGCGCGCGGCGAGGCCGAGGTCGGCGACACCTGGACGCTGCCCGACACCGGCAGCGACCATCTGCCGGTGGCCGCCCGCGTACGGCGCTGACGGCCGGCGGCCGTGAGGTCGGCGGCCGTGAAGGCTGCCGTGGGTCGTCATCCGGTCGGTCGCCCACGGTTGGCCCGCACGCCCAGGGGTCGGGAGGCTGGTGGGGTGGCGTGGCACCCGTACCGCTCCACTCCGGTGACCCACCCCGCGAGGAGACGGCCGATGACCACGTCCGCGTACCGCTACGACGATCTGCGCGCCATCTACGTCAACTGCACCCTCAAGCGCTCCCCCGAGGAGAGCAACACCGAGGGGCTGATCGACCGCAGCCGGGCCGTGATGGAGGGTCAGGGCGTGACGACCTCGCTGCTGCGGGCCGTCGACCACGACATCGCGACCGGGGTGTGGCCGGACATGACCGAGCACGGCTGGGCGTCGGACGCCTGGCCGGAGGTGTACGAGCAGATCATGGCCGCCGACATCCTCGTGCTGTGCGGTCCGATCTGGCTCGGCGACAACAGCTCGGTGATGAAGCGGGTGATCGAGCGGCTGTACGCCTGCTCCAGCCTGCTCAACAGCGAGGGCCAGTACGCCTATTACGGCCGGGCCGGCGGCTGTCTGATCACCGGCAACGAGGACGGCGTCAAGCACTGCGCGATGAACGTGCTCTACAGCCTCCAGCACCTGGGTTACGCGATCCCGCCGCAGGCGGACGCGGGCTGGGTCGGTGCGGCCGGGCCCGGGCCGTCGTACCTGGAGCCGGGCTCGGGCGGGCCTGAGAACGACTTCACCAACCGCAACACCTCGTTCATGGCCTGGAACCTGATGCATCTGGCGGCGATGGTCAAGCGGGCCGGCGGGATCCCGGCGCACGGCAACCAGCGCGCCGCCTGGGACGCGGGCTGCCGCGAGGACTACTCGAACCCCGAGCACCGCTAGCACGCCCCGGCGCCACACGAGAAGCCCTAGAAGAGCAGGCGCAGCGCCACGTCCCGGTAGTGGCGGATGTGGTGGAGCGAGCACTCCGCCGCCGCGTCGGCGTCGGCCGCGGCGATCGCCTCGTACAGGACCCGGTGTTCGTCCCAGAGCGAGCCGGGGTCGTCGATCTGCTGGAAGAGCCAGCGCAGCCGGCCCTCCAGTGATTCCAGGGTCGTGGCGAGCAGCTCGTTGTGCGAGAGTTCCACGATGTGGTGGTGGAAGGCCGTGTTGGCGCGCGAGACGCGTTCCGCCCGGCCCGAGTCCGTCGCCTGCCGCGCCTCCTCCAACAGCTCGCACAGTTCGTCGAGTTGAGCGTCCGTGCGGCGTTCGGCGGCGCGGCGGACGGCGAGCACCTCCAGGGCCTCGCGCATGTCGAAGAGGTTCTCGACGTCCTGGCGTGACAGCTGCTTGACGACGATCCGGCGCGGCGAGAGCGCCTGCAGGAACCCCTCCCCCATCAGGATCCGGATGGCCTCGCGCACCGGTACGCGGGAGACCCCGAACTCCTCGGCGACATCGCGCTCGACCAGCCGGTCGCCGGGCTTGAGCCGGCCGGTGATGATGCGGTCCCGCAGCCCTTCGCAGACCTGGTCGCGGAGCCATCCGCCGCCGTTCGCCGGCGTGGTCGCGCCGGCCGCCTGGGTCCCGGTCATGTGTCCTCCCCGTATCGAAGTCATCACGGTATACCAAATGCTTGACGACTCCCGGGGGCGCCCTCATTCTTTGGTATACCAAAACGCGGAGGCGGTGGTTCCCTCCGTGTTTCACCCTGTCCGATGCGTGAATCGAGGGTTTGCCCATGAGTACCCCATCGGTCGGCGAGGCGGCCGAGGCAACCGCCGCCCCCGCCCACGGAAGACGCCCCAGCCGGGTGCGCTGGAAGATGTTCGTCCTGCTGCTGGGCGTCGTCGCGCTCAACTACATCGACCGCGGCTCCGTCTCCGTCGCACTGCCACTGATCACCGAGGACCTCGGGCTCTCCAAGGAGACGACCGGCTTCGTCCTGAGCGCGTTCTTCTGGACGTACGCGCTGATGCAGATCCCGAGCGGCTGGCTGGCCGACCGCTTCGGCCCCCGCAAGATGGTGTCGGGCGCGTGCATCGGCTGGGGCGTCGCCCAGTCCGTCACCGCCGCGGCGACCGGCGCGGGCTCGCTGCTCGGCTACCGCCTGCTGCTCGGCGCCGTCGAGGCGCCGGTCATGCCGGCCGGCGGCAAGCTCAACGCCCAGTGGCTGCCCGCGAAGGAGCGCGGCCGGGGTGCCGTGCTGCTCGACGGCGGAGCCCCGCTCGGCGCGGCGCTCGGCGGTGTCCTCATCTCCGCGCTGATCGCCTGGACGGGCAGCTGGCGGCTCAGCTTCGTCATCGCGGGCCTCCTCACCGTCGCCGTCGGTCTGTACGCCGCCTGGTACATCCGCGACACCCCGCGCGAGCATCCCGGGGTCGACGAGGCGGAGGCCGCGTACATCGAGCGGGCGCACGCGGAGGAGGACGCGGCCGGTCCGGCCGTCGAGCGCACCGGTCTGCGCCCGTACCTGCGGCACCGCGCCTTCTGGGCCATGTGCCTGGGCTGGATGGGCTTCAACGGCGTCTTCTACGGACTGCTCACCTGGGGCCCGCTCTATCTCTCCGAGACCAAGGGCTTCGACATCAAGACCATCGGCTGGTCGACGCTGGTCATCTTCGGCGCGGGCTTCGTCGGCGAGCTCACCGGCGGCTGGCTCTCCGACCGCTGGAAGGCGGCGGGCGCGGGGGCGAACAAGGTCATGCGCACGATGATGGGCGTCGCCGGCACGGCCGTCGTCGCCGGGCTCCTGGGTGTGGTGCTCGTACCGGACGCGGCGACCGCCGTCACGCTGCTCTCCGTCGTCATGTTCTTCCTGCGCTGGGCCGGCCTGTACTGGTCGCTGCCCTCCATCCTGGCCGGCCGGGCCAACGCCGGAGTCGTCGGCGGCGCGATGAACCTCTCGGGCAACATCGCCGGAATCGTCACCCCGATCGCGGTCGGCTACATCGTCGGCGGCACCGGTTCGTACACCTGGGCGCTGCTCTACTTCGTCGGCGCCGGCGTGCTGTTCACGCTCTCCTCCCTCGTCCTCGACTACAGCAGAAGGCTCTCCGTCCGATGACGCGTATCGGCATGCTCACCCCGTCCTCCAACACCTGTCTTGAGCCGGTGACCTACCGCCTGCTGACAGAAGAACGGGACGTCACCGCGCACTTCGCCCGGGTCCCCGTCACCCGCATCGCCCTCGACGGCGGCTCCGACGCCCAGTTCGACCCGGCGCCGATGGTCGCCGCCGCCCGGCAGCTCGCCGACGCGGCTGTGGACGTCCTGGTGTGGAACGGCACGTCCGGCTCGTGGCTCGGCGTCGAGCGCGACCGCACGCTCTGTGCCGCTCTCACCGAGGCGACCGGCATCCCCGCCACCACGTCCACCCTCGCCCTGCTCGGCGCCTGCGCCGCCTACGGCGTGACCCGGCTCGGGCTCGCCGTCCCGTACACGGCGGACGTCGCCGAGCGGATCGTGACGACGTACGCCGCCGAGGGCCTGGAGTGCGTGCTCGCCGAACCGTTCGGCGTCAGCGACAACGAGGCGTTCGCCCGGATCCCGGAGGCCGAGGTCGCCCGCCAGATCGAGGAGGCCGCCGCCGGCTCCGTCCACGCGGTCGCCGTCGTCTGCACCAACGTGTACGGGGCGGGGGCGGCGGCCGGGCTCGAAGAGGCCCTCGGCGTCCCGGTCTTCGACAGCGTCGCCGCCACGCTCTGGCAGGCGCTCGACCTCGCCGGGGCCCACCCGGCCCTCGGCGCACACGGCGACCTCCTGCGCTCCGGAAGCCTGCGCGCCCGCTTCCAGCAGGTCCTCGCCGAACTGCGCGAGGCCGTCGGCGCGGACCGCACGACGCTCCGGCTCGACCTGCCCGCGCACGGCCTGCACGTGGATCTCACGGCGGCCGAGGCCCTCGGCCCGGGCGTCCGGTCGATCCGCCGCGACGCCTCGCTGGACCAGCGCCGGCTGAACACCGTCGAGTGGCTGGAGCGCCACCGGGTCCCCCTCGTCCAGCCCCGCTTCGCCGCCGACCCGCATCCGCCGCAGGCCCTGATCGACGTCTACGGAGTCCACGCCCAGCTCCTCTCGCCGGTCGTCCGCGACGCGGAGATGACGGGCTGGATCTCCGCCCACAGCCTCGCCGAGCGGGACTGGAGCGCCGCCGACCAGGCCGTCATGGCCACCGCGGTCGACCGTGTGCACCACCTTCTCGACACGTACGGAAAGGCCCCTGCCGCATGACCACCAAGGACATCAAGATCGCGCTCGGCGTCGACGTGGACGCCGTCGCCGGCTGGCTCGGCAGCTACGGCGGCGAGGACTCGCCCAACGACATCCAGCGCGGTGTCTTCGCCGGCGAGGTCGGCACCCCGCGGCTCCTGAAGCTCTTCGAGCGGTACGGGATACGCACCAGCTGGTTCATCCCCGGCCACTCGATCGAGACCTTCCCCGAGCAGACCCGGATGGTCGTGGAGGCGGGCCACGAGGTCGGCGCGCACGGCTACTCCCACGAGAACCCGATCGCGATGAGCCCCCAGCAGGAGGAGGACGTGCTCGCCCGCTCGGTCGAGCTCATCGAGGAGTACACCGGCCGCAGGCCGCGCGGCTATGTGGCGCCGTGGTGGGAGATGTCGCCGCACACGGCGGCTCTGCTGCACACGTACGGCTTCTCCTACGACCACAGCCAGAACTACCGGGACTTCACCCCGTTCTACGCCCGGGTCGGCGACAGCTGGACGAAGATCGACTACACGAAGGAGGCCAAGGACTGGATGCGGCCGCTGGTCCACGGCCACGAGGTGGACCTGGTCGAGTTCTGCGGCAACTGGTACGTCGACGACCTGCCGCCGATGATGTTCAACAAGCACTCCCACAACAGCCACGGGTACGTCAGCCCGCGCGCCCTGGAGCAGGACTGGCGCGACCAGTTCGACTGGGTGCACCGCGAGCTGGAGTACGCCGTCGTGCCGGTCACGCTCCACCCGGACGTGAGCGGCCGCCCGCAGGTGCTGCTGATGCTGGAGCGCTTCATCGAGTACGTGTCGGGCCACGAGGGCGTCAGCTTCTGCACCCTGGAGGACGCTGCCGACGACTTCCGGCGCCGGTTCCCCTTCGACGGCGCCGAACGCCCCGCCGACATGCGCTGACGGCAGCATCTGACCGTGCGCTGCCCGTGTGCGGACCGTGCGCGGACTCCCCCTCAGGAGTCCGCGCACGGGGCAGTTTTGGATTGTCGGACGATCATCCCTACGATCCGCCCCATGATCACGAGAAAACGGCTGTCGACCGGGGCGTGCGCGCTGCTCGCCGTCCTGGCCGTCGGGCTGTTCCCGAGCGGCGCCGCCGCCGACGAACCCGCGGCGAAGGAATCCCCCAAGGTCGAGCTTGTGCTCGACGTCAGCGGCTCGATGCGCGCCCGCGACATCGACGGCCAGTCCCGGATGGCCGCCGCCAAGCAGGCCTTCAACGAGGTCCTCGACGCGGTGCCCGAGAAGGTGGAGCTCGGCATACGCACCCTCGGCGCCGACTACCCCGGCGACGACCGCAAGAAGGGCTGCAAGGACACCCGGCAGCTCTACCCGGTCGGCCCGCTCGACCGCACCGAGGCCAAGACCGCCGTCGCCACCCTCGCCCCCACCGGCTGGACCCCGATCGGGCCCGCCCTGCTCGGCGCGGCGGAGGACCTCAAGGGCGACGACAAGGCCCCCCGCCGCATCGTGCTCATCACGGACGGCGAGGACACCTGCGCCCCGCTCGACCCCTGCGAGGTGGCGCGTGACATCGCCGCCCGGGGCATCCACCTGACCATCGACACCCTCGGCCTCGTCCCGAACGCCAAGATCCGCCAGCAGCTCACCTGCATCGCGGAGGCGACCGGCGGCACGTACACCTCGGTCCGGCGCACCGAGGAACTCTCCAAGCGTGTACGGCAGTTGGTGGACCGCGCGGCCGACCCGGTCGTCACCCCGGTGGCCACCGAGGGCGCCGAGCGCTGCGCCTCCGCCCCGGTGCTCAAGCCCGGTCTGTACACCGACCGCGAGACCTTCGGGCAGCACCGCTGGTACAAGGTGGACGTGCTCCCCGGCCAGGAGCTGCGCGCCTCCGTGAGCGTCTCCGCCGACCGTGCCGTGAACAACGACTACGGCGTGCTGCTGCGGGCCGTGACCGTACGGGGCCGGGAGATCGTCCGAGGCTCCGAGGCGGGCGACGGACGGACCGACGTCATCTCGACCGGTCTGCGCTACCCCAAGCAGCGGGTGGACGGCGCCGACGCGGACAAGCCCGCGGCGGAGACCGTCTGCCTCCAGGTCAGCAACTCGTTCTCCGCGCCGCCGTCGGTGAAGACGACGCCCGGTATGCCCATCGAGCTGACCGTCGACCTGGTCGACGGTCCCGACGAGGCCTCCGACGTGGCCGCCTTCGGCCTCGGCCGGGGCTGGTGGCTGCTCGGCGTGCTCGTCCTGGCCGGTTTCGTGGGCGGTCTGCTGTGGGGCTGGGCGTCCCGCTGGCGCGTCGCCGTCTGGAGGACCAACTGATGCGTACCGTACGCGCGCTGAGCGCCGTCCTCGTGGCGGGAGCCGCCCTGTTCGGCCCGGCCGCCGCGCCGGTCCTGGCGGACTCGGCCACCCCGACCCCGAGCGGCAGCGCGAGCGCCGAGTCGACGGCGGGACCGACCGAGGCCGGCACCACCTTCCGTACCGCCGCCTTCTTCCGGCAGGGCCTGCAGGCGACCGCCGAGGCCTCCACGGGTGACTACCTGTACTGGGTGTTCCCCGCCGACACCGGGCAGCGGCCCACCGTGACCGCCTCGGTCACGCTGCCCGAGTCCACCGCCCGGCACGGCGCCTCCACCTGGCGGATCGACGTCTACGACGGTCTGCGGCGCCGCCAGCCGTGCATGTACGGAATGCAGTCCAAGGCGGCGGCGAAGGAGGCTCCGTCCGTGGAGCTGTCCTGCACCCTGCGCCCGGTCCGCCCGTGGGCCGACGCCTGGGACGACGATCCGCTGCCCGGCAGTTACTACATCCGGCTCACCGTCACCGGCCTGCCCGAGGAGGACCTCGGGCAGCCGTTCACGGCCCGGATCGGTGCCGGCTCGGCCGACAAGGGCGGAGCGTACGCGGGCGGCGGCTCGCTCGCGGCGCCGCTGGTGCCCGGTGCCACGACGGAGGACGCGACCGCGGCCGACGCCCCGTCGGCGGTCGAGGCGCGGGCGCCCGAGGACGGCTGGTCCTCGGGCTGGTGGTCCGACCGCTGGATCTGGACGGTCGCGGGCGGCGTGCTCGGCGCGCTGGCCGGCATCGGCGGCTATACGCTGACGCGTGGCTCCGGCCGCCCGTCGCGGGTCCCGCCGGCCGTCTGACGCCGAAGCGCCCCGAGCGGCCACGGGTCCCCCGGACCCGTGGCCGCTCGGCGATTTCGTCTCCCCGTAGCCTGGGCGCATGCCGGAACCGACCGCCCTGCCCGACGACGCCTCGCTGAAGGTGTACGCCGTCACCGACCCCGAACGCCTCTACTCCTTGGCGACCGAACCGCCTCGCGTGGCAGGCTCGTTGAGCGCGCCGGAGATCATGAGCCTCGCCGAACTCCTGGCGCGGCAGCGCTCCCAGGCCGCCACGGACTGGGCGGTACGGCTCGGGGAGTACGCCGCCCGGCGTACGGGCGCGCCGGGCGCGGTTCAGCTGATGGCCCATGTCGTACGGGAGTTGGTGCGGCGCCCGAGTTCGGCGACGCTCCCCCCGTACTTCGAACTGCCGCCGAAGGCGGACGACCCCGACACGGAGTTCCGCGCCTGCCTGCTTCAGGAGATGGCGCTGCGCTGGGGCCTGGACCGGGAGCCGTACACGGCGTACCAGGCGGGGCTGCGCGAGCTCGGCCATCCGCTCGCCTGGCTGCCGCTCGCCTCCTTCTACTTCGAGAGCGCCATGCGGGAGCGGGCCTGGTGGCGGGGTTCCACCCTCGGCTCCCTGAAGTCGGACGAACTGCACGCCCGCTATCCCGAGATACCGCCGACGGCCGCCGGGGCCCTGGCGGGCCGCGGCGCGCGCCGGGCACCGGACGACCGGCGCACCGAGGCCGCGATGGACCCCCTCGCCGAACTGGCGTCGTCGGCAGTGGAGTTCTTCACGATGCCGGAACCGCTCGACCCGGCCGACTTCAACTCCGCGCTGCTGACGGCGATCGGCTCGCGGTGCCTGGCCGGGCTCACCCCGGACACGCTGGCGGCCGCGCACACCACCGCGGACGACCTGGCCGGCGATCTGTGCGTCGCGGCGTTCTCGGGCGGGGTGTGGGGCGACGGCCGCCCGGGGGCGTACGTCCGGCTGTCGACCTGGCGCGCGCTGTACGCCCTGATGGACCTGGACCCGTCCGTCCCGCACACCCGGGCGGTGCGCGCGGCGGCCGAGTACCGCTGGCTCCGGCTGGCGTTGGCCCGCCGGTCCGGGAACGACTTCTTCTTCGGCGACCTGTCGGACATGGCGTTCGCCGTCCTCGACCCGACGCGCACCCGCGTCGCGATCATCGCCGCCTCGGACACGGACTGACGGCCGACACCCCGCTCAGCTCCCCCCCGGGCGTACCAGGCCGATGTCGTAGGCGTGGACGGTGGCCTGGGTGCGGTCGCGCAGGCCCAGTTTGACCAGGATGCGACTCACATGGGTCTTGACGGTCTGCTCCGCGAGAACGAGCCGAGTGGCTATCTCGGCGTTGGACAGACCGTTCGCGATCAGCGCGAGCACCTCGGTCTCACGCTCCGTCAGATCACCGACGCGGCCCTTGAGCGGGGCCCGGGGCGCGGCGCTGAGCCGGGAGAACTCGGCGATGAGGCGCTTGGTGATGTTCGGTGCGAGCAGGGCCTCGCCGCTCGCCACTACCCGTACCGCGTGGGCGAGTTCCTCGGCGGAGGCGTCCTTGAGGAGGAACCCGGAGGCACCGGCGCGCAGCGCTTCGTACACGTACTCGTCCAGGTCGAAGGTGGTCAGGACGAGCACCTTGACGGTGGAGCCGGCGGGTTCGGTGAGGTGGCGGGTGGCGTCGATGCCGTTGGTGCCCGGCATACGGATGTCCATCAGGACGACGTCGGGGGCGAGTTCGACGGCCTTGGCGACTGCCTCGGCGCCGTCGACGGCCTGGCCGACGACCTCGATGCCGGGTTCGGCGTTCAGCAGCACCGTGAAGCCCTGACGGACCATCATCTGGTCGTCGGCGATGAGAACCCGGATCGTGCCGCTGGTCATGTGCCGTCCTTCTGTGGGGTGTTCGGTACGGGGAGGGTGGCGGTCACTTCGTAGCCGCCGTCGGGGGTGGGTCCCACGGCCAGTTCGCCGCCGAGCATGGTGGTGCGTTCGCGCATCCCGAGCAGGCCGTGCCCGGGTCCGGGCGGTCCGGGCGGCCCCGGTGAGGAGAGGGCGGAGGCCGGGTCGGCGGGGCGGGTCGGTGGGGTGTTGGCGACGCGCAGGGTGAGCCCGGTCGGCCGGTGGCCGATCTCCACCCGTACCCGGGCGCCGGGGGCGTGCCGCATCGCGTTGCTGAGCGCCTCCTGGACGATGCGGTACGCCGAGAGCTCGATGCCGGGGGCCAGCGGCATGCGCTCCCCGGTGGTCGTGGCGTCGACGGTGAGTCCGGCGGCGCGGACGTTGGCGAGGAGGTCGTCGAGGCGGTCCAGGGTGGGCTGGGGCGCGTGTCCCGCCCGGTCCGCGTCGGGGTCCTCGGCCCGCAGGACGCCGAGGACGCGGCGGAGTTCGGTGAGCGCCTCGACCGCGTTCTGGCGGATGCCGGCCAGGTGTTCGCGCAGTTCGTCGGAGGGGTTCTCGACGAGATGCGGGGCGACCTGGGCCTGGATGGAGATGACGGACATGTGGTGGGCGACGACGTCGTGCAGTTCGCGGGCGATCCGCCCGCGCTCCTCCAGGAGGGTCCGACGGGCCCGTTCCTCGGCGGTGAGCTCCTCCTGGACGGTGAGCCGGGTCCGGGCCACGCGGCTGCCGCGTTGCGCGGCGCCGACGATCACCGCGATGGAGAAGGCGATCGTGCCGCCCGTCAGGGAGCCCTCGGCCGACGTGAGGAAGATGTTCAGCGCGCCGGACAGGACGGTGACGGCCAGGGCGATCCCGGCGGCCGGCGCCGACACCCGCAGGGCCAGAAGGAACAGGAGCAGGGTCTGCAGGGCGATGCCGTACGCGCTCCAGGGCCACAGCCCCTGTGCGTCGGCGGCGTGCTGACTACTCAGCCCGATCAGGAAGAGCGCGGTCGTGGAGATCCACCAGGCCCCGGCGGGTCGGGACAGGGCGAGGACGAGCGCGACCACCTGGACGACGATGAGCGCGCGGGTCTGCCCGAAGGGGCCGACCACCCGTGCGTACACGTTCACGTCACCGATGCCCACGAGCACCGCGAACAGCGCGACATGGGCGTGCGGCAGCCTGCCGAGCCAGGTGTGGCGGGGCAGCGGGTCGCGGGCCCAGGTCCACAGCTCGGCGCGGAGCGTCCCCGGTGTCTCCCGCAACGCGCCCCGCAGCCACGCCTGATGGCGCTCCCCCATGTGTTCCCCCTTCGGCCCGTCCACCCTAGGCACGTCGCGCCTTCCGCCTCGCGGCGGGGCGCGCCTCGCGGCCGGGCCTGCCGCCCTGTTCGTACGTACGGAAGGCGGCGCAGCAGACCAGCAGCGCGGCGGCGAAGAGCGGCAGCCAGGCGATGCGGGCCAGGATCCAGCCGTATCCGTCGGGGACGGAGTGGAGGCCGGGGAGCGGGCCGTGGCCGAGGAGTCCGCCGGCGAGGAGGCCGGTCGCGGTGACGGCGATCATCGCGGTCTGGTGCCAGAGGAAGACGGTCATCGCGCTCAGGTTGAGCAGCGCCACCGCGGCCCAGGCGGCGGGCCGGCGCAGGGCCCGGCGCAGCGGGCCGAGCAGCAGCAGTGCGCCACCGCACTGGGCGAGGCCGAAGGTGACGGCGGCGAGCGTGGGCGGGTTGAGGTTGGAGACCGGGGCGCCGGGGACGCCGACCATGGCTGCGGGGTAGCCGGCGAAGAGCACGAGGAGGGCGGTGGCGGCGGTCCCGCCGAGCAGCAGGGTCCAGCCTGTCCTGCGGTCCTTCAGGCCGTTCCGGGCCCAGGCCGCGCCGAGGCAGTACGGGACGAGCCAGCCGGCGGCCACGTTGATCCAGCCGAGCCAGGCAGGCCCGTCGAGGCCGAAGCGGATCAGGTCGACATGGAGGACGACGGCGAGCGGCCACAGCGGGTGGACGCGGGCGACGAGCGGGGTCGCGGCGGTGAGCGCGGCGAAGACGAGCAGGAACCAGAGCGGTGAGAGCACGAGCTTGCCGAGGGTGTGCACGGTCTGCCAGGGCACCCCGGCGGCGAGTACCGCGAGGGCGACGACGGTCCAGACTGCGAGCACGGCGGCGACCGGCCGGAAGAGCCGGCCGAGGCGGGCCCGGAGCCAGTCGCGGTAGGGCTCGTGGCGGTCGCGGGCGGCGGCATGGCCCCGGGCGGCGACCAGCCCGCCGACCAGGAAGAAGACGGCGAGGGTCTGGAACAGCCAGGAGACGGGGGTGAATTCGGGCAGGTGGGTCAGGGGGCTGGCGCCGCGCACCGTGCCGCTGTCGGCTATCAGGGCGGTGACCAGCCAGTGGCCTAGGACGACGCCGAGGATGGCGAGCGCGCGCAGGGCGTCCAGGGCACGGTCCCGGCCCGGTGGCGTGAGGGCCTCGATACGGCGGCTGTACGCGCGGACGAGGTCACGCATCGGCCGGCTCCCGTCCCGCGACGATCCGGGCGAGGTTCGCCAGCGGTACGGAGCCGGGCACGAGGTAGTCGCTGTGCCCGCCGGGGCCGGCGTCGAAGACGCGGGCGCCGTACTCCGGGTCGACGGGGTCGGTGCCGAAGCCGAGTTCGCCGAAGGGCAGCGGGACCCGGAGGTGCGGCACGTGCGCGATCCAGTCGGAGCCGCCCCGGCCGGCCCAGACGGCGGCCCGGGTACGCAGGTCGGCGGCGCGGTCGGTGCCGGTGCCGGGGCTGCCGTAGAACACGAGCGCGTCGGCGGGGAGTCCGGGGGCGGCCTCGGCGCAGACGACGGAGCCGTAGGAGTGGCAGAGGAGGGTGAGCCGGGCGGCCGGCTTGACCGCCTTCAACTCCCGTACCAACTCTCGCAGTTCGGGGGCGGCCTCTTCGGCGCGACCCGGGGTGAGGGCGGCGGCGCTCGCGGTGGCGGGGGTGCGGTAGCCGAGCCAGGCGAGGACGGCGCTCCGTCCGCCCAGCTCGCGCTGGAGGGCGACGGCGCCGGCCCGGAAGCGTGCGCTGCCGAGCGCGGTGTCGGAGCCGGGGACGAGGACGGCTGTCCGGTCGGCGCGGGCGAGGTCGCCGACGACCTCCACACTGCGGCCGCCGTCGCGGCCGTCGAAGGAGAGGAGGTGGCGGTCCCGGCCCGCCATGGCCCGCAGGGCGGCGGCCCGCTTCCGGTCGCCGTAGTCGTCGGCGGTCCTGGCCGCGGCCAGGACCGCGTCGCGGTTGACGGCGTACCGGGCGTCCAGGGTGGTCGCCGTGGCCTGGGTGAGGGTGCCGAGCGCGGGTGGTGCGGGCGCCGGGACGGCGGCGGGGCGGGCGGCGCCCGCGGTCGGCACCGCCACCGAGGCGATGACGAGCGCGTTGAGCAGTGTGCGGCGCAGCCGGCGGCTGTGCGGGCGGGACGCCATGGCGTGTCCTTCCGTACCGGAGTGGTTCGTCGTTCCGGTGCCGAACGTATGGATCACGCGTTGTAGTCGGCGTCCCGCCAGGGGGGACAGTCGTTCTGTAGCTCCGAAGTATGACGGGTAGGGGTGGCGTCCTTCCGGGGCCGTCGCGACGCGCTGGCCTCACGCGTCGGTGCGGCCTCGGCGGGCGGGGAATCCGTGGGTGCGGGCGGCCGTGACGACGGCCAGGGCGAGGATCAGGAGCGCGAGCGCGCTCCAGGGCAGGGCTTCCGCGCCGAGCCGGCCGAGCAGGAGCCCGCCGACGATGCCGCCGCCCGCCATGGCCGCGTTCCAGAGGCTGACGAGCATGGTCTGCGCGGTGTCGGCGGCTTCGCCGCCCGCGTCGCCGACGGCCGTCTGCAGCAGGGTCGGCGCGCCGCCCCAGCCGAGCCCCCACAGGATCGCGGCGGCGTAGACGAGGGCGGCGCTGTCCGCCGGGACGGCGAGCACGCCGGTGGCGACGGCGAACAGGGCGGGGCCCGCGAGGGTCAGGATCCGCACGCCGCGGTCGATGCGCAGGCCGGTGAACCAGATGCTCAGCAGCGAGGCCACGCCGAAGACGAGGAGGACCGTGCCGGTGGAGCCGCCCATGCCCAGGTGGTCGAGGAAGGCGGCGACGTAGGTGTAGAGGACGGTGTGGGCGAGGACGAGGACTAGGGTGACGAGAAGGACCGGGGCGACGCCCGGCATGGCGAGGGTCCGCCGGATCGGTGCCCGGCCGCCCCGGGGCTGCCCGGGGAAGTCGGGGACGGCGAGGGCGATCCAGCCGATCAGGACGGCGGCGAGCGCGGTCATGAGGAGGAACGTCGACTGCCAGCCGAGGGCCGCGCCGAGGAAGGCGCCGGCGGGCACGCCGAGGGAGAGCGCGACCGGGATGCCGGTCATGACGACGGCGATCGCCCTGCCCTGGAGGTGGACGGCCACCATCCGCCGGGCGTAGCCGGCGAGCAGCGCCCAGGCGAGACCGGCGGCGACGCCGGCGACGAACCGGGCGGCCATGGTGAGGGGGTAGTGGGTGGAGAGGGCGGTGACCGTGTTGGCGACGGCGAAGCCGGCGACCGCCGTGAGCAGCAGTCGCTTGCGGCGCCAGCCGGCGGTGGCGGCGGTCAGCGGAATGGCGGTGAGCGCGGTGCCGATCGCGTAGATGGTGACGGACTGGCCCATGGCGGGTTCGCCGACACCGAGATCGGCGCTCATCGCGGGGAGGACGCCGGCGGGCAGGGTCTCGGTGAGGCTGGTGACGAAGACGGCGGTGGCCAGGGCGAGGAGCGCGGGCCAGGGCAGCCGGCCGGAGGGGATCCGGGCGGCCGGCAGCCGGACTTCGCGGACGGGCGAACCGGCCTTCTGTGCGGTGTGGTTGCTCATGCCACGTATGCTGAAACCTTCACATTGATGTGAAGGTCAAAGCGACAGGCTGTGAGGTGGACCACATGCGCATCGGGGAGCTGGCGGACCGCACCGACACCCCGCGCAGGATGCTGCGCTACTACGAGGAGCAGGGGCTCATCGTCGCCGATCGCACGCCGAACGGCTACCGCGCCTACGACGAGTCGAACGTGGACCGCGTCCTGCAGATCCGCGGCCTTCTCGACGCGGGGCTGCCGACGCGGCTCATCAAGCAGATCCTGCCGTGCCTCGACAAGCCCCGCGTCATCCACTTCCCGGACGCCACACCGGAGATGCTCGCCACGCTGGAGGACGAGCGGAACCGGATGACCGAACGCATCCGGTGCCTGACCCGCAACCGGGACGCGATGGACGAGTATCTCGGTGCCGTACGGGAGAAGTTGGCGACCGGCTCCACCGCCGGGGGCTGAGGCGCCCCGGCCGCGGCGAGGTTCAGCCGGCCGCCGGGCCGGTCCAGCCGACCGGGATACGGGCCAGCCGGACGCGCTGCGGGTGGTCGCCGACCGAGACCGAGGCGACGGCGCGACCGGTGGCGAAGTCGATCGCGGTCACCTTGTCCGAGCCGCTCTCGGAGATGACGCAGGAGCGTCCGTCGCCGCTGACGGTGGCCCAGTACGGCTTGTCGGCCGTGACCAGCGGGCCCTCCCGCAGGCTCGTGCGGTCCACGACGGTGGCGTAGTCGTCCATCGTGGCGGCGACGCAGAGCTTGGAGCCGTCGGGGCTCATCGACATGCCGTGGTGGCGCGAGTCGTTGACCCAGGTGGTGCGGTCCGGGTCGGTCGCCGGGTTCTCCGGGAGCGTCTTCAGCCGGGTGATGCGGTCGGTGGCGACGTCGTACTCGAGGAATCCGTTGAAGAACGAGACCTGGAAGTAGAGCGTGGACTCGTCCGGGGTGAAGGCGACGGGCCGGACGGCGTCGGAGAGGTCCTTACGGCCGAAGGCGTCGAGCCGGGCCCGCATGTCGATGACCCGGACCTGCTCGAAGGTACGGGCGTCGACGACGGTGATCTTGCGGTCGCCCTTGGTCCAGTCCCAGCCCGGTCCGTCGAGCGCCGTGGTGACCTCGCCGATGGCCATGTTCCAGAGGTACCGGCCGTCGGCGGTGAAGACGTTCTCGTGGGGCTTGTCGCCGGTGGTGAAGGAGCCGACCTCC
Organism: Streptomyces sp. P9(2023); assembly: GCF_032436795.1. Classification (NCBI taxonomy): domain Bacteria; kingdom Bacillati; phylum Actinomycetota; class Actinomycetes; order Kitasatosporales; family Streptomycetaceae; genus Streptomyces; species Streptomyces sp. P9(2023). The sequence goes on from NZ_JAUPWM010000006.1 coordinate 234,518, forward strand.
TTGCCCGTGGTGATGTCGAGGACGTGCACCCGGTTGGAGGTGGAGGCCGAGACGGCGACGCGGGTGCCGTCGGGTGAGACGGCCATGTGGTCGGAGCGGAAACCGGACACGGGGAAACGCCAGTTGATCCCGCCGGATTTGAGGTCGATCGAGACGACGTCGGCGAAGCTGGGCCGGGAGACCACCATCGCCGAGCCGTCCGGCGTGGCGTACATGTCGTCGACGAACTGGTCGTGGCCCTCGCCCGGGCCCTGCCGGATGCCGAGGAAGTAGGCGAGCTTGATCGGGTTGAGCCCGATCTCCCACATCCGGGCCTCGCGGTCCGGTATGACGTTGATCCGGCCGACGCGGGAGAAGTCGCCCCTGGCCTCGATGACGTCGGCGGTGCCGTCCCAGTTGTTCCCCACGAACATCACCTCCCGCAGCCCGTCGGCCGCGGCGGGTGCGGCGGGTGCGGCGGGTGCGGCGGGCGGAGCGGCGGCGACGGAGCCGCCGCCCCCGGCGGTGAGCATGAGGGCGGCGGCCAGGGAACCGAGCAGGAGGCGACGGGCGCCCCGCGTCCGGGCAGCGGACATCGGCGTTCCTTCCAGGAGACCGGGCGGCATCAACTGCCCTGCCTGACAGTGCGACTTACCCGACAGTAAGGAGTCGATGCGCAGCCCACAAGAGATCGGAACGCGTCGTTCGGATCAGCCGTTGGGGTAGGCCCGGGCGATCAGCTTCTGACGCAGGACGGTCCACTGCGCCGACATGTCGTGCACCAGATAGAGATCGCGGCGGCGCGTCCAGGCCTGGCCGGACTCGGGGTCGTACGTCCCCGGGAACTCGGTCCCGCGCGGCGCGAACGCCCGCATGCCCCGGTCGCGGGTGGTCTGCACACACCGCTTGACGTGGTCCCGGAAGCCGACCACGCCGGCCGTGCCGATGCCGCCGGGCAGGTCCTTGCGGGCCGCGGCGACCTGGGCGGCGACGCCGTCGGTGCTGAGGTACGTGATCGTGCCGTCCTCGGCGACGACCGGCTCGATCGAGGTCACGTCCGTCATGTGGTGCTTCGACTCCAGGAAGCGGGCGATCTCCCACTGCGCGTAGACGGGAACGTCACGGCGCTCGCGGAGGGCGGCGACGGTGTCGGCCAGCGCCTCGTTGACCGGGCCCGGCTCGGGGCGCACCTTCGTCGGGTCGCCGCCGCCGGCCGGGGGACGGTTGCCGAAGCCGTACGCGACGATGAAGTCGAGCTCGCCGAGCGCGACCGTCTCCGGGTGCCAGTCGAAGCCGACGTCGTAGAGGTGCGGGACGAGGGCGCGGGCGGCGACCTTGTCGTCGAACTCGCCGGCGAGCACCGCGAGCATGTGGTGCGGCAGCCCCTCGCCGCCCCGGCGTTCGGTCTCCCGGCCCCCGTCCGTCCGCTCCGAGGCTGCCTGCGCCGGCGGCGCGGCCAGGACGGCCGGTGCGGCGATGGCGGCGGTGACGGCTGCTGCGAACTCACGTCGTTGCACGGGAGGGCCTCTCTCTGTGTCGTACCCGGAGGGATCGTCCGCAGCACCGGGGAAGCCCCGAAGAACACAACCGGAAGGAACGGCACCGCTCTCGTGAAAGTCCTCGTCAGCGGGCCCGGTCATAGCGCAGCAGGACCACTCCGTTGCCGAACGTCCGGGTGCTGGTCAGGGTCAGCGGGGTCGCGGCGTCCGTCTCGCGGAAGAGGGGTTTGCCCCGGCCGATGAGGACGGGGTGGACGGAGATGTGGAAGGCGTCGATCAGGTCGTGCTCCATGAAGGACGCGGCCAGGTCGGCGCCGCCCAGGATCAGGTCTCCCCCGGGCTCCTCCTTGAGCGCCCGGACCTCGTCCGGGTCGACCCGGCGGACGATCGTCGTGTTCCAGTCGGCGCTCTCCAGCGTCGTGGAGTAGACGGTCTTGGGAATGTCGCGCCAGATCCTGGCGAACTCCACGATCTCCGGCGAGCTGTTCGGATCGGCGTCGGCGGTCGGCCAGAAGTCGGCCATCAGCTCGTGGGTGACCCGGCCGCTGAGGATGCCGCCCATCGCGCCGACCTGGTCGTTGAAGTACTGGTGCAGCTCGGCGTCGACCATGTGCCAGTCGATGTCGCGGTCCGGGCCTTCGATGTACCCGTCGAGGGAGACCCCCATCATCAGGACGATCTTCCGTGTCATGTTCAGGTCTCCCTCGTGTGGGGCGCGGAGGTGCGCCGGTCTCGTCAGGGCATGCGGCGGGCTCCCGCCACGATCGCCTCACGGATCCGGTTATAGGTCCCGCAGCGGCAGATGTTGCGGATTTCGTCGAGGTCGGCCTCGTCGATCTCCCGCCCGGCCTCCCGCGCCGCGCGGACCTTGGCGACGGCCGTCATGATCTGGCCGGGCTGGCAGTAGCCGCACTGGACCACGTCGATGTCCAGCCACGCCTCCTGCATCGGGTGCAGCTCCTTGCCGACGGTCGCCGGGAGGCCCTCGATCGTGGTGATCTCGTCGGTGGGGGCGATCTCCTTGACCGGGACTGAGCAGGGGTTGAACGCCTTGCCGTTGATGTGGCTGGTGCACGCCTGGCAGACGCCGAGCCCGCAGCCGTACTTGGGGCCGGTGACGCCGAGGACGTCCCGGAGCACCCACAGCAGCCGGACGTCGTCCTCGACCTCGGCCGTGACGGCCTTGCCGTTGAGGATGAAGGTGTGGTGCGGCACGGTGGCTCCTGGGTCCTAGAAGGCGCGGTCGAGGCCGTCGACCGGCGACGCGGGGATCGGCGGGGTGGTGGGCAGCGGCTCGAAGGCGAGCGGCTCGCCGTGGTTGACGGGGAACGTCGTCGGCATGGTGCCGGTGGCCCGGCCGTACGCGCAGGCCACGGCGGCCATCGCGGCGGGCACGGCCAGCTCGCCCGCGCCGCCGGGCCGGTCCGAGGTCGGCGGCATGACGACGATCTCGAGCTCGGGCGGGGTGTTCCACTGCCGGGTGTAGAAGTAGTTGTCCCAACTGCCCTCCTCGAAGTGACCGTCGCGGAGGTGGAGGCCGGAGGTGAGGGCGAGGGCGATACCGTCCACGATGCCGCCCATCATCTGGGCCTCCAGACCGCGCGGGTTGACGGCGAGACCGACGTCGACGGCGCAGACGACCTTGGTGACGCGGGGGCCGGTGTACGCGTCGTGGATCTTCCGGCCGGTCGTCTCGGGCCGGCAGTCGATCTCGGCGAGTACGGCGACGACGCCGCGGTACTCGGGGTGGAGCGCGATGCCCTGGGCCATGCCGGCGGGCAGGGACCGGCCCCAGCCGCCCACCTCCGCGACCTTGGCGAGGACCGCGCGGGCGCGCTCGTCCTTGAGATGCTTGCGCCGGAACTCGTACGCGTCCTTGCCGGTGCGCCGGGCCAGTTCGTCCACGACGAGCTCCTGCGCGCAGCGGACGTTGGGCGAGTAGATGCCGCGCATGGAGCCGGTGTTGAAGCCCTTGTCGGTCTCGCTGAGCAGCTGCGTGGTGACCCCGAAGTGGTACGGGCTCTGCTGGGTGAGCGCGAAGATCGTCTCGGAGAAGGCGAGGTCGCCCACGGGCAGTTGGGCGGCAGTGGAGGTGATGATCTCGCCGAGGCCGTGACCGAAGTCGGTGGCGACGGAGGTGTGGCGCTGCTCGTACGTCAGCACCTCGCCGAGCGTGTACGTGGCCCGGACCCGTGAGGTCGACATGGGATGCGTACGGCCCTGGCGGAAGTCGTCGGTCCGGTGCCACATCAGCTTCACCGGCTTGCCCATGGCCTGGGAGATTTCGGCGGCCTCTCCGGCCGCGTCGTGGAAGAGCTTGCGGCCGAACGACCCGCCGCCCTCGGTGACATGGACCTTCACGGCGGTGACCGGGAGGCCGAGCTTCAGGGCGATCTGCTCCTGGGCGACGATCGGTGTCTTGAGGCTCGCCCAGACCTCCGCCGAGTGCGGCCGCACGTCCGCGATGGCGCAGTTGGTCTCCAGGGCGCTGTTGCTGGAGAAGTGGAAGGTGAAGCGGGCGTCGACGGCCTTGGTGAGCAGCGGCAACGCCGGTACGACGAGCGGGAGTTCGGCGGCGCGCAGCTTCCGCTGGATGCTCGCGTCCGAGTCCCCGTCGGCGGTGCCGGGGCCCCAGGTGACCTTCAGGGCGCGGACGGCGTCGATGCACTGGCCGAAGGTGCGGCCGCGGACGGCGACGCCGGTGGAGATCCGCACCACGTCGGTGATGCCGGGCATGGCCCGGACCTCGGCCAGGTTGTCGACCGAGCGAACGGTGCCGTTGATCGTCGGCGGCCGGCAGACCATCGTCGGCAGGGCGTCGGACACCTGGACGTCCATGGCGAACTTCTTGCGGCCGGTCACGGCGTCCAGGGCGTCGATCCGCCGCTGGGAGGTGCCGATGACCTTGAACTCGGACGGCTTCTTGAGGGCGACGCCGACGGCGGTGTCGGTGTCGGCGGCCGCCTTCGCGGCGAGTTCGCCGTAGCCGATGCTCCGGCCGGTGGCCGAGGAGACGATCGCTCCGGCCTTCGCGGTGAGCGAGCCCAACAGCTCTCCGAGCTCGAGCGCGGCGGCGCGCAGCAGCCGGCCCCGGGCGACGGCGGCGGCCACGCGGATCGGGGTGAAGGTGGAGATCGTGGTGTTGGAGCCGCCGGTCATCTGGTTGAACAGCAGCTCCGGGCGGGCGTCCGCGAGGGTGACCCGGACCTTCTCCAGCGGCAGGTCGAGCTCCTCGGCGATCACCATGGCGGAAGAGGTGGTGATGCCCTGGCCGACCTCGGCCCGGGGCAGGGCGAAGGAGGCCGTGCCGTCGGCCTCGATCCGGATGGTGATCAGGTTCGCGGTGGGCACGGCGGCATGCGTGAGCATGTCGTTGAGGTCGTAGATCTCGGACGGTCCGGGCAGCGAGGGCACCACCGCGGGGGCTGCGGCCGCCGCCGGGGTGGGGGCGAGGACCGCCTCGCCGAGCTGGGCGGCGACGGTGAGGGTCGGTGCCGCCAGTACGTACCCGAGGAAGCGGCGCCGGTCCACGCCGTCGCCCGGCCCGGACTCCCCCTGCTGGTGCTGCGCATCCCCGCGCACGGTCATCGGCTGCCCTCTCCACGAATCACGACATCGGAACCACGACGTCGGAAGGATCATCGCGCATCGGCGCCCCTCCGCGTCGCGGAAAGTCGCGGGACTCACGCCGGTCACGCCAAGCTCTCACGGCAGGCCTCCGACACGACGGGACGAACCCGGGAATACCTCGCGCGGGAGCGGAGGTTCAGACCGAGCGTGACACCCGTCGCACTCGCTCGGAAGGCCGGCAGGCCCGAAGTCGGAAGGAACGTCCATGAAGATCGGCATCATCGGCGCAGGCAACATCGGCGGCAACCTGACCCGTCGGCTCACGACCCTGGGCCACGACGTGTCCGTCGCGAACTCCCGTGGCCCGCACACCCTCACCGCGCTCGCCGAGGAGACCGGCGCGACGCCCGTGACGGTCGAGGAGGCGGCCCGCGGCGCCGAGATCGTCGTGGTGACCGTGCCCCTGAAGGCCGTTCCCGATCTGCCCGCCGGGCTCTTCGACGGCGCGGCGGAGGGCTTCGCGGTGATCGACACCAACAACTACTACCCGCGTGAGCGCGACGGCCGGATCGCCGCGATCGAGGACGACGGCCTGACCGAGAGCCGCTGGGTCGAGCAGCACCTCGGCCACCCGGTGATCAAGGCGTTCAACGGCACCTACGCCCAGGACATCCTGGACAAGCCCCTCCCGGCCGGCGACCCGGAGCGCATGGCGCTGCCCGTCGCGGGCGACGACGAGGTCGCGAAGAAGACGGTCCGCGCCCTGATCGACCAGCTGGGCTTCGACACGGTCGACGCGGGCGGGATCGACGACTCCTGGCGTCAGCAGCCCGACACGCCGACCTATGGTCTGCGGGCCGGCGTCGAGGCGGTGACGAAGGCCCTCGCGGAGGCGTCCCCCGAACGGCCCGCCGCGTTCCGAGGCTGACAACACCCCGCGCCGGTCTAGGGTGTTGCGCCATGACCGAAGACCTTCGCGTACACCAGACCCGCGCCTCGTACGACACCGTCGCCGTCGACTACCACCGGCTGATCGGTGGCCTGATCACCATCACTCCCATGGAGCTCGGCATGCTCGCGGCCTTCGCCGAGGAGGTCGCGGCCGCCGGACTGGGGCCGATGGGTGATCTGGGGTGCGGGACCGGGCGCATGACGGGGTATCTGAAGGCCATCGGGGCCGACGTCTTCGGCATCGACCTGTCGCCGGGCATGATCGCGGTGGCCCGGGAGTCGTACCCGGGGCTGCGCTTCGACGTGGGGTCGATGGCGGCTCTGGACCTGCCGGACGGGTCCCTCGGCGGCGTGCTGTCCTGGTTCTCGACGGTGCACTCCCCGGAGGGCGAACTGGCCACGTTCTTCGGCGAGTTCGTACGCGTCCTGGCTCCGGGCGGCGCCCTCTGCGTCGGCTTCAAGGTGGGCGACGAGCGGGTGTCGCTGGAGAAGGCGTACGGCCATGAGGTCGCCCTCGACGTCTACCGCTACCCGCCGGACCGTATCGCCGCCCTCATGACCGACGCGGGATTCGTCGAGACGGCCCGCCTCGTCCGAGCGGGGCACGGCGAGATGGAGAACACCCCGCAGGGCTTCCTGATGGCGCGCAAGCCCGTGTGACACCGCCGAACTGGGGGGACCGCAGGGTCAGTCGGCGTACGCGGCCGCCGGCGGGCCCTGCGGGTGCGCGCCCAGGGTCGGGGCGAGCCACTTGTCGTACGACCGCGTCCACGGGCTGCTCGCGCCGCCCGCGCGGTAGTCCTCCAGGACCGCGTTGACCCGGCGGACCAGGTCGGTGTCGTCCTTGTTCATGGCGACGCCGTAGAGCGAGGTGTCCAGGCGCGGCCCGACCAGCTGGAGGGTGGGGTCCTGCGCGGCCAGTCCGGCGGCGAGGGTGGCGTGGGTGAGGACGGCGTCGACGTTCCCCTGCTGGAGCTCCACCAGGCAGTCAAGATGGCTCGCGGTCTCCACGGCGACCGCACCGGTGCCGGACGACTTCAGGAGGTCGGAGGCCGAGCTGCCCTTGCTCAGGCAGACGCGCCGACCGCGCAGCTCGGAGTCGAAGCCCGTGATCGTGGAGCCCTGGGGCACCAGGAGCCGGTGCCCGGTCTCGAAGTAGACGCTGGAGAACGCCACTTCGGCCAGTCGCTCGCAGGTGATGCTCATCGTGCGCACGATGACGTCGACCTGCCGGGACCGCAGCCTGGGGACCCGCTGGCTGGGCGGCATGCTGACGAAACGGACCATGGCCTTCGGCCCGAGGATGTCCCGGGCGATCGCCCGGACCAGGTCGATGTCGAACCCGGCCGGCTCCTGGGCGTCATGGTCCAGTGAGGCCCACAGATAGCTGTTGAGGTCGACGCCCGCGATCAGGTGGCCGCGCTCCCGTATGCGCCGCACCGCCTCGCCGTCCACCCGCTCGGGGCGCGGGCTCGCGCGCCGGGGGTCGCAGGACGGGGCCCGGGCGGGCGGGGCGGCAGCGGGACGCCCGGCGTCGACGCGGGATTCGGTCGACGGACCCTTCGTGACGGCGGCGGCAGGCGCCGCGGCGAGCATGGTCGCCATGAGCATCAGCCAGAGCGTGAGGCGGCGGCCCAGTGATCCCCTCCCCTGCCGTACCGACCCGGACCCAGCAGTCACACGCCCCACCCCCGCGCAGCCGACCGACACCCCGCCCCAAGGCTACGCATCCACACGCCAACTCCACGTGTTTTACCGAGAGTTGGGGAGCTGTTGGGGCAAGCTTCACCGGCCTCGCAGGACGGAGAGCTCGCGCAGGGGGCGCCTCGTGCGCTTCGGCCGCGTCAGGCCCATGGGACGCGCGGGGCGTGCGGGGCGCGTGGCGCGCTTCGGCCGTGCGGCGCGGAGGCGACGGGGAGAAAGAGGCGGCAGCGGAGACAGCCGGGCGCGCTGGGCCCCCGTGGTGATGAGGGCGTTCACCGACGTCATCGGGTCGGCGCCCACGCTCCTGGCCAGCAGCATGCCGGCGGCGAGCGGGAGCAGCACCACCGCCAGCGCGGAACCGGTGGTCGTGACGTGCTGCATGCGGCTGGTGCGCCGGTCGTCCGAGGTCATGCCCCCATTCGACCAGCGGGGGCCCGGCCCGGGTATCGGGCGAGGTACTCACTCCGTACGTCCGCGGATACTCAGGCCGGCAGGCCGTTCCGGCGTGCCCGCTTGGCGGGTTGGGGCCGGGTGGGGTTGCGTGGGCGGTGCACCGCACCGTACGCGCACCCGAGGAGCCACGACACCATGGCCGACTACCGCATCGAGACCCTCCGCACCGGCTACCGGCAGTGGATCGCCCGCAACGACCGGGGTGCTGAGGTACGCATGGGCGCGGCCGACGACGCGGACGCACAGCCGTCGTTCACCCCGGTCGAGCTGCTGCTCGCGGCCATGGGCGGCTGCGGCGGGATGGTCGTGGACCGGACGGCGCGCGCGGTGGACCACGACGACCTGCGGATCGTGGTGGAGTCGGTCTCGGGTCCCGAGGACGACGGCCGGGTGGGCCGGATCAGGGTCAGTTACGAGTTCGAGCTGCCCGACAGCAACCCCAAGGCGGCCGAGGTGTTCGCCCGCGGGGTGCGGCTCACGCACGAGAAGTTCTGCACGGTGAGTCGCACCGTGGAACACGGTGCGACGGTGGAGGCCGTGCTGCCCGACGGGACGATCGGCTTCCGCGCCGGCTGACCGGCCCGCACGGGGTTTGCCCGCGCCGTGCGCGGTGACACGCGGGGTGTGTGCCCGGCAGCGGAGAGGCAGGCAGGAGGTTCGGCCGTGTCGATCAACGGAAAGCACGTCCTCGTCCTCACCACGAACTACGGCACCGAACAGGACGAGCTGAAGAAGCCGGTGGCGGCGCTGCGCGCGGCGGGCGCCCGGGTCACCGTGGCCGCGAAGAAGGCCGAGCCCGTCGTGACGCTCGTGTCGGACCGGCGGGCCGGTGAAGCCATCGAGCCCGACACCACGTACGACACGGTGTCGGCGGCCGACTACGACGCGGTGGTCGTGCCGGGCGGGACCGTCAACGCCGATCGCCTGCGGACGGATCAGACGGCGGAGCGGCTGCTGGTGGCCTTCGCGACGGCCGGCAAGGTCGTGGCCGCGATCTGTCACGGACCGTGGCTGCTCATCGACAGCGGGCTGGTCGCGGGCAAGGAGGTCACCTCCTACCCGTCGATCGCCACCGACCTCGTGAACGCGGGCGGTACCTGGCGGGACCGCGAGGTCGTCGTCGACAGGTCGGGCGGATTCCCCCTCATCACCTCCCGCAGGCCGGCCGACGTCGGGCCGTTCTCCGAGGCGATCATCGAGGCGCTCGTCGGGGCAGGGCTCCCCGCGCCGGCGTGAGGGCGGCGGCCGGGGAGCCCACGGGGCGGTGCGGCCACTCCGGCGGTCAGTCGAGCCAGATCGCGCGGACGCCGCGCAGCGGGTCGCGTTCCACGCGCGGCTCGGCGTCCCAGACCATGGTGGCGCGGTCCTCGGCCGTGTAGCGCGGCCACGACGGGCCCGGGTCCTGGTCCCGTACGAAGGAGACCCACGCGCGGTGCATCGCGTCGGCCAGGGCGCGGGGTGGCGCCTCGCCGGCGACGGCGGTGACGCCTTCGGCGTCCAGGAGGTCGAAGGCGTAGGGCAGGTCCAGGCAGTGGAAGGCCGTGCCGTTGACGGGTGACGCCCACGCGAACTCGTAGAGCCAGGTGGGGCGTTCGCGCGCGGCGCGGGCGTCCGCGACGGCCAGCGAGGGCGCGCGGAAGGTGACGTCGGTGAGCGCCTGGCCGAACAGCGTGTCCGGGCCGGCCGCCGCGTACGCCGTGGTGAAGGCCTCGACCCGGTCCTCGGCAAGGCCGAGCGAGCCGAGGAGGAACGACACGGGCGGTCCGTCGGGGGCGGGGACGGCGTTGAACTCATGGGCGGTGCAGCCCAGCATGAGCGGTACGCCGGCGCCCGCGTCCCCGGTCGTCAGGGCGTCGAGGACGGGGTCCGGGATCAGCTCGCCGTCGGCGAAGGGCGCCAGGGACAGCAGGGACGGCAGGCCTTCGCGGTCCGGGCCCGGCGCGGTCAACCGGTCCTGGAGGTCGAGGAGTTCGTCGTCGCTCAGGTCGCGGAGCGCGGCGGCGGTGGCGGGTACGCCGGTGCGGGCCGTGAACAGGCGCGCGGCGGCGCGGGCGACCTCGGGGCCGTCGGGGCGCAAGACGGCCCCGGAGACGGAGAGCGCGCCGCGGAAGAGGCCTTGGGAGGCGGGGACGGCGAGCAGGGCCTGTACGGCGCCGCCGCCCGCCGACTGGCCCGCGACGGTGACCTTGGCGGGATCGCCGCCGAACCGGGCGATGTTGTCGCGGACCCATTCGAGGGCGGCGATCCAGTCGCGTACGCCCCGGTTGTCGGGGGCGCCGTCGAGGTGCAGGAAGCCCTCGACGCCGAGCCGGTAACCGAGGGAGACCAGGACGACACCGTCCCGGTTGAAGGCCGATCCGTCGTACCAGGGGCTGGCCGCCGACCCCGCCACGTACCCGCCGCCGTGGATCCAGACGAGCACGGGCAGCCCGGCACCCGGGTCGGTGCCGGGCGTGAAGACGTTGAGGTTGAGGATCCCGGCGCCCGGGATGGAGGGCTCGGGGATCGTGGTCACGTCGGCGAAGGGGCGGCGCTGGGCGGTCGGACCGTACGCGGTGGCGTCCAGGGGCTCGGTCCACGGGTCCGGCGGCACCGGCGCCGCGAACCGGAGGTCGCCGACGGGCGGCTGCGCGTACGGGATGCCGAGGAAGCGGAGGCTCCCGTCGGCCCGGAGCTCGCCGCGGACGGGGCCCCGGGTGGTGGTGACGGTGGTGGCGGTCATGGGAGCAGCGTCCGGCCGGTGATCAGCCGCGTCAACGCCTGGGGCCAAATGGTGACACGTGTCACTTGCGCGTGTCAGTGAGTGCACGTGTGGGGTGTGCGTGAGGCTGCCGTCATCCTGACTGGACTCCGGTCGGGCGGGGTACGACTGACTCGACGGGACGGAGGGCGCGCATGGCGGGGCTGCACGCGGGGACGGCGGTCGGGATCCTGGTGGTCGCCACCGGGGTCGGTCTCATGGCGCTCGGCGCCGCCCGCCAGGGGCGCTCGGTCCGGCCGTTGGCCCCCGCGCGGGCCTGGGCGGCCGACCGGCGTGACCACTGGCGGGTGCTGCGGCGGGCGGCCGGGATGGCGATCGCGTCGGCGCGCGGGGCGGCCGGCGCGGGTGAGCCGGCGATCATCACGGTCTCGGACGTCCTGCGCCTGGCCGACGAACACTTCGCCCACCCGAACGCGGACCCCCACCTCGCGGCGGCCGCCCTCCGGCACGAGTACGAACGGTACGCGTGCGCCCGGGACTGCGTGACGGACGCGTACGGCTGAGGGCCCGGCGCGGACCGGGGGCGGTTGGCGTGGCCGGCCGGGGCGGCGGGCGTTCAGGCGCCGGGCGGCTGGGGCGGCGGGACCGGGGTGCCCTGGTGGTAGTACATGCGCCAGGTGCCGTCGTCGTGGCGGCGCCAGAGGGAGCTGCGGCGGGCGTGGCGGCCGTCGATGTGCGTCTCGTACGTCAGATGGACAAGCCCGGGCGCCAGGAGGCGGCCTGTCAGCTCCGAGGGTTCGTAACGCGGTCCGTCCCCGGAAGCACCCTGCATCTCGGGCAGCGCGGCGAGCATCTCCTCGTACGTCCAGCGGCGGCCGGACGCGCCCACCTCCACGAAGTCCGGATCGAGCAGGACCCGGGAGAGCGCGCGCGAGGAGCGTACGGAGGGTTCCAGCAGCCGTAGTTCCCCCGCGATCGCCTCGGCCACCTGTTCGGCCGCGTCCTTCTCGTCCACCGGTCCTCGCTCGATTCCGTCGTCGTGTTCGTGCCCCGCGTTCACAGGGCGATCCAGTAGCGGCGCTTGCGGCCGATCTCGGTGTCGCGGGTGTCTTCCAGGACCCCGCCGTTGCGCTCGATCGCGCGCGCGGATGCGATGTTGTCCTCGTCGCAGGTCACCAGGACCCGGTCGAGGCCGAGGGCGCGGGCCTCGGGGAGGACCGCGCCGAGCGCCCAGGTGGCGAGGCCCCGGCGGCGCGCGGAGGGCCGGATGCTGTAGCCGACGTGCCCGGCGGCGCGCAACAGGAAGTCGTTGAGCCGGTGACGCAGATCGATCGCGCCGACGTACGCCTCGTCCTCGACGATCCACCAGTGCGTGGCGTGCACCCGTCCGTCGCCCAACGGCCGTGTCGGGTCCGCCTGTTCGCGCAGCCGCCGGACCCAGGCGGCGAAGACCTCGGGAATCGCGAAGGCGTCCTGCTCGGCCAGCCCTATCCCCGCGCCGGCCTGGCGGGCGCCGGGGTTCCACTCCGCATGCGCTTCGAGCCAGGAGCGATGAAGACGGGCGGTGGGGGTGACCAGTTCGGGCATGCGGGCGACGATAACAGGCCCATGCCCCTGCTGATCTGGCCTTTTCGGCGCCCGTTCGGGGTACGGGGCGGACGCGCACGTCCAGCGAGCCCGCCATCGGCGGCCCCGCGTTCGGGTCACGCGTCCCGGCGGGTCAGGCGTCCGTCCGCGTCAGGCGTCCGGGCGGACGGCGTAGCCGCCGAAGCCGACCCAGTCCAGGGCCACGCACGGTTCGTCGCCGACGACCCAGGCGTCGTGGCCCGGCTTGACGGCGTAGAAGTCACCGGGGCCCAGCTCGCCCGACTCGCCGCCGTCCATGACGACCTTCAACCGGCCACTGACGACGTAGCCGACGTGATCGGCCATGCAGCTGTCCGTACCGGCGATGGGCTTGACGTGCTTGCTCCACTGCCAGCCCGGCTCGAACACCGCCCGGCCGACCGGGCCGCGGTCCGTGGTGATGAGGTCGAGTCTGCCCTTGCCCCCTTCGAACGGACGGGTCTCATCCGCCGAGTCGAAGCTTCTGGAGGAGATTCCGGTCATGGCCGTCCGCCTCTTGATGGTGTGACGTGAGATCCCCGAGTCCACTTCCAGGCTACGCCGAACCGCCATCCCGGGCCGCCTCGTTGCCCGCGAGCGCGCCCCACGCCGTACCCGCCCCGTACCCCACCCCCGTACCAGGCCCGCACCCGCGGCCGAGCGGCGCGCGCACCCCACGTACGCCCCGCGCCACGCCCCGTGGCGGACTACCGTCGGTAGACGAGGACCGTCGTCCACCACGAAGACCGTCGTCCCACCACGAAGACCGTCGCTCATCACCGGGAGGTACCCCCGTGACCGCCGAGCTCAACCACACCATCGTCCACGCCACCGACAAGCACCGCTCCGCCGAGTTCCTCGCCTCGGTCCTGGGTCTGGAGGTCGGCGCGCCCTTCGGGCCCTTCATCCCGGTGGCCGCCGGCAACCGCGTGACCCTCGACTTCTACGAGAACGCCGACGCGCCGGTCGTCTCGCAGCACTACGCCTTCCTCGTGCCGGACGACGAGTTCGACGTGATGATCGCCCGCCTCGTGGCGGCGGGCGTCACGTACTTCTCCGATCCGGGCCATACGGAGCCGGGGCAGGTCAACGAGCTCTTCGGCGGCCGCGGCGCCTATTTCGACGACCCCGACGGGCACAACATGGAGATCATCACCCACCCCTACACCACATGACATTTTCTTGAACATTCATGGAACAGCTCCGCCCCTTGGGGGATTCGCGCTAATTCGCCCGATGTTTTCTGTCCGGATCCGATATCGGGCAGACCTACACATAAAGGCCAGATAAGCGCACAATGAAACCGCGACACAACGCCGCACACGATCGATCAGACGTGCAAGACGCCAGAAGGAGGCGAGTCGTATGTCTGACGTCTCTCACCGTCCTGGTGATATCAGGGGACACCCCGACGCGACGGAAATGCGGGATCGCTACTCGCAGATACTCCAGACGCGGGGCGTCGCGGCGGTCGAGGAACTCGTGATCCTCGCCGGTATCTACGCCGCGGTCTCCGGGTGGGTGGTCCACTTCTCGACTGCCAGGCCCGAACTCGCCCTCAGCAACCTGGTCACCGGCATCGCCCTCGCGGTCCTCGGCCTCTGCATGTCGATGGCCCCGGAGCGGTCCCAGGACCTGAACTTCGTCGTCCTGGCGCTCGGCGCATGGCTGATCATCTCCCCCTGGGTGGTCGCCACGACCGACGCGGGAACTGGCGCGATCCTGAGCAACGTCATCACCGGCGCATGCGTCTGCCTCTTCGCCCTCACGGCAGGCGGACTGCTCATGAGCAAGACCAGAAAAACGTGACGAAGCGCTGATCCTCTCCCAGAACGGCGCCCTTTCCCCCGCTCGGGGACGGGGCGCCGTCGCCGTGCCACATGCGCAAATCCAGACACACTTACCCCCAACGCCCCAGGCAAGGTAACGAATTGACCCATGGCGTTTCGGCCACATAAGTTCTGCGTAAGCTTGCTCCACAGGGACAGGCTCCCGCTAGCATTTCCCAGTCCTTGGGGGGACTAAGTGAACTGGTACCTCGACGTTCTCAAGAAGTACGCGGTATTCAACGGCCGTGCGCGCCGCCAGGAATACTGGATGTACATGCTGTTCAACCTCATCGCTTACATCGTCGTCGCCGTCGTCGACGTGGTGCTCACCACGCAGCCGCTGCTGACCGGCATCTACGCGCTGGGCGTCTTCCTGCCGACCCTCGGCGTGACCGTCCGCCGTCTGCACGACACGGGCCGCTCCGGCTGGTGGATCCTGATCGGCGCGATCCCGCTGGTCGGCTTCATCATCCTCATCGTGTTCTACGCGACCGAGGGCAACCAGACGGACAACTCCTACGGCCCGAACCCGAAGCTCGCGCCCGCGTACTGAGCCGTGCAGTAGGTCAGGCAGCCCCCGGAAATCCCTTCCGGGGGCTTCGCGCATTTCGGACGCCGTAAGCCCAGTGACGGTTCGTAGCATTTGACGAGCCCGCCTTGTGCATGACGGCGCACGACCCGCCTCCTCCCCCGCCCCTAGCCTCGCCGTAATGGCGCGACACGAACACATGCACGAACGAGGGGCGGTATCGGTGAACTGGCTCATCCATGACTACCGCGAGAGCGATCTCGCCGCAGTGGTCCACCTGATCGACACCACGGCCGAGCTCGGCCAGGAATCCGTCTTCTCCCTGGCCGAGTGCATCAGCGCCCTGACCTCCCGCCAGCCGGCGGTCGTCGCCGTGCACCAGGGCGTCCCCATCGGGGCTGCGCTCGCCTGCGTCTCCGGCGAACGGGCCTGGGTCATGCGGATCGCCATCTCCTCCGCCTGGCGCGGCCGCGGCCTCGCCAGCGCCCTGCTGGTCGAGTTGGAGCGGCGGCTGGTCGCGGCGCGGGTCGGACGGATCGCGTACGTCCTGCCCGAGGAGGACCTGCTCGGCGAAGGTCTGCTCAACGCCGGCTACACCCGGCAGCCCGCCGTCGCCTACTTCGAGAAGGTGGAGCCGCTGCACGGTCCCGCCGCCAACCTCCTCGACGACCTCGGCGGCCGGCTGCTGCCCGGCGATCTGTGGGCCAAGGTGGCCGGCATGGAGCGGGAGAAGGACCTGATCGAACGACGTGTCGTCCTGCCGCTCGCCGAACCGGAGCGCGCGGCGCGGCACGGTGTGCGGCCGCCGCGCGCGGTGGGTCTGTTCGGGCCGCCGGGAACCGGCAAGACGACCTTCGCGCGGGGCATCGCCTCGCGGCTGGGCTGGCCGTTCGTGGAGATCCTGCCGTCCCGCCTCGCCGACGAGGGCAACCTCGCGGCGGCCCTGCGCTCCGCGTTCGCCCGGATCGCCGAGCTGGAGCGGGTCCTGGTCTTCATCGACGAGGTCGAGGAGATCGCCCCGGTCCGCCGGGAGCCCGCGCAGCCCGGCGGCATGCACGGCGTGACCAACGAACTCCTCAAGCTCATCCCGGGGTTCCGCGAGCGGGACGAGCGGCTGCTGGTCTGCGCCACGAACTCGATCCGCTCCCTCGACCCCGCCTTCCTCCGGCCAGGTCGCTTCGACTACCTCATCCCGATCGGTACGCCGGACAAGGCGGCGCGCGCCGCGATCTGGGGGCGCTACACCGAGGGCCGGGCCGATGTCGACATCGACGAACTGGTGGCGGCGAGCGACCTGTTCACGCCCGCCGACATCGAGCACGCCGCGCGGATCGCCGCACAGAACTCCTTCGAGCGCGATCTGGTCGCCGTGGGCGGCCGGTCCGCCACCGAGGAGCGGCTGCCGGGCGCGACCACGGCGGACTATCTGGAGGCAATCGGCCAGTGTCGGCCGACGGTGACACCGGAGATGATCACCCAGTTCGAGTCGGACATCACCACGCACGCCCGGTTCTGACGAGGCGCCGCCAACGGCGCCCGCGCGCTCGTAGGGCCGCTTGTCAGTGCTCGTCCCTATCGTGGTGTGAGTGGTCCCCGGGACACATCCGGGGACCACAGCGGCGACGTCGACGACAGGGGGACCCGGACTGTGGAGCGGTACGAGGGGCTCGAACTCATGACGGTCACGGAGACCGCCGAGCTGGAGGCGTGGCTGGAGACGCACCATGCCGACACGCCCGGGGTCTGGCTGAGGATCGCCAAGAAGGGCAAGGGCGGCGCTTCCCTGACGAATCCGGAGATCCTCGACTGCATGCTCTGCTTCGGCTGGATCGACGGGCAGCGCAAGGGCGGCGACGGGGCGTACTACTTCCAGAAGTACACCCCGCGCCGGTCCCGCAGCCTCTGGTCGCAGGTGAACGTACGCAAGGTCGAGGTGCTCACGGCGACGGGCCGGATGCGTGAGCCCGGGCTCGCCGAGGTGCGGGCCGCGCAGGCGGACGGCCGCTGGGAGGGTGCGTACCCGTCGCAGGCGGAGGCGACCGTACCGGACGACCTCGCCGCCGCCCTCGCGGCCGACGACCGGGCGCGGGTCTTCTACGAAGGGCTCGGGAAGACGGATCAGTATCTGGTGATCATGCGGTTGTGGCAGGCCCGCACGGCGAAGGGCCGGGCGCAGCGCCTCGAACGGATGGTGGCGAAGCTGGCGGCCGGCGAGAAGGTCACGTGACGGGCGGGGCCGGGGGGCCGGCGGCGCGGCGGTAGAGGACTTGGTGGGCGTCGTGCTCGACGAAGGAGGAGACGTGGGTCATGCCGACGGCTTCGAGGAGCCGTCGGGAGCGGTGGTTCGTCTCCTGGGTCAGCGCGACCACGGTGGGGGTGGCGCGGAGCGTGGCGGCGAGCACCGCAGCGACGGCCTCGCGCGCGTAGCCGTGCCCCCAGTGCTCGGGCAGGAACTGGTACGAGACCTCCGTCTCGCCGTCCCGTGCGCCGGGCTCCACGGTCACGAGCCCGAGCAGGACCCCGTCGCCCGCCCGCACGACCGCGTGCACGCCGGGCGCCCCGACGACGCGCCGCTGCCGGATCCGTACGACCTGCTCGGTGACCGGCCCGCCCAGGTGGCGCCGGACCTCGGGGTCGGTCCACAGCCGGGTGACGGCCGGCACGTCGGCCGCCCGTACGGGCCGCAGGAGCAGCCGCTCGGTGGTGAGGTCGCCGCTCGACGCGGTGGAGGGGGAGGCCTGCATACGTACGATCATCTCAGCCGGGGCGCCCTAGGTCGCCCGCCCTACGCCGGGACGGGGACCGGTCCCCGTCCATGGTCCGATGTGGCCCCGGGCGGGGCGGGCCTAGCGTCGTCGCCATGCGAATCGGAATTCTGGGTACGGGACATGTGGCACGGTCGCTCGCGGCGGGCTGGGCCCGCGCGGGCCATGACATCGTTCTCGGGTCGCGGCGACCCGAGGACACGGAACTTCTGGGGGAGTTGAAGGAGCTGCTGGACGCGGGCGTCCGCGTCGGGGATCCGTCCGCCGCCGCGGCGCACGCGGAGGTGCTGGTGAACGCGACACCGGGGCAGGCGTCGGTGCCCCTGCTCCAGTCGATCGGCGCCTCCGCCCTGGCGGGGAAGGTGCTGCTCGACGTCGCCGTCGGCTACCAGGAGGACGAGACGCTCTCGCACCCCCTGGTCAGCCTCGGGGAGGAGATCCAGAGCGCCTTCCCGGGTACGCCGGTGGTGAAGACGCTCTGCACGGTCGACCACGTGGTGATGGTGGCTCCGGGCGCCCTGGAGGGACCGAGCACGATCTTCCTGTCCGGCGAGGACGCGGACGCCAAGCGGACGGTGAGTGGGCTGCTGCTCGATCTGGGCTGGTCCCAGGAGTCCCAGCTCGACCTCGGCGGCATCGTGACGGCGCGCGGCCAGGAGCACTTCGCGCTGCTCTTCGTCGGCATCGCCCGGGCGATCGAATCGTTCGGCTTCGGAATCCGCGTGGTGCCGCCCGCGACCGCCTAGCGCCCGCCTTGGTCAGGACCGCAGCGGCGGGGCCTGCCACGTCATCCCCGGTGGTTGGAGCAGAGGCGAGGGCTCGGGGCCGGGGTCGTCGGTGTCGACGACCCCGGCGGCCGAGTGGTCGAAGCCGGCGGGCCAGCGGGTGTGCTCGCTGGCCAGGGCGCCGGTCAGTCGTGCTCCCGCGAGGTCGGCGCCGCTCAGGTCGGTGCCGCGCAGGTCGGCCATGCGGAGGTCGGCGCGGCGGAATACGGCGCCGTGGGCCTCGGCCTTGCGCAGCTTCGCCTCGCGCAGGTCGGCCTCGGTGAAGTCGGTGTCACGCAGGTCGGTTTCGGCCAGCTTCGCGCCTCGCAGGTCGGCCAGCACGCACCGAGCCCGGCGGAGGATCGCCGTCGTGAGGTCTGCGTGTCGCAGGTTGACCGAGACCAGGGACGCCTGGGTCAGATTGGCGTGGTACAGGCCCGCCGCCTCCATGCAGGCGCGGTCGAAGTTGACCTCGGGGAACCACAGCCCGTCGCAGTCGGCCCGGCGCAGGTCGGTGATGCTGAGGTTGACCCAGGACTGCTCCCGGTGTTGGCACAGCACGCCGAGTGCGGTCAGCGCCACCTGGGCGTCGGCGGCGCGGGTCTCCAGGGGGGCGATGTCGTTGATGGGCACGTCCGCCGCCGGCGATTCCGGCCCGGCCGGCGGCCAGGGCACGTGTGTACGCAGGTACGCGGCCTGGATCGAGATGATGGCCTCCCGGTCGCGGGCGGACTGCTCCGCGATCCGCCACAGCGCGTGCAAACCGCCGATGCGGACATCCAGCTTGTCGCTGCCGAGTTGGTCGACCGCCCTGCTGAACCGGTCGGTGACGTAGCCCTCCTGGGTGGCGCGCAGACCGTCCTGGCTCACCCGCAGCTGCCGCCAGGTGGCGTACGCGCCGAAGAGCACGACCAGTCCTCCGACCACCTGCAGAAGCGTCGTACGGACATCGTTCACCGCCTTCAGCCGATCCTGTGCGGCGACGCTCGCCCCAGCGAGATCGTGGTCGACCACCACACCCGGCAGTACGACGAACACCGTGCCCAGAACGACCAGCCCCGCGGCCCCGATCAGCAGAGCCGCGGCCGCACGAAGCCTGACCAGCCGGTCGCGCCACGCCCGCCGTCCGTGGCCCGGTTCCCCCATCCCCATGGGCATGGGAGCCTAGGCGCCGCTCAGAGAACGATCAAGAGCGCACCGTAACCTTCCCACCACCCCCTCCCGTTACCACCCCGATGGCCGATAATCGGCGGGCCGTTGGCATATGTCAGAAGCACCACCGTATCGAGTGTTGCCAAATCCCTTACGGGCTGTCCTCGCCTGTGCAACAGTCATATCCGGGCCTTGTTCCACCGCTCGCCCGCGCCGCGCCTGTATCGGAGTACGACATGCCGTCCCCTCTCTACGCGGACCGTCCAGCCCAGCCGCCCGAGCCCGGCACCGTGGACGCGCTGATCTCGCAGACGCGCCGTCTGCGCGGTGACGTGGACGCCGTACGCCGGGACGCCGTTCTGGACGAGGACGACCCGAAGAACCGCTGGCAGCGTGCCCTCTGCGATCTCGCCGTGCACCAACTGGACGACCTCGGCGCGCATTTGGGCCAGCTGAAGGCCGGCATCCCGCAGAGCGCCGAACCGGCCCAGGCCGCAGCGGACGAAGAGGAGTTCGAGGCCGCGTCCGACCCCGGCGCCGCGTACGGCGTCGCCGCCCCCGCGCGCACCGGCTCCCTCCTCAGCCGCGTCGGCAGCGCGGAGTGGAACCTGCTGAACGACGAGGTCAGTTGGTCCGAGGAGCTGTACCAGATCTTCGGCCGGAGTCCCGAGAGCGGCCCGATGTCGCTGGACGAGCTGCCGTCGATGGTCTTCGCCGAGGACCAGCCGCTGCTCCAGGCGATGGTGACGGACTGTCTGATCGACGGGAAGCCGATCGACGGCGAGTTCCGCATCGTCCGCACCGACGGCCGGGTCCGCACGCTCCACATGATGGGCGAGCCGGTCCTCGACGCGGACGGCTGCACGGCCTCCATGTGGGCCGTCCTCCGCGACGTCAGCGAGCTGCGCCGCAGCGAACGCGCGGTCCGCGAGTCCCAGGACAGCCTGCAGCGCACCCGGCACATCGAGCGGACCGAGCGTCGGGTCGCCGTCGAGCTCCAGGAGGCCGTGCTGCCGCCGTGGCGCGGCTCCCTCAGCTTCGCCCACGGCGGCCCGGGCGCCCCGCTCGACGTGGCGGGCCACTATCTGCCGGCGGCCACCACCGGCCTCATCGGCGGCGACTGGTACGACGCGCTGGCCCTCCCCGATGGCGACGCGCTCCTCACCGTCGGCGACCTCACCGGCCACGGGGTCTCCGCGACCTCCTCCATGGCCATGCTCCTCGGCGCGCTGCGCGGCATGGCCGTGGCCGGAATCCGCCCCGGACCGCTGATGGCCCATCTCAACCAGCTGCTCGAATCCTCGGTGCAGCCGGCCCTCGGCAGCGCGATGTGCTGCCGCTACGAACCGGTCAGCCAGACCCTCTCCTGGGCCCAGGCGGGACACCCCGCCCCGCTGCTCTTCCGCGGCGGGACGGGGCGCGCCCTGAAGCGGCCGGACGGTGTGCTGCTCGGAGCGACGACCGGAGCCGCGTACGAGGAGGCCGCCGTCCGGCTGCTCCCCGGGGATCTGCTCATGCTGCACACGGACGGACTGACCCGCCGCAGCGGCCTCGACGACACGGGTACGCAGCGGCTGCTCGCCCTGGCGCCTCGGCTGGCCGGGGCGCGGGACGCGCAGGACTGCGTACGGACGGTCGTGGCGGAGTTCGGTGAGGCACCGCGCGAGGACGACGCCTGCGTGATGGTCGTCCGGGTCGGCCACTAGGGACCACCACGACAACGCCGCACGCAGCGGCGCCCATGGAGGGCATACCGGCACAGGCCGGTGTGCCCTTTTCCCGTACGTACGGGTCGGGGTGTCTCGTACAGGATTGCGGAAGCCCGCCCGCCCTCAGATCCCGCTCGTCCTCGACCGCTTCGCCGCCGGCTTGGGCAGCGCCAGGGCGATCTCCTCCCGCAGGTCCTCGATCTTGGCGTAGCCGGCGTACTGCCCGGTCAGCCGGTACATCTCGCGGAGCCGGTCCCAGGTGCGGTGGGAGGAGGTCTCGCCCATGGAGACAAGCGCGAGCCGGGCGTACCGGTCGGCCTGCTCCGGGTCGTCGGCGATGAAGCAGGCCGAGGCGAGCGAGATGTAGTCGAAGAGCTTCGAGCGGTTGTGGCCGTGGCGGCGCAGCTCCAGGGCCAGCTTGGCGTGGCGCTGGGCCGGGACCGCGGCGGCGGGGTCGTGTTCGGCGAGGGTGCGGAACGCGAGGGCCTGCATGCCGTGCATGTCGGCGTCGTCGAAGTTCTGCATCCAGCTCGGCGGCGGGACGTCGGAACGGTCGGAGACGAACAGGTCCTCGGCCTCGCCGAGCGTACGGCGCATGGCCTGGCCCTTGCCCATGGAGGCCTGCGCCCAGGCCTCGATGGTGTGCAGCATCGCCTGGGTGCGGGGCAGCACCTCTTCGCCCGAGCCGGACTTGGCGAGCTTCATCAGGTCGAGTGCGTCGTCGGGCCGGCCCAGGTGGACCATCTGGCGGGCCGCGCGGGACAGGGCCTCGCCTGCGCGCGGCCGGTCGCCGCCCTCGCGGGCCGCGTGGGCGGCGATGACGAAGTACTTCTGGGCGGTGGGTTCGAGCCCCACGTCGTGGGACATCCAGCCGGCCAGGACGGCCAGGTTGGCGGCGACGCCCCACAGGCGCCGCTGGAGGTGGTCGGGGTGGCGGTAGGCGAGCATGCCGCCCACCTCGTTGAGCTGGCCCACGACCGCCTTGCGCTGGAGGCCGCCGCCCCGGGAGGCGTCCCAGGCGCGGAACACCTCCACCGAGCGCTCCAGTGCCTCGATCTCCTCCGACCCGATGGGGGCGGCCTCGTAGCGGTCGAACCCAGCGGGGTCGGCGTGGAGGGGATCGTTGGCGCGTGGCGCGGTGGCGGCGCGTGTGGGGTCGGTGTGGAGCCAGTCGTGCATGGCGCTGGTGAGGGCGGAGCCGGCGGCGAGCACGGCGCCCGCGCCCACCAGGCCGCGTCGGTTGAGCATGAGGTCCATTCCCGTGAATTCGGTGAGGACCGCTGCCGTACGCTCGGGCGCCCAGGGCAGCCCGTCAGGGTTGTCGGTGTTCCTGACGTTCTGCCGTCTCCCGGCGCGCCCGTGTCGTACGAACCCGAGGTCCTCGATGGTCACGACACGGCCGAGTCGCTCGGTGAACAGTGCAGCCAACACCCGGGGTACGGGGTCGCGCGGGGTCTCCCCCATGTCGATCCATCGCCTCACCCGTGAGGTGTCGGTCGACAGTTGCGGGTGGCCCATGGCCGCCGCCTGCCGGTTGACGAGCCTCGCGAGCTCTCCCTTGGACCAGCCGGCGAGGCCGAAGAGGTCTGCCAGGCGGGTGTTGGTCTGTCCGGTCACGTAAGCCCCCAGGTTCTCGGCTGAGTTGACAGTAACCCCCTGTCATAGGGCTGGCGACTATTCGCCAGGGTTCGCCAGGGTGCGCCCGATGTTCCGCCACCCGCGCCGGGGTGTCAGGTAGGAACGCGCCACCTCGCCCCGGCAACCGGCCCACATTCCCCAGGGTGCGGCCCGGAGGTCGGGCGGGGCGACGCACGCAACTCGTCGGCACACGAAGGGATCTGTCTCCTCCATGTACACAGCATCGTCCTCCGTGTCCGCCCCGCCCCGGCCCCAGCACCGTTCCGTTCCGGCCGGGAGCGGACCGTACCTCGCCCCCGTCGTTCCGGCGGGCCGGGCGAGGCGATGGGCGGGCAGTGCCGCTCAGCCGCTCAGCGGAAGAATCGACCTGTCCGGCCCCCAGGGGGCCCAGGTACGGATGGCGATCGCGTCCGTCCACCGGATCTGCCCGGAGTTCAACCCCGTGCAGGTGCTGCGCCGCAGCGGCCGGTCGGTACTGATCGTCGGAACGACCGGACGGGCCACGGCGGTCGCGAAGTGTTTACTGGACCACTCCCCCGCGTGGGTCGAGCGGTTCCAGCACGAAATAGCTGCCTACCGCTCCTTCGTCCGGCACCGTCCTCCGGTGCGCGCGCCGCGGCTGATCGCGGCGGACCCGGAGAACTGCACGCTGGTGATCGAGCGGATGCCGGGGCGGGCGGCGGCGCTGACGCGCCACCCCGTGGAGGCCCCGCCCCGCGCGGATCTGCGCGCGGCGCTCGGTGCGATCGCCCGGCTGAACGCCTGGCGTCCGCCCGCCGGGACCTTCGACGCCCCGCTGGACTACCCGTCGCGGATCGCGCGCTACCACGAACTGGGTCTGTTCACCGACCGTGACCGGGACGACCTGCAGAAGCTGCTGCACGGTCTGGCGCACGCCGGTGGCCGTCAGGGCATGGGCCAGTTCTGCCACGGCGACGCCCTGCTCTCCAACATCCTGCTCTCTCCCACCGGTCCGGTCCTGGTCGACTGGGAGCACGCGGGCTGGTACCTGCCGGGCTACGACCTGGCGACGCTGTGGTCGGTGCTCGGTGACGCGCCGCTGGCCCGGCGCCAGATCAGTCAGCTCGCCCAGCAGGCGGGGCCGGCGTCCCGGGACGCCTTCCTGGTGAACCTGATGATCGTGCTGACCCGGGAGATCCGTACGTACGAGACAGCGGTGCAGCGCACCATCAAGGAGGCCCCGCCGGCCGGTTCGGTTCCCGTCCCCTCGGGGGCGGTCTCACCCGGAGAGGAACAGCGGCGGCTGCTGCGGCGACTGCACGACGACTGCGCCATGGCACGGCGGGCCGTGCGCGCGGCGGTCGGTACGCGCTGAGTCCGCGCCGACCGTCCCCACGGGGGTGACACGCCGTGTGCCCGGTGCCGACACACCGGGCGCACGGCGTTCCACCGCCCGCCGCCGTCCGGGCCATTGGTCCACTCCACTGACGCGCCGCAGGCCCGGGCGCCGCCCTCGCGAAACTCGCCGACACAGCCCCTGACATGGGAAATCCCGTGCCGCTCGGGGTGATTGACGGATCGTCGGGTAGCCGATACCCCTGTACGGGTCCGGCCCCGCACGCCCCCTCATCACCCCTGGTACCTGGAGGCTGCCCTGCACCGTTCCGCGTCGCGCAGAAGGGTTCCCCGAGCGGTGGGTGCCCTGGCGTCCGCAGCTCTTCTCCTCCCTCTTCTCTCGGCCGCTCCCCCGGCGTCGGCCGGACCGATGGAGCCCGGCTCACTCCAGCGGCAGTTCGCCGCGGCCGCCGAGCGCCATGGCGTGCCGGTGAGCGTGCTGCTCGGGGTGTCGTACCTCCAGTCGCGGTGGGACGCGCACGGCGGTGCCCCCAGCGTCACCGGGGGCTACGGCCCGATGCACCTCACGGACGCGGTGACCGCGCTTGCCGAGGCCCCGCAACACTCGCACGGCGACGAGGACGCCCGGGGCGACGCCTCGCGCGCGCCGCGCCACGGGGCGGAGACCGCGACCCCGCTGCCCACGAGGGCTCAACTGCCTGAGCGGCTCAAGACCTTGGACCGGGCGGCCGCACTGACGGGGATCCCGGCGGAAGAGCTGCGTACCGGGACGGCGGCGAACATCGAGGGCGGTGCGGCGTTGCTCGCCGCCGCCCAGCGCGCCTCGGGCCGGCCGCCGAGCCCCGATCCGGCGGACTGGTTCGGCGCGGTGGCGCGGTACTCCGGCGCCGACGACACGGCGACCGCGACGACGTACGCGAACGACGTCTTCGACGTACTCCGTACCGGTGAGTCCCGTACGACCGACAGCGGGCAGGTCGTCACGCTCGCGGCCGACCCGGACGTCAAGCTCGCGCCCGGGCAGGTGGAGTCGCTGGGGCTGCGGCAGCCGAGCGCCGGTCCGACCGAGTGCCCGCGCACGGTGGCGTGCGAGTGGATCCCGGCACCGTACGAGGAGTTCGGGGACGGGGACTACGGCAACCACGACAAGGCGAACCGGCCCGCCTCCCAGGGGATCGACTACATCGTCGTCCACGACACGGAGGCGACCTGGGACGTCACGCTCAAGCTGGTGCAGGACCCGACGTACGTGTCCTGGCAGTACTCGCTGCGCTCCTCCGACGGGCACATCGCGCAGCACCTGCCGCTCAAGGACGTCGGCTGGCACGCGGGCAACTGGTTCGTGAACGCCAAGTCGGTGGGCCTGGAACACGAGGGCTTCCTGACGTCGCCGGACTCCTGGTACACGGAGGCGATGTACCGGACCTCGGCGCGCCTCGTGCGGTATCTCGCCGACCGCTACGACATCCCGCTGGACAGGCAGCACATCCTCGGCCACGACACCGTGCCGGGCACCGTGACGTCGACGATCCGCGGGATGCACACCGACCCGGGGCCGTACTGGGACTGGGCGCACTACTTCCGGCTGCTCGGCCGGCCGTTCACGCCGAGCGCGGGTCCGGACGCCGGTGTGGTGACGATCCGGCCCGAGTACGGCGCGCACCAGCCGGTGTACACGGGGTGCGTGAAGGCGGGCCAGACGTGCGCCCCGCACGGCAGCGGCGCGGTGCGGCTGCACACCGCGCCGAGCGCGGACGCGCCGCTGGTGAAGGACGTCGGTCTGCGCCCGGGCGGCGAGGACTCGACGACCGGGGTCAACGACACCGGGGCGCGGGCCTCGACCGGCCAGCAGTACGCGGTGGCCGAGCGGCGCGGCGACTGGACGGCGATCTGGTACCTGGGTCAGCGGGCCTGGTTCCACAACCCGCGGCAGCAGCCGACGGCGGTGAACTCGCGGGGCCTGGTGCTGACCCCGAAGGAAGGCCTGGCGGAGGTGCCCGTGTACGGGCGGGCCTATCCGGAGGCCTCGGCGTATCCGGCCGGCGTCCCGGTCCAGGCGGTCTCCCCGCTGCCGTACAAACTGCTCGCGGGTCAGTCGTACGTCGTGGGCGACCGTACCCCCGGCGAGTACTACTTCGCTCCGGTGTTCGACGTGACGGGCCATCGGGTGGTCCGGGGCCAGGAGGAGTACTACGAGATCCAGTTCGGCCACCGGGTCGCCTTCGTGAAGACCGCTGACGTGCGCGTTTCCCGGGCCTGAGGCGGATCGGGGCAGGACGGGCGGGGCGGCGGCGGGCGGTTGCCCGCCGCCACCCCACCCGCCGTTCATATGACTATTTCCGGTGTCGCGTGGGCCGTACGGGCGAGGGGTAAGGCTCGGCCGATCACTGCCCACGCTCACCGAAAGGCCCCGCACGCATGGCTCAGCCCTTCGTTCTGCCGGATTTCTATGTCCCGTATCCGGCGCGGCTCAACCCCCATGTGGAGACCGCCCGCACGCACACCCGCGAGTGGGCGCGGTCGATGGGGATGCTGGAGGGCTCCGGCATCTGGGAGGAGCACGACCTCGAGTCCCACGACTACGCGCTGCTCTGCTCGTACACCCACCCCGACTGCGACGCCGACGCGCTGTCGCTGGTGACCGACTGGTACACCTGGGTCTTCTTCTTCGACGACCACTTCCTGGAGGTCTTCAAGCGCACCCAGGACCGGCCGGGCAGCAAGGCGTATCTGGACCGGCTGCCGCTCTTCATGCCGATGGACCTGTCGGCGCCGATGCCCGAGCCGACCAACCCCGTCGAGGCGGGGCTCGCCGACCTGTGGACGCGGACGGTGCCGTCCATGTCCGCCGGCTGGAGGGAACGGTTCGCCATGGCGACCGAGGCGCTCCTGAACGAGTCGCTGTGGGAGCTCGACAACATCAACGAGGGGCGGATCGCCAACCCCGTCGAGTACATCGAGATGCGCCGCAAGGTCGGCGGCGCGCCCTGGTCGGCCGGGCTCGTCGAGTACGCGGCGGGCGCCGAGGTCCCGGCACAGGTGGCGCACTGCCGGCCGCTGCTCGTGCTGCGCGACACGTTCTCCGACGCGGTGCATCTGCGCAACGACCTGTTCTCGTACCAGCGGGAGGTCGAGGACGAGGGGGAGAACAGCAACGGGGTCCTCGTCCTGGAGAAGTTCCTCGGGTGCACGACGCAGGAGGCGGCCGACGCCGTCAACGACCTGCTGACCTCCCGGCTGCACCAGTTCGAGAACACAGCCCTCACCGAAGTCCCGGGACTCTGCCTGGAGAAGGGGCTGAACCCGGCGGAGTGCGCGGCGATCGCGGCGTACGCGAAGGGGCTGCAGGACTGGCAGTCCGGCGGCCACGAGTGGCACATGCGCTCCAGCCGGTACATGAACGAGGGCCTGGACACCGGGCCTTCGCGGCTCGACGGGGTGCTGGGCACGTCGGCCCTGGACATCCGGACGCTCTTCGGCCGGCCGGCCGCATCGCGGCTGCGGGCGTTGACGCACGTGCCGCACCGGAAGGTGGGGCCCTCGCTGCTGCCCGAGTTCGACCTGCCCTATCCGCTGTCGCTGAGCCCGCACCACGAGGAGGCGGGGCGGCGCTCCGTGGACTGGGCGGAGCGGATGGGGCTCCTGGAGGACATCTGGGACCGGCCGATGCTGGCGGGCTTCGACTTCGCCATCTGCTCGGCGGGGCTCGACCCGGACGCCACCCTGGAGGAGCTGGAGCTCAGCGCGGAGTGGCTGACCTGGGGCACGTACGGGGACGACTACTACCCGCTCGTCTTCGGGCGGCCGCGGAACCTGATCGGCGCGAAGGACTGCACGGAGCGCCTCAAGTCCGTCATGTCGCTGGAGGATCCCGGGGCGGGGCGCGCGCTGGCCGTCGGTCCGATGGAGCGAGCGCTCGCTGACCTGTGGGCGCGGACGGCCGGCCCGATGGACGAGGGCGCGCGGGCCCAGCTGCGGCGCGCCATGGACGGGATGCTGGACAGCTGGATGTGGGAGCTGCACAACCAGGCGCAGCACCGGGTGCCCGACCCGGTGGACTACATCGAGATGCGGCGGCTCACCTTCGGCTCCGATCTGACCATGCAGTTGTGCAAGCTGCGGCGCGCGGAGGGGCTGCCGCCGGACATCTTCCGCAGCGGAACTGTCCGGGCCCTGGAGAACTCGGCGTCGGACTACGCGGCGCTCCTCAACGACCTCTTCTCGTACCAGAAGGAGATCGAGGTGGAGGGCGAGGTGCACAACGGCGTCCTGGTGCTGCAGAAGTTCTTCGACTGCGACTACCCGACGGCGGTGGCGATGGTCGACGATCTGATGCGCGGGCGGCTGCGCCAGTTCGAGCACGTCAAGAAGCACGAACTGCCGCTGCTGTACGAGCACTTCGCCCTGGACGCGAAGGGCCGGGCCGCCTTCGAGGAGTACGTACGGGAGTTGGAGGACTGGCTCGCCGGAATCCTCAACTGGCACCGGAGCGTGCGCCGTTACCGCGCCGAGGACGTGCACTCCGGCAGCGGTACGTCGCTGGGCCGGATGGGCCCGACGGGGATCGGCACGTCGGCGGCGCGGATGGCGGCGCTCTTCGTGCCGTAGCGGAGGGAGGCGCGGCCGCTCTCAGGAGAGGCGGCCGCGCAGCTCGTCGAGTTCGCGGCGCTCGCGCTTGGTGGGGCGGCCGGCACCCCGGTCGCGGACGGCGGCAAGCGCCACGTGCTCGCGCGGGGGCGGCGGCGGGCTGTTGTCGACGTACGCCTCGGCGGCGACAGGCGGGCCGACGCGCTTGGTGAGGAGCTGCTTGACCTCGACGATCCGCTCCCGGCCGCCGTGGAAGAGGCGTACCTCGTCACCGGGCTTCACCGGCTGGGCGGGCTTGGCCCGATCACCGTTGACCTTGACGTGTCCGGCCCGGCAGGCGGCGGCCGCCTGCGAGCGGGTCTTGGTGAGACGGACCGCCCAGATCCAACTGTCGACGCGCGCGCTCATCGGCCCCCGTCTCCCTCGTCAGCCCTGCTGGAACAGCTCGGCGGGCAGCGGCTTGAGCAGCGCGTACAGGTCGTCGGTGATGGGCCGGTCCCAACTGGCGATCGTCACCAGGACGTTGTCGCTGCGGTCGAACTGCACGCAGGCGATACGGCTCTCGGAGAGCTTGAGGCGACGGACGATCAGCAGGTTGTCGCCCTGCATCACCGGCATGTCCTCGGTGTCGAGGACCTCGACCGGCTCGTCGTTGTCCAGGGCCGCGAGGAGCTGGGCGACCTCGAAGGGGATCTGGCCGTCGGCGAGCTCGCGGGCCGGGGACCCCTCGGGCAGGTTGCCGATGATCATCGCGGGGCCGCGGCCGCCGAACAGGTCGTAGCGGAGGAAGACGCCCTGGCAGCTGCCGTCGGGGGCGGGCAGCAGACCGGCGCCGAGATTGCCGGGCCAGTCCCCCGGGTCCATGGCCAGGACGTCGAAGTCCGGGCCCGCGGGTGTGGCGGCGCTGCGGCGGCGGAGGAAGGACATACGGCCATGGTACGTGCCCCGGCGCCTACCGCGACGCGCCGGGGCGGGTCCCGTGGAGGCGCCCCGCGGCGACCCGCGACACGCCCGCGCGGCGGGCCTGCCGCCGGCCCCCGCGCCCGGATCGGGTCACGCCGGGTGGGGGTCGTCGGCGCCGCCGCGGAGGGCCTGCGCGAGGCCCGCGCGGTCGGTCCCCAGCTTGCGGTAGACGGCGGACAGCAGCAGGGTCACGGCGGCGAGGTCGGTGTGCAGGGCGTCGGCCGGGTCCTGGCCACGGACGGTGAGCTCGGCGGCGCGGCGCTCACGAGCGGTGAGCGCGTCCGTGCCGGCCGGGTGGAGGGTGCGCGGCCGCAGTCCGGCGGCGGCCAGCTCCGCCCTGGCGTCCGTGCCCAGGCCGTCGGCCCCGCAGCTCTGGGCGGCCTCCAGGCCGCGGTAGAGGTAGGGGGCGGCCTCGCGGGTGCGTCCGGTGCGGCGCAGCGCGGCGCCCAGGGCCACCAGGGAGCGGGCCAGCTCGTACGCGGCGGGCGAACGCTCCAGCCAGTCGACGGACTCCTCCAGGAGCTTGACGCCGTCGTCACCGCCGGTGACCTCGGCGGTCACGCGCAGCGCCTGGCCGATCGCGGAGGGCGCACCGTACTGGCGGGCCCGGACGACCGCCTGCCGGACGGTCTCGCGGGCCCGCTCGGGCGTCTCCCGGGCCTCGGCGAGGGCGAGGTGGAGCTGCCACGGGCACCAGGCGGGGTTGCGCATGCCGCGCGGGTCGAGGCGGCGGCCGACGGCCGCCAGCTCGGCCGCGGCCTCCTCGACGTGTCCCCCGGCCAGGAGCAGTTCGGCGTGGACGGTCTGGGAGTCGGGGAAGGTGACGGCGGCGGGGAACGGCTCGCCGAAGTCGTGGGTACGGGCGATCCGGGCGGCCTCCTCGACCCGGCCGCGGGCGAGAAGCACCTCGACGGTGACGCCGACGGCGTACCAGAGGGCGGGGGTGCGGGGGCCGACGCGCTCGGCGAGCCGCAGACCCGCGCGGACGAAGTCCTCCGCCTCGACGAGCCGACCGCGACGGAAGCGGATATAGCCGAGGAGGGTGTACGCGAAGGAGAGGTGGGCGCCGCGCCAGCCCTGGCGCTCGAACTCGGCGGTGCCGGCCGCGAACAGCTCCTCGGCGCGGCCGGGCCGGTCGGCGTAGAGGAAGGTGAGGGCGACCAGGACCGGGACCTCGAAGCCCCGGCTCTCGTCGGCCCAGCTCAGACCGCCCGCCAGGGCGCGCTCGGCGTGGCCGACGGCGACGGCCGAGGGTTCGCCGCGCAGGGTGGCGTCCCAGGCGCGCAGGCCGATGACGTACCGCTCGGTGAGGTCGCGGCCGGTGAGCCGGTCGGCGAGCTGGGCGAGGCGGCGGGAGCGGGCGGGCGAGTCGGGTTCGTCGGCGCGGAACGCGTCCCACATGAACTTCTCGGACTGCATCCGCAGTCTGCTGCGGGCGTCGGTGGTGAGCCGGGACTCGCGGCCGAGGAGTTCGGAGGCCTCGACGAGCCGGTCGCTGTGGGCGAGGACCTGGGAGAGGCGGTAGACGATGCCGTGGCGCAGCGCCGGGTCGGCGACGGGCTCCTCCAGTGCGGCGCGCAGGTGGTTGACGGTGGTGGCGGGCTCGGTGAGCAGGGAGGCGCTGCCGAGTTCGAAGAGGACGGCGGCACGGTCGTCGTCGGCGGGCGGTTCGCGCAGAGCCCGGGCGAGGAAGCGGCGGGCCGCGTCGGGGGCGCCGGCCCGCAGGGTCTCGCGGGCGGCCTCGCGCAGGTGGCCGACGACCCAGGGGTCGCCCTCGGGGTGGGTCTCCAGGAGGTGGCGGGCGGCGGCGGTGGCGCCGAGGCCGGCGTCGATGACGCACCAGGCGGCCTGACCGTGCAGGGCGACGCGGGTGGCGGCGGGGATGGCCTGGTAGACGGCGGTGGCGATGAGGGGGTGGACGAATTCGAGGGTCTCGGTGCCGGCGAGGACGCGGGCGTCGCGCAGCCGGCCGGCGCACTGGGCGACGGCTTCGGTGCCGAGGCCTGCGACGGCGCCGGCGAGCTGCGGCGAGATTTCGGTGCCGAGGACGGCGCAGGCCCAGGCGAGGCGGACGGTGGAGGTGCCGAGCCGTTCGAGGGTGGCGACGAGGCCGTGGCCCTTGACGGCGGCGGCGAGGTCGCGGAGCTCGTGGGCGGACTCGGCACTGGGTTCCAGGCCGCGGTCGCGGACCCTGGCGGCGAGTTCGACTGCCTCGAAGGGGTTGCCGGAGGTGACGGTCCAGCATTCGCGGCAGAAGGTGTCGTCGGCGAGGGCGCCGACCCGGTCGTGGACGAGCCGGGCGATGGCGGTGAACGTGAGGGGTTCGAGCCCGAGCGGTCGGCGGCCGGACCGCCGTCCGGTGAACTCGTCGCCGCTTTCGGGGAGTTCGTCGGGGCGGTAGGCGACGACGAGGAGCATGGGCAGCTCCTCGGCGCGGGGCGCGAAGGCGGAGAGCCAGCCGAGGGACTCGGGGTCGGCCCAGTGGGCGTCGTCGAGGACGACGACGAGCGGGGCGGCCCGGACGGCCAGGTGGGTCAGCACCCAGTCGAGCCCGTCGCGCAGCCCCTGCGGGTCGGGCGGGCCGCCGTCGCCGGGGGCGCACAGCCCGAGGGCGGGGCCGACGATGTCGTACCAACTGCCCAGCCGAGTACGGAGTTCGGTGTCGGAGGCGGCGGCGAGCCGGGGCTGGAGGAGCTGCCGGGCGACGTGGAAGGCGACCCGCTGCTCCTGGTCGCCGCCGCGCGCCGCGAGCACGGTGCAGCCCTTGTCGGCGGCGAGCCGCCGGATCTCGGCGAGAACGGTGGTCTTCCCGAGCCCGGCGGGCGCGGCATAGGCGAGCACCCCGCCGCGCGAGGCCCGGGCCGCCCCGCCTGAGCGCGGCACGACGCCGCCACCGGGCCCCGACCACACGTCGCCGCCACCACCCGGTCCCGGCCACAGGTCGTCGTCGCCGAGACCCGTCAGCTGGTTCAGCGCTTCCTCCGCCGCCGCGAGTTCCGCCTCGCGTTCGAAGAGTCCGAAGCCCCGGCGGTCCCCACCGCCGTTGCGTACCACCACGTTCCACCCCCACGCCGGGGGCGCACACCCGGCGCACGGCTGAGTGCGGCCGGGACGATGGGCCCCGCGAAGAGCCCAGCGTACGCCCGTGTGCGCCCCTTGTGAGGGTCAGTCGGCGGACCCGGTCGCGCGGTCCGCGAGTCCGCGCAGCACGGCCAACGCCTCGTCGGCGCGGGAGTGTTCGACGAAGAGGTGGTCGTGGTGGAAGCCGGCCACGACGTTGCAGCTCAGACCGGCCTCGGCGAGTCCGGTCGCGACCACCGCGGTCAGTCCGACGGCGTCGAGCGCGAGTGCACCCGCAGGGTGATCCAGCCGGCGACGTAGTCGTACGCCAGACCGGCCGCGTCAGCCTCCTCCTGGCGTACGACCAGCGTCTGCCCCTCGGGCTCGGCGACGGTGGCGACCGGGGCGACGCCCGCGGGTGCGGGCCCGTCCACGGTGGTGAAGACGTAGCGGCCGGGGTTGAGTTCCGGCCGCATCCCGGCGACCAGCCGGGTCAGATTCCGTTCCGCGCTCATGATCGGCACCCTAGGGGGTGAGAGCCGTTCGGCCGAGGCGGCAGGCGGCAGGCGACTCAGAGGGTGCAGCGTGCCCCGTCAGCGGGTGCCTTCAGACGGATGAGGTAGTCGGAGAGGGCTTCGTTGATGCAGGCGTTCTGGGCGAGGGGCAGCGCCGTGCTGGCTTCCCTCGACGGTCAGCAGGCTGCCGCCGAGGGTCTTGGCGAGGCTGTTGCCGCCCTCGTGCCGTGTCACGGGGTCGCCGGTGGTGGAGACCGTCAGCGTGGCCGGCAGGCCTTTGATCGGCACGCCATGTCCGAACTCCCCGCAGCACGCGGCCCGGCCGTCACCCCCTGCGGGTGAGGGCCGGGCCGGGTCGATCACGCCCACGACATCACGTCAGGTCGAACTCGCCCTCCCGCGCGTTGACCACGAACGCCCGCCACTCCGCCGGGGTGAAGATCAGCGACGGAGCCTCCGGCCGCCCTCCGTTCCGCATCGCGATGAAGCCCTCGACGAAGGCGATCTGGACGTCCCCCGCGCCCTGGCTGCTCGACCGCCAGTCGGCTCCGCTGAGGTCGAGTTCCGGCTTGTCCCAGCCTGTGAAGGCGTGCTGGGTGGTGGTGCTCTCCGCCACGTCCGTGCTCCTCCCGCATTGCGCAACGTCGTCGTCCGGGGCTCAGCGTAGCGAGCGGTACCGGGAGCCGACAGACCTCCCGAAGGCGGTCAGCCGGCCGGTGGCCGGTCCCCGACGAGCCACATCGAGAAGAACTGCGCGCCCCCTCCGTACGCGTGCCCGAGCGCCCTTCGCGCCCCCTCCACCTGGTGCTCGCCGGCCTGCCCCCGTACCTGCATCGCCGCCTCGGCGAAGCGGATCATCCCGGACGCGCCGATGGGGTTGGTGGAGAGGACACCGCCGGAGGGGTTCACGGGCAGGTCGCCGTCGAGTTCGGTGACCCCGGCCTCGGTCAGCTTCCAGCCCTCGCCCTCCTCCGCGAAGCCCAGGTTCTCCAGCCACATCGGCTCGTACCAGGAGAACGGGACGTACATCTCGACGGCGTCGATCTCCCGGCGCGGGTCGGTGATGCCGGCCTGCCGGTAGACGTCGGCCGCGCAGTCCTTCCCGGCCTGCGGAGAGACGAAGTCCTTGCCCGCGAAGAGCGTGGGTTCGCTGCGCATCGCGCCGCCGTGCACCCAGGCGGGCGGCCGCGGTGAACGCTGCGCGCCCGCCCGGTCGGTGAGGACCATCGCGCAGGCGCCGTCGGAGGACGGGCAGGTCTCGGAGTAGCGGATCGGGTCCCAGAGCATCGGCGAGGCCTGGACCTTCTCCAGGGTGATGTCGTGCTCGTGGAGGTGGGCGTACGGGTTCTTCAGGGCGTTCCGCCGGTCCTTGTACGCGACGAGGGAGCCGACGGTGTCCGGGGCGCCGGTGCGGCGCATGTAGGCGCGGACGTGCGGGGCGAAGAACCCGCCTGCCCCGGCGAGCAGTGGCTGCTGGAACGGGATGGGCAGCGACAGCCCCCACATGGCGTTGGACTCGGACTGCTTCTCGAAGGCGAGCGTCAGGACGGTGCCGTGGACGCGGGCGGCGACCAGGTTCGCGGCGACGAGCGCGGTGGAACCGCCGACCGAACCCGCCGTGTGCACGCGGAGCATCGGCTTGCCGACCGCGCCGAGGGCGTCGGCGAGGTACAGCTCCGGCATCATCACGCCCTCGAAGAAGTCGGGGGCCTTGCCGATGACGACGGCGTCGATGTCCGCCCAGGTCAGTT
This sequence comes from Streptomyces sp. P9(2023), assembly GCF_032436795.1. Taxonomy (NCBI): domain Bacteria; kingdom Bacillati; phylum Actinomycetota; class Actinomycetes; order Kitasatosporales; family Streptomycetaceae; genus Streptomyces; species Streptomyces sp. P9(2023). The sequence goes on from NZ_JAUPWM010000006.1 coordinate 269,559, forward strand.
CGGCGTCCGCCAGGGCGCGCAGGGCGGCCTCGCGGACGAGTCCGGCGATCGACACGTCCCGGCGCGCGGCGACGTGCTTGGTCTGGCCGATCCCGACGACGGCGACGGGCTCTTTCGATGTCACGGCCTTAGCCACGGGCTTCCCCTTCCAGGACGGCCACCAGGTTCTGTTGCAGGCAGGGGCCGGAGGTGGCGTGGGCCAGGGCGCGGTCGGAGGCGCCCCGGTGGATGCGGGCGGCGGCCTCGCCGAGGCGGATGAGGCCGGCGGCCATCATCGGGTTGGCGGCGAGCGCTCCGCCGGACGGGTTGACCCTCACCCTGTCGTCGAGGTCGAGGGCCCGGCGGAGCACGACCTCCTGGGAGGTGAAGGGGGCGTGCAGTTCGGCGGTGTCGACGGGCCGGTCGAAGGCTCCGGCGCGCTCGGCGGCGAGCCGGGTGGAGGGCGAGTCGGTGAGGTCGCGCACGCCGAGGGAGTGCGCCTCGATCCGGTGGTCGAGGCCGCGGACCCAGGCCGGGCGTTCGCACAGCTCGCGGGCCCGGTCGCCGACGGCGAGGATGACGGCGGCGGCGCCGTCGCCGACGGGCGGGCAGTCGCCGGTGCGCAGCGGCGCGACGACGTACTCGCCCTGTTCACGGGCGCCGGGCAGCTGTGCGTGCGGGTTGGCGGTGGCGTCCTGGCGGCTGCGGGTGGCGATGGCGGCCAGGGCCGGCTCGTCGGTGTGTCCGGCGTCGATGAGCGACTGCGCCTGGAGGGCGGCGAGGGAGACGGTGTCGGGCCAGAGCGGGGCGAGGTAGTAGGGGTCGAGCTGCCGGGTGAGGACGTCGCGTACGGAGCCGGGCGAGGACTTCCCGTACGAGTAGACGAGCGCGGTGTCGGCCTCGCCGGTCAGCAGCTTCACCCAGGCCTCGTACAGCGCCCAGGCGCCGTCCATCTCGACATGGGACTCGGATATCGGCGGCCAGGCTCCGACGCCGTCGAGAGCCATGGTGAAGGAGAAGGCGCGGCCGGCCAGGTAGTCGGAGGAGCCGGAGCAGGTGAAGCCGATGTCGGCGGTCTTCAGTCCGGTCTGCCGCAGCACGTCGTGGAGGACGGGCATGACCATCTCGACCTCGGAGACCTCGTCCGTGCGCCGCAGGTGGTCGGTCTGGGCGAAGGCGACGATCGCGACGTCCCTGGCGTACCGCGTCACAGAAGCTCCTTGTACGTGTCGTAGTCGGCGTCGGGCTCGCCGCTGGGCCGGTAGTGGTCGGGGTAGCGGCCGTCCTCGCTCCAGACGGGTTCGACGCGCAGCCCCATCCGCACCTGGTCGTAGGGGATGCCGCCGATCCGGCCGTGGAGCGCGAGCCCGGCGCCGTCGAGGGCGATGTGGGCGTAGACGTACGGGACCTCGATGTCGAGGTTCCTGGCCTTGATGTTGACGATGCAGTAGGTGGTGACCGTGCCGCGCGGGCCGACCTCGACCTGTTCGGTGGTGGCCACGCCGCAGGTGGGGCAGGCGCCGCGGGGCGGGACGTACACCTTGGCGCAGGACGGGCAGCGTTCGCCGACGGTCCGGTTGTCGCCGAGGGCGTGCAGGTAGGCGGTCTGGGCGCGGCCGGGGCTGTACGTGTAGTCGAGGCGGGCGGGGGCGACGATGCCGGTGACGGGGTCGGCGAAGGTGCCGTCGTGAGGGCGGGGCTCGTTCGCGGGGACGCTCTCGTACGGTTCGAAGCAGGCGATGTCGGTGATGGCGCCGGTCCGTTCGGCGGCCCAGCGGATCCGGACGCGCATCCCGGTGCGGACGGCCTCGGGGCCGGGCGCGTCGAGGGCGTGGAGGAGGGCGGTGTCGGCGCCGTCGAGGCGGACGAGGACCCAGGCGAAGGGGGTGGACAGGGGCTGTCCGGTGCGGGGTTCGGGGTTCCAGGCCCAGGTGGTGACGGTGCCGGTGGTGCCGAGCTCGACGAGGTCGCGGAGTTCTTCGGCGGTCTCGGGGTCGTACTCGACGGGCGGGACGAGCACGGTGCCGGTCCCGGTCCTCACCCCGAGCACGGTCCGCTCGCGCAGCCCGGTCAGGAAGGCGGACTGGACGGGGCCGAGGGAGCGGGTGAAGGGGAACTCTACGACTAGGGGGGCGCGGAGGGTGTCGGGGGCGGGGGTCGGTGACATGGGGCTCCTTGTTGGAGGGTCGGTACGGGTCGGGGGGCCGCTGCGCGGGGCCGTCTCCCCACTCCGCCCCTTCCCGAACTGGGGGCAAGCCCCCAGACCCCGTACGGCCTTCGGCCGTGTCCTCAAACGCCGGACAGGCTGAATTTCCCGCCCGCAGGGCGGAAAACCAGCCCCGCCGGCGATTGAGGCGCGGGGTCTGGGGCGGAGCCCCAGTTCGGGATGGGGGTCTCCCCGGACGGAGTCTGGGGGGAGGGCGGGGTGGGGAAAGGTCACTCCCGGCGGTACACCGGCGGCCGTTTCTCCGCGAACGCCCGCGCGCCCTCCTTCGCGTCCGCCGTTTCGAAGATCGGCCAGCCCCGCGCGAGTTCCGCCGCAAGGCCGTCCGTCTCCGTCAGCTCCGCCGTCTCGTACACCGACGCCTTCACCGCCTCGACCGCGAGCGGCCCGCAGGCGTTGATCTGTTCCGCGGCGGCGAGCGCCGCCTCCAGCGCCGTTCCCGCCGGAACGACCCGACCCACGAGGCCGATCCGGGCCGCCTCCTCCGCTCCGTACGGCCGCCCCGTCAGCAGCATCTCCAGCGCGTGCGTCCGGGCGATCTGGCGCGGCAGCCGGACCGTCGAGCCGCCGATCGGGAACAGGCCGCGTTTCACCTCGAAGAGCCCGAACGTCGCGGTGTCGCCCGCGATCCGGATGTCGGTGCCCTGCAGGATCTCCGTGCCACCCGCGACGCAGTAGCCCTCGACCGCCGCGATGACCGGCTTGCGCGGCCGGTGGTGGCGCAGCATCGCCTTCCAGTGCAGATCGGGGTCGGCCTTGAGCCGGTCCCGGTACTGCTCACCCGCCATGCCCTTGCCCGCCAGCGCCTTGAGGTCCATCCCGGCGCAGAAGGAGCCGCCGGCGCCGGTGAGGACGACGGAGCGGACCGTGTCGTCGGCGTCGGCCTCCAGCCAGCCGTCGTACAGCCCGACCAGCATCGGCAGTGAGAGCGCGTTCTTGGCCTCCGGCCGGTTGAGTGTCAGCACGAGCGTGGCGCCTTCGCGCTGCACGGTGAGGTGTTCGGTCCCACCCATGGACGTCCTCCCGTCTCCAGACCTAGAACAGGTTGCAGTAGGTGCGGGTCCAGTTCAATAGTTTGCTGACACTCAGTCAGATTGTTCTGCGCGACCCCTTCCCACCTCCACCCTGCGGCGCTCTAATGACCGCCGAGTCAGTTCGGGCCCCGGACGACCAGCGAGGTCAGGAGGAACGGTGGAGTACAACCTTGCCGACCTGTTCGAGTCGGTCGTGGACGTGGTCCCGGAGCGCGAGGCCCTCGTCTACGTCGACCACCCGGGCACGGGGGCGGAGCACCGGCTCACGTACGCGCAGCTCGACGCCGCCGCCAACCGGCTCGCCCACCATCTGATCGACTCCGGCATCCGGCCGGGCGAACACCTGGGCCTGCACCTCTACAACGGCGTCGAGTACCTGCAGACCGTCCTGGCCTGTCTGAAGGCGCGGATCGTGCCGGTGAACGTGAACTACCGGTACGTGGAGGAGGAGCTGGTCTACCTCTACAAGGACGCGGACCTGGCCGCGCTCGTCTTCGACGCCGAGTTCACGGAGCGGGTCACGGCGGCCCTGCCGCAGACGGAGAAGCTGCGGCACCTCGTCCGGGTGGGGACCCCGGCCGGGGGTTCCCCGGAGCTCACCTGCATCGCGTTCACGGACGCCGAGTCGGCCGGTTCACCTGAGCGCGGCTTCGCGCCGCGCTCGGCCGACGACCTCTTCATCATCTACACCGGTGGTACGACGGGGATGCCGAAGGGCGTCATGTGGCGCCAGGAGGACCTCTTCTTCGCCGGGCTCTTCGGCGGCGACCCGGCGGGCGAGGCCGTCAAGCGGCCCGAGGAGCTGGCCGAGCGGGTCGCGGCGGGCGGCGCCGGGCTCACCTTCTTCCCCGCTCCCCCGCTGATGCACGGCACGTCGACGCTGACCTCCTTCATCGCCTTCAACTACGGGCAGCGGGTGGCCATCCACCGCAAGTACGTGCCCGAGGAGGTGCTCCGGACGATCGAGAAGGAGAAGGTGTCGAGCGTGTCGCTGGTGGGCGACGCGATGCTCAGGCCGCTGATCGACGCGCTGCACGGCCCGCTCAAGGGGACCGACCTGTCGTCGCTCTTCAGCGTCTCGTCCTCCGGGGCGATCATGTCGGAGACGGTACGGGCGCAGTTCCAGGCCCTCGTGCCGAACGTGCTGCTGCTGAACAACTTCGGTTCCTCGGAGTCCGGCTCCAACGGCAAGGCGACGGACGACTCCGGCCCGGAGAAGGGCTTCCGGCTGGAGGTCAACGAGCGGACGCGGGTCGTGGACCCGGTGACGTACGAGCAGGTCGCGGTGGGCGAGGTCGGCCGGCTGGCGCAGCGCGGCCATGTCCCGCTCGGCTACTACAACGACCCGGCGAAGACGGCCGAGACCTTCTTCCAGAAGGGCGACGAGCGCTGGGTCCTGCTCGGCGACATGGCGACGGTCGACGCGGACGGCATCGTCACGGTCCTCGGCCGGGGTTCGCAGTGCATCAACACCGGCGGCGAGAAGGTCTATCCGGAGGAGGTCGAGCAGGCGCTCAAGTCCCATCCGGACGTGTACGACGCGCTGGTCGCGGGCGTGCCGGACGCGAAGTGGGGCAACCATGTGGCGGCCGTCGTGCAGCTGCGCGCCGGGGCGGCGGCTCTCGACCTGGGGACCGTCCAGACGCACTGCCGCACCCGTCTCGCCGGGTACAAGATCCCCCGCCAGCTGGTGATCACCGACCTCATCCAGCGCTCCCCCAGCGGCAAGGCCGACTACCGGTGGGCCCGGTCGGTGGCGGCGGCCGAGGACGCCGGAGCCTCTTCATGAGCCCGGCCGGCCGTCCGTCCACGCCGGGTGTCCCCGGCCCGGGACGACGCCCAGGTCAGTCCGTCACCGGCCACCAGGCCGGGGAGAAGTCGACGGCCCAGACGTCCCCGGCCTCGGGACAGGCGGACTCGTCCGGATCCTCCTCGCCGTCTCCGTAGGGATCAGGATCGGCGACGACGAAAATCCTCGCCCCGGAACGTGGCACGCGGTACCGGTGCACGTCCGTGGTCGTCGCGTCGTTGTCCGGCTCGATCGGGTGGCCCAGGCCGGTTATCACGGCGGTCAGCTCGTCGAACCTCGCTCGACGGGCGAAGGGCCCGTACGTGTCCCGGAGGGGTACCGGCACCGTGCTCGGGTCGCCGTGTCCCAGCCGGTGAACCTGCAGGCTGATGCCGGAGCAGCGCCATGTGCCGTGGTCCTCCCGGAACGCGAGCTCCACGAGTCCGTGGTCGCGGCGCAGGACCCCGTGCGAGCTGACGTCGAGGTGGTCGGAGCCCAGCCTCGCCTCCCACTCGGCGGGGCGCCCGCCGATGCCGACGCCCAGAACATCGCCGTACGCGGCGAGGTGGGCGTACAGATCGAGGTCCCGCATCCGGCCGGGCGTGTGTGTCATCGCGCTAGATCCCGAACTCGCGCAGCGCGACGAGGAAGTCGGCCGGCCGGGACGCGTGGATCTCGTGGCCGGTGTCGATCGTGACGAGGCGGGCGGCGGGGATGTGGTCGGCCATCCAGGAGAGCCGCTCCTGCGCGAGGTGGCTGATCTCGCCGCCCGCCACGACGAGGGTCGGGGCGGTGATCGCCGCGAGCCCCTCGCGCCAGGCGGGATCCGGCACGTTCAGCTGGGCGTCGGTCGCGAGCACGACGTCCCAGTCGAGGCCGAGGGGCCCCTCGGGGCGGGCGGCGCGGCCGCGCGGCGGATCGAGCGGGAAGAAGACGGGCGCCTCCTCCAGGACCAGTCGGCCGATCAGGCCGGGCTCGTCCATGGCGAGGAGGTAGGCCGCCGCGCCGCCCATCGAGTGGGCCACCACATCGGCGCCGGCGAGGTCCAGCTCCTTCAGGAAGCCGCGCAACTCGTCGCGGAACACGTCGAATCCGTACGGCACGGTCCAGTCGCTCAGGCCGTGACCGCGCAGGTCGACGGCGTACACCCGGTGGTCCGCGGCCAGGTCTCCGGCGATCCGCGCCCAGTCGGCGCTGTTCCCGCCGCGCCCGTGCACGAGCACCACGGGCGGGGCGGCCTCCTCGCCCCACACCCGGTAGGCGAGGCGGACGCCGTCGACGGTGACCGTACGGACCTCCGGGTCGAGGAACGCGGCGATCGAGCGGGCGAAGGCGCCCGCGTCGTCCACCCAGGGGAAGTGCCCCGCGCGGGCCTGGACGACCAGCTCGGCGTTCGGGAAGAACGCCGCCAGCTCGGCCGCCCGCGCCGGGCTCGGGCCGCCGTCGTACTCCCCCGCAAGGATCAGGACGGGCGCGGTGAGCGCGCTCAGCGCGGCCCGGGTCGCCTCGGGGTCGAAGGCGCCGGGTGCGTAGTAGGCGGCCGCGGCGTCCCAGTGGGCCTGGTCGGTGATCGCCGCCGCGTGGGCCCGGGCGGCCTCGTCCCATCTGCCGTAGGCGAAGGGCGCGGCCAGCTCCATGACCCGGGCCACGGGCGTGTCGGGCCCGATCGTCGCGAGGGCGGCCCGCGCGTCCGCGTACCAGGGCTCGTCGGCGAACACCTCCCCCGCCTTGTCCCACTCCTCGTCGGTGATCTCGATGCCGACGGCCCGCGTCCCCGGGGTGACGAGGACGAGCGAGCTCACCCGCTCGGGGTGGGCCGCCGCGTACAGCGTGGCGAGGTTCCCGGCGGCCGAGTGGCCGAGCAGGTCGATCCGCTCGAGCCCGAGGTGGCGCCGCAGCGCCTCGACGTCGGCCACCTGGCGGTCGCAGCGGTACGAGGCGGGGTCCGCGGGCTCGGCGCTCGCGCCCGTGCCACGGAGGTCGAGCACGATCAGTCGGCGGTACGCGGCGAGGCCGCCGAGTTCGCCGAGGTACGCGGCGTCGCGCATCGGGCCGCCCGGGAGGCAGACGAGCGGCTCGCCCTCCCCTCGTACGTCATAGGCCAGTTCGGTCCCGTCGTACGTCGTGAAGCTCGGCATGGCAACGATCGTGCGCGCCGCAGGATGATCTTCGCAACCGATTTCGCCGGGGGCGCGATACGGTGGGATCACTCCCACCCACGAAGGAACCACTCCCCCATGCCCGAGACCCTCCGAGGCGACTGCTCGAACTGCTTCGGGCTGTGCTGCGTCGCCCTCCCCTTCGCCAACTCCGCCGACTTCGCCGTGAACAAGGCGCCCGGGGAACCGTGCCGGAACCTCCAGGAGGACTTCCGTTGCGGCATCCACACCCGGCTGCGGCCCAGCGGGTTCTCGGGCTGCACGGTGTACGACTGCTTCGGCGCGGGCCAGAAGGTCTCCCAGGTCACCTTCGGCGGGGTCTCCTGGCGCGAGGCACCGGAGAGCGCGCGCCGGATGTACGAGGTCTTCCCGGTGATGCGCCAGCTCCACGAGCTGCTGCGCTACCTCACCGAGGCGCTCGCGCGACCCGCCGCCCGCCCGGTCCACGCGGAGCTGCGGCGGGCTCTGGAGCGGGTGGAGGACCTCACCGAGGGCTCGGCGGAGGTGCTGGAGAAGCTGGACGTCGCCGCCGTGCGGGGCGAGGTCAACCCGCTGCTCCTGAGGACCAGCACCCTGGTGCGGGCCACGGCGGGCGCCAGGACCAAGAGCCGGCGCGGCGCGGACCTGATGGGCGCCCGGCTGCGCGGCGCCAAGTTGCGGGGCGCCGACCTGCGGGGCGCCCTCCTGATCGCCGCCGACCTGAAGGGCGCGGACCTGTCCCTCACCGACCTGATCGGCGCCGACCTGCGGGACGCCGACCTCTCGGGCGCGGACCTCACCGACGCCCTGTTCCTCACCCAGCCCCAGCTGAACGCGGCGCGCGGCGACGCGACGACCCGCCTGCCCCAGGGGTTCGAACGCCCTTCCCACTGGCCGCGGTCCTAGGCGCGCAAAGGTAGGGGCGGGCCAGCAGCAGGCCGGTGGCGGTCGTGGCGATGCCCACGTAGACCGGGGCGAGGTGGAGGAAGTCCGTGTAGTGGATCGCCGCGTGCACCACGACCGCGGGCAGGAAGCCGAAGGCCGCCGCGGTGGACAGGGTCCAGAAGACCCAGGACTCGCCGCGCCGCCAGCCCCAGGCGCTGAGCAGGGTGATCGCCACGGCGGCGGACATCAGTGCGCCGCCGAAGCCCGCGCGGTCGTGGGCGACGAAGGGGACGAGTCGCGGGTTCACGGCTTCCAGGGTCTGCGTGTCGGCCCCCAGGAAGACCAGGTCGGTCGGCACGAAGACGCCCGTGAGGCCGACGGTCGAGATGACCGCGCCGCCGACGAACAGGCCGGCTCCCGTGACGATGAGCAGCAGTTGGCCCACCAGGGCCCGTCGGCGTTCCCGTTCCGGGCCCTCGGGCATCGGGTTCCGGCGCGGGGTGTGCGGGCGCCGGCGGACCGCCGCCACGAACATCGGGAACAGCACGAGGGTGGTGGCGGTGTGGAGGGGTTCCACGAAGCCCGTGACCAGGAAGTAGAACAGGGTGGGGAATCCGATGGCTCCGGAGAGCAGGTACGTCTCGCGGGCCCAGGGCCATCCGCGTCTGATCCCGCCGACGGCGAGACCCGTGTAGAGGGCGCCGATCGACACCATCGTGCCGGCCATGGTGATCCGGTCGTGCTGGAGGAAGTGCACGAGGTGGTGGTTGGCGGCGTGCAGGTCGTGCAGCGTCATGCCGAGGTAGTCGCGGTCGTACCGGAGCAGGACGGGCCCGAGCGTGATCGCCGCGGCGCCGAGTCCGCCGCCGATCATGCCGAGTCCGACGAGCAGCGCCCACACCCAGGCGGGCCACCGGCGCGGGTCGCGGCCCGCGTCCCGCAGCCCCGGAGCGGGTGCGGTGGGCGTGGCGGCCTCGGTGACCCGGGCGAACCAGCCCGGCCCGGCCTCGACGAGCACCCCTGGCCGGGCGAGGACGACGGCTCCCGGCTCGTCGAGCGTGGCGGCAGCGGCGGTGACCGAGGCGTCCGAGACGTGGCGGACGCGCGGGTCGTCGGCGCGGGTGAAGCCGTCGACGTGGGGTTCGAGGGCCGCCTCGGCCGCCGGGTCGGCGGTGCGGACGACCACGGGGATCGAGCGGCCGGCGGTTGCCTCGCGTACGGTCTCGACGTCGGCCGCCGAGACCGGTGGCGGCGTCGCCGAGCAGGGCGACCCGGCCGCGCACGAAGGAGGTCAGCGGCGGAAGTGCGTAGAGGTCGTGGCGGAGCACCGTGTCGGCGGGGACGGCGGCCAGCAGGAAGGGGACGGGATCGGGCCAGGAGCCGAACCGGCGCAGCAGTTCTGCGTGCTCGGTGGAGCCGAAGGCCGTTCCCGGTGGCAGCGACGCGGTCGCGAAGCAGTACATCCGCCCGCCGGGCAGCGCCGTGTAGCCGAACCGCTCGCCGCGGCCCCAGGTCGCGGCGCCCTCGGCGGGCGGCTCGGCGAGGGGCTCGGTGACCATGCGCCAGGCGGTGTAGCCGGCGTACCGGGGGCCGGGCGCGTCGGGCCAGTGCGCGCGGCGGACCGCGCTGCGCAGCCCGTCCGCGCCGATGACGAGGTCGGACCGGGCCTCACCGCGGCCGTGCCGGACGACGAGGCCGTCGCCGTCGTCGCGGACGGCGGTCACCTCGCTGCCCGACCGCAGGCACTCCGGGGGCAGTGCCTCGGTGAGCGCCCGCAGCAGCTCGGCGCGGTGCACGACGAGCAGCGGATGGCCGAAGCGGCGCACGAGTTCCGCGTTGTCCGTACGGGCCAGCCAGCGGCCCCGGCGGTCGCGTACACCGCCCGTGGCCTCGACGGCGCCGATCGCCCGCACGGTGTCGGCCAGACCGAGCGCGTCGAGCGCGCGCAGGGCGTTCGGCCAGAGGGAGATCCCGGCGCCGATCTCGGTGAACTCGGGCGCCCGTTCCAGCACTTCGACGCGCCAGCCCCGCCGGTGCAGGGCGATGGCGGCCGCGAGGCCGCCGATCCCGCCGCCGACGACGGTGGCGGCGCGCTGCGGCATGGTTCCTCGCTCAGGTTCTGGGGCTCCGCCGGACACGGCGGGGGCTGGGGGTACCGGCGCAGGTCGGGCTGAGCGGCGAACCATAGCGACATGTCGACACTTGCCTGTCAACGCCGGTCGTCGACGGCGCCGGCCGGGTCCCGAACGCCCCGGATCGGACGGCGCCTCAGGTCCCTACGGGACGTACACGTACGGCGTGGTCGTCGTCAGGGCGGTGAAGCCGAGGCGGGTGAGGATCGGTCGGCTCATGGCGGCCGCGTCGACCTGGACGTACCGGTGGCCGCGCTCGACGGCGATCCGGGTGCGGAAGGCGACCAGGGCGCGGTAGAGGCCCCTGCCCCGCCAGGCTTCGACCGTGCCTCCGCCCCACAGGCCCGCGAAGTCGGTGCCGGGGTAGAGCTCCAGGCGCGCCGCGCTGACGGGTTCGCCGTCGGCCATGGCGAGTACGGCGGCGACGGTGTCGGGCGCGGCGGCCAGCCGGTCGAGGAGCTGGCGGCCGATGTGGGAGCTGTCCCCGCCGAAGGCCCGGTCATGGACCTCGGTCACCAGCGCGACCCCGGCCGCGTCGGTGACGGGGATCAGCTCGACGCCCTCCGGGAGGTCCACGGCGGCCGGCAGTGCGGCCGCCTCGGCGGTCATCAGGGTCTCCTGGTCCTCGGCGGTGAACCCGGCGGCGAGCAGCCGGTCGGCGAGGTCCGCCGGTGCGTCGTGTCCGTAGACCTTCCACTCGAAGGGCAGGCCGAGGGCGGTGAAGTGGCGGATCTGCTCGGCGACGGCCTCGTCGGCGTCCCGCTCCCCGAGACCGGACCAGAGAACGCCGTTCCACGCGTGGGCCGGGCCCGTCTGGCGTACGACCGGGCCGACCCGCTCCACCCGTGTGCCGGGCCCGTCGGGGCGGGCACCGAGGCGCATCTGGCGGTCGTACCGGGCGAGGAGCTGTGCGTGGTGGTCCATGGCGCAGACTCCAGCACCTGCCGTCGGGGCGCCGCAACGGCATTTCCGCGCCCCGACGGACCGGGCGGCGGGTCAGCCGGGCGTGTGGCGCAGTGGCGTGAGCTGTTCGATGTCGTAGCGGCGGCGGAGTGCCTCGATCGCCGCGTGGTCGACGTCTCCGCCGGCGCCGAGGATCTCCATGAGCTCCTCGAAGTACCGCTCGTGGTCCGGCGGCGGGGAGGCCTGGAAGAGCATTCTGGCCGGCTCCCCCGTCGGGTTGGCGAAGGCGTGCGGGCAGCCGGGCGGCACGAGGATCAGGGTGCCCGGGGTGGCCCGTACGGCCCGCTCCCCCGAGGCGGACTCCCAGTCCCGCCAGCGGTCGGGGGTGCGGACGAGCGGTTCGAAGGCGAGGACGTCCAGCTCGCCTTCGAGGAGGTAGAAGAGTTCCTCGCTGTGGCCGTGGGTGTGGGCGCCCACGTCGAACCCCGGCGGGACCTCGACCTCGAAGGTGGAGGCGGTCGGGGTGTGCTCGCCGGTGACCTTGAACGTCACCCGCTGGGCGGCCGTCGTGAGGGTCCTGCCGTGTCCGGGCGGGACGACGAGTCCGTCGGCCGGGTGGATGGCTGTCATGGTGCCGTACGTCCTCTCACCAGGTGACCGGCAGTGTCTCGGGGCCGCGGATCAGCGCGCCCCGCTGCCACTGGATCTCCTCCTCGGGCACGGCGAGCCGCAGCCCGGGGAACCGCTTCCAGAGGGTGTCGAGGAGGATCTCGGACTCGATGCGGGCGAGTTGGGAGCCGGGGCAGTAGTGCGGTCCGTGGCCGAAGGCGACGTGCGGGTTGTAGCCCCGGTCGAAGTCGAGGCGCTCGGGGTCGGGGAAGACCTCCGGGTCGCGGTTGGCGGTCAGGTACGAGACGTAGACGGGTTCGCCGGCCGGGATCAGGACGCCCCCGACCTCGACGTCCTCCAGGGCGATCCGGGAGAGTCCGACCGCGTTGCGGTGCGGGATGTAGCGGAGCAGCTCGTCGACGGCCTGCGGCAGCAGCTCCGGTTCGGCCCGCAGCCGGGCGAGGTGCTCGGGGTGGGTGAGGAGGGCGTAGACCATGTTGGCGCTGTTGTTGCGCACGGCGTGCGCGCCGCCGATCTGGATGAGGACGGCGAGGCCGACGGCCTCGTGCTCCTCCAGGGTGGCGTCGTCGACGGCGTCGGCGAGGACGGCGGCGAGGGTCTCGCGGCCGGTGTCGTGACTGCGGCCGATGAGGTCGGTGAAGTACTGGGCCATCTGGGCCTTCGCCTGCTCGCTGGCCTCGCGGCCGGCCCCGGCCGAGATGATCGTGTCGGACCACTTCGCCATCAGCGGCTGGTCGCCCTCCGGTACGCCCATCAGCTCGCTGACCATGGCGAGCGGGAAGGGCCGGTTGACCATGGCCATCAGATCGGCGGGGGCGCCCTGTTCCTCCACGGCGTCGAGGAGCCGGTCCATGGTGGCCTGGGCGTGGTCGCGGAGGGCGGCCAGGGCGCGGGCGGAGAAGGCGCGGGCGACGACGCGCCGCATCCGGGTGTGGTCCGGCGGGTCGGCGAAGCCGACGGCGCCGTCCATGGGGATGAAGTGCGGGGCGAGCCGGGTGATCTGGCGGCCGTGGACCGCCTGGCGGCTGAAGCGCGGGTCGACGGAGACGAACTTGACGTCCTCGTAGCGGGTCACCAGCCAGGCGTGACCCTCGCCGTGCGGCAGCCGGACCCGGGTGACCGGGTCCTCGTGGAGCAGTTTGGCGAGCAGGGGGTCGAATTCGAGGCCGGTGAGATCGGGCACGGCCCAGAAGTGGACGCGCGGGGTGTCGGCGGACTGGGGGGTGGCGGTGGTGGTCATGAGGCGACTTTCGCGGGTGCGGGGGTGTTCGGCGACGTGAGGGACGGGGACGGAGTAAGGCGGGTGGGCTCCCGCGGGTCCAGGCGGGTGGGTGATGGCTGGTCCAGGCGGACGGGTTCGCGGCGGATCTCGTCCGCCGGGCGGTCGCCGGTCCAGCGGCCGAGGGAGACCTCGGCGGTGATTCCGGGGCCGAAGCCCGCGATCAGGCCGGGCGAGCCGGGCGCGGGGCCGCCCTCCTCGAAGAGCCGGCGCAGGGCGTCCAGGACGACGGCGCTCGCGATGTTGCCGTACTCCGTCAGCGTGGCCCGGCTGAAGCGGAAGGCCTCCGGGGCGACCTTGAGATGGCGGCCGAGGTCGTCGAGGATGCGCGGCCCGCCCGCGTGGATGATGTAGAAGTCCTGGGCGCCGGCGTCCTGTCCATGCCGGGCGGCGAGGTCCACGAGGGCCGGGGCGAGCTGCTCCATCGTGCCGGGGACGCGTTTGTCGAGCATGAAGTGGAAGCCGGTCTCGCGCACCTTGTAGGCGATCCAGTCCTCGCTGTCGGGCACCAGGTGCGAGCCGTTGCCTTCGAGCCGTACGCCGACACCGCCCGTGCCCCGGATCACCGCCGCCGCGACGGCGTCGCCGAACAGGCCGTTGGAGAGCAGGTTGCCGACCGTGAGATCGGTCGGCTGGTAGCACAGGGAGCAGAACTCGCAGGCCACGATGAGCGCGTTGGCGCCGGGGTAGGCGACGCAGAAGTCGTGGGCTCGGTTGATGGCGCCGCCGCCCGCCGCGCAGCCGAGCTGGGCGATCGGCATCTGCCGGGTGTCGTTGCGGAACCCCAGGGTGTTGATCATCCAGGCCGTGAGCGAGGGCATCATGAAGCCGGTGCAGGAGACGTAGACGATCAGGTCGATGTCCCGGGCCTCCAGGCCCGCGTGGCCGAGCGCCTCCTCCACGACGGCGGGCACCCGCGCCTTGGCCTGGGATTCGTACGCGGCGTTGCGCGCCTCGAATCCGGGGTGGGCGAGCGTGCGCTCGATGGGCTGCACGAGATGGCGCTTGGCGACGCCGGTGTTGCCGATGAGGCGGAGCACGAGCGGGAGTTGCTCATGGCCGGCGTGCAGGCTCCGGGCCAGGTCGAGGGTCTGTTCCTGGGTGATCGTGTGCTCGGGGACGGCGACGGCGGGACGGCACAGGACGGGCATGGGGGTCCTTTACGTCCGGAGGAGCTGACGGGGGTCCGTCCGGGCCGGGGAACAGTCGCCGGTCGGACCTCTGGTTCTCTCCGGTTTCCCACGTTGTGCGCAGAACGTGCGGGAAGACGATCAAACACACTCAATTGTGTGATCTTACGGTTACCGCGGTGGCAGGCGAGGTCGACGGGGAAAGCCCCAGGCGGTCACCCGGGGCCTCCGTTCCGACAGCGACAGGTCGCCGAAAGGTCAGATCCGATCGGCGACGATCATCAGGTAGTGGAAGCTGCCTTCCTTGTACGCCGTGAGGAACGGATCCTCGATGCCGGTCGCCACCGAGCACTTCGCGCGCAGCTCCCAGTACGGGATCGTCGCCGCCGTCAGGTCGACGACCTCGATGGGCACGAGGTTGTTCTCCGCGAGCGCCCGGAAGTAGGCGCTGCGCGGGTGGATGTTGCAGGTGTAGTGCTCGTCGATCCGGCTGACCGCCTTGGAGCGGAGCCCGGTCACGTCGTTCGAGCAGCCGGTGATGCAGACGTACCGGCCGCCGTGTTCCAGGAGCCGGGAGAACTCGTCGAAGAGCTCGAAGAGATCCACGTACATCGTGGTCTCGTTGGTCCAGACGGCCTGGCGCGAGCCGGTGGCGAAGCCGGTGTCCAGCATGTTCCGGAAGTGGAACCGGACCCGGTCGGCGACCCCGCGCTTCTCGGCCTGCGCGTTGGCGAAGCCGACCTGGTACTCGGAGATCGAGACGCCGTCGACGCGGCAGCCGAACCGCTGCTCGGCCATGATGCTCGTGCCGCCGCGGCCCGAACCCGCGTCCAGGAGGACGTCGTCCGGCGTGCGGTTTCCCAGGTGGTCGAGGAGCAGGTCGGCCTGGGCCGTCTCGAGCCGGTGCAGCTCCTGGATGATCCGCGCGTCCCGGGTGTCCTCGGGGCCGGCCAGGACGGCGGGGTCGTAGTCGCCGATCCCGTAGTGGTGGTGGTAGAGCCCGTCGATCTCGCCGAGCCGCAGATTGACCGGGTCCTGCTGGTGGGTGTTCCAGTAGCGGGCCACGGACTCCTGGTAGGGCGTACGCAGCACGGTGGACTGGGTGGTCGTGGTCATGCGTGGGGTTCCTTACGTGGTTCGTGTGGGGGGACGGAGGAATGTAGGGGTGGTACGGGGAGGGGGACGGCCGCCCTGGGTCAGTCCGCGGTCCGGTAGCGGGCGCTGCCCGCGTGCCACTCGCGGTTGCCGCCCACCCAGGCCCACGTTCCGGCCAGGAAGCGGGACAGCCGCGGGGAGCCGGCGCGGGCCAGGGCGGACGCCTCGGCCTCGAAGGTGTGCATCAGCTCGTCGTGGATCTCCACGGAGCGCGTGACCGCCTCCTCCAGGGAGCACCGCTCCTCGGCGGCGATCAGCATGGGCAGGCTGACGTCCGTGGGGTCTTCCTTGGCCATCGAGTACAGGTCGTTCATCAGGACGGTCGCCGTGCCGGCCAGATTGAACGCGCGGCGCACCCGGGGGTCGGCGAACTCGGCCTGGGGCACCTCGTAGCCGGCGACGGCGTCGACCAGGACCATGCACGGGACGAAGCTGTTCTCGTGCCGGTGCATCAGGTACTCCCAGACCGGCGGCCGTTGCCCGGTGGTCCGCCAGACGCCCTCCTGGTTGTACGCGACGAACATGATGGCCAGCTCGTGGCGGAGCCGGCGCACCTGGGTCGTCGAGGCGTACGCGAGAAGGTTGTCCAGGGCCGAGCGGAGCGCCCTCGCCACGGGGTCGGCGTTCACCTCCCGTTCCAGCTGGGGCGCGTACCGGAGCGGGAGCTGCGCCCGGTCGATGACGGCGTGGCAGAGGGCGAGGCGCTGCCCCAGGACCTCGTGGTGGGGCTCCTCCACCTCGCAGTCGACGATGTGGTCGTCGACCGCCCACTCGGCGAGCCCGCACTTGGCGGCGGCGAGGAGCATGTCGGGGTCGTCGGACTCGGGGTGGCCGAGCATCATCAGCCGTCCGAAGTTCGCCGACCGGACCTTGTCGAGGTGGCCGGGGTAGATGCCGACCTCCTCGGCCCACAGCACCAGGCGCTCGTTGACCAGTTCGCCGAGGGCGGGGTCGTCGCGGACGGCGGGCGGACAGTACAGCGTCGGTACGCCCTTCGGCGGCGGGGTGCCCGAGGCGGGCGCCGCACCGGAGGTGGCCGGCTGCGGGATCAGGACGCGGGCGGCCGAGGTCCCGAGCCCGGTGGGCCCGTACGGGAGCGCGGAGGCCGGCGGAGGCGGCGCGCCGAGGAGGTCCGGTCGGGCGGGCCGTCCGGGATCGGCGAGCACCGCGTCGACCAGCGCCGCCGCTTCCCGGGTGCGGGAGAGGCGGGAGATCGCGGACACGGCTCAGCCCCCGGTCCCGCGCGTCCGGGGGTCAGGCACGCGGACGCACCTCGACGTTCTCCAGGATGCCGATCGCGTCCGGGACGAGGACGGCGGCCGAGTAGTAGGCGGAGATCAGGTAGGAGATGATCGCCTTCTCGTCGATGCCCATGAAACGGCAGTTGAGGCCGGGCTCGACCTCGTCCGGCAGGCCGGTCTGGTGGAGACCGATGACGCCCTCGTTGTTCTCGCCGGTGCGGATCGCGATGATCGAGGAGCTCTGGTGCCGGCTGACGGGGATCTTGCCGCAGGGCAGGATCGGCACGCCGCGCCAGGCCGGGATGGCGTGGCCGTCGACCTCCACCGAGCGGAGCATGAGGCCGCGCTTGTTGCATTCCTTGCCGAAGGCGGCGATGGCGCGCGGGTGGGCGAAGAGGTACTGGGTGCCCCTGCGCATGCTCAGCAGGTCGTCGAGGTCGTCCGGGGTGGGCGGTCCCGAGTGGGTCTGGATGCGCTGGTCGAAGTCCGTGTTGTGGAGCAGCCCGAACTCCCGGTTGTTCACCAGCTCGTACTCCTGGCGCTCGCGCAGCTCCTGGATGGTCAGCCGCAACTGCTGCTGGGTCTGGTTCATCGGCTGGTTGTAGAGGTCGGCGACCCGGCTGTGGACCTTCAGGACGGTCTGGGCGACGCTCAGTTCGTACTCGCGCGGCTTGAGTTCGTAGTCCGCGAAGGCGCCGGGCAGGACGGCCTCGCCGATGTGGCCGGCGCTGAGCTCGATGGCGGCCTCGCCCGCCTTGTTGGTCGGCCGGCGGTGGCCGTTGGCGCTCTGGCCCCGGACATGGGCACCGAGGCTCTCGTACTGGTCGGCGATGGCCTTGTACGCCGACTGCGGCAGGGTCAGCAGCGTGACGCCCGTCGCGGCCTTGGCCGTGAACTCCCACTTGCCGTCGCCTGCGAGGACCTGGCCGCCGAAGGTGTCGCCGTCGCCGAGGCGGCCGAGCAGGGTCTCGTCGCCGTACTTGCCGGTGCCGACCTTCTCGACCTTGCCGTGGGCGATCAGGAAGACGTGGTCGGCCTTCTTGCCGGCGTGCACGATGACCTGACCGGGCTCGTACTCCTTCTGCACGAACCGGTCGGCCAGCGCGCCGAGCGCGGTCGGGTCGTCGAAGCCGCGCAGCAGCGGCAGTTCGGTCAGCTCCGCGGGGATGACCTGCACCTTGGAGCCGTTCTTGATGAAGGTCACGCGTCCGTCGCCGGCGACGTACGAGAGCCGGCGGTTGACGCGGTAGGTGCCGCCGGGGGTGTGGACCCACGGAAGCTTGCGGAGCAGCCAGCGGGAGCTGATGCCCTGCATCTGGGGTTCGGACTTGGTGGTGGTCGCGAGGTTGCGCGCGGCGGCGGTGCTCAGGCTGAGCTGGTTCTGCTGCGCCTCGGCGGAGGGGGCGGGCGCGGGCGCCGCCTGCTTCGTATCGACCGACATGGTCTGACTCCGTTCCTGGGACTCTCGACGTTCGTCACTCTCCGCGTTCAGGTCTAACGCATCGTTGCCGTTGTCATATGCTTCCGGCGTGGCCGTGCAGGAGCACTCGGCCTGGCGTAAGCGCCTCTCGTGCGCCGTCCGCGCTCCGCCGTCGCGGTGACCGAGCATGATCACGAGCTCGCGGAGTCAGAAAATCGCCGCCACCCCCTTGCCAGGGACCGGGTCCGGCCGGATTTACTGACTTCGCAAGGATCTACCGAATGATCGGTCGTCCGTTTCGGGACGACTTCGGTGCGAGTTCGGTGCCACTTCGGTGCTACTTCGGTGCGAGTTGAGTGCGAGTCACGGTCAGGTGACGGGATGGGGCGCGGCATGACGGATCTGCTGGACGGCGGCGAGCGGCTCGGGCGCGAGGAGCTGGCGGCGCTCCAGCTGGAGCGGTTGCGGTCCACCCTGCGGCACGCGTACGAGAACGTGGGCTTCTACCGGCAGTCCTTCGACAAGGCCGGGCTGCACCCCGACGACTGCCGCTCGCTGGCCGACCTCTCCCGCTTCCCCTTCACCGCCAAGACCGACCTGCGGGACCAGTACCCCTTCGGGATGTTCGCGGTCGACCAGTCCGAGGTCCGGCGGATCCACGCCTCCAGCGGGACCACCGGCCGGCCTACCGTCGTCGGTTACACCGAACGCGACCTGGACACCTGGGCCGACGTCGTGGCCCGCTCGATCCGCGCGGCCGGCGGCCGACCGGGGCACAAGGTCCATGTGGCGTACGGCTACGGCCTGTTCACCGGCGGGCTCGGGGCGCACTACGGCGCGGAGCGGCTCGGCTGTACGGTCATCCCCGCCTCGGGCGGCATGACGGCCCGCCAGGTCCAGCTGATCCAGGACTTCCGGCCCGAGATCATCATGGTGACGCCCTCATACATGCTCACGCTGCTCGACGAGTTCGAGCGGCAGGGCGTGGATCCGCGGACGACCTCGCTGAAGGTGGGCATCTTCGGCGCCGAGCCGTGGACGGAGGCGATGCGGCGGGAGATCGAGGAGCGGTTCGCCATCGACGCCGTCGACATATACGGGCTCTCGGAGGTGATGGGGCCGGGCGTCGCGCAGGAGTGCGTGGAGACCAAGGACGGGCTGCACATCTGGGAGGACCACTTCTACCCCGAGATCGTGGACCCGTTCACGGGCGAGGTGCTGCCGGACGGGGAGGAGGGCGAGCTGGTGTTCACCTCCCTCACCAAGGAGGCCATGCCCGTGATCCGCTACCGCACCCGGGACCTGACGCGGCTGCTGCCGGGTACGGCGCGGGTGTTCCGGCGGATGGAGAAGGTCACCGGCCGCACCGACGACATGGTGATCCTGCGCGGGGTGAACCTCTTCCCCACCCAGATCGAGGAGATCGTGCTGCGCACGCCCGGGGTCGCCCCGCACTTCCAGCTGAAGCTGACCCGCGAGGGCCGGCTCGACGCCCTGACGGTCCGCGCGGAGGCCCGCCCGGACGCCACCCCGGACGAGCGCACGGAGGCCGCCCGGTCGATCGCGGCGGCCTGCAAGGACGGCATCGGCGTCTCGGTCGGGGTCGAGGTGGTCGACCCCGAGACGCTGGAGCGGTCGGTGGGCAAGATCAAGCGGATCGTCGACCTCAGGAGCGAGTGACCGCGCGGGGAGGGGCACTACGGGAGCCGGCCGCCGCCCGGTACGGGACCAAGCCGCCCGCCCGCCCCTCCCTCACGACGCGTACCAGCCCTCCGCCCCGCCGCCCTCCGACGGGTCGTACGACTGGTGCAGGCCGAGCAGCGCGGCAACAAGACGCGGGTCCCAGCGCTCGTCGAGCACCCGGTACTCGTCCGCCATGCCGCGGAAGACCAGGTGCGCCCGGCCCGAGGCGTCGCGCCAGATCACCCGGCTCGGCGAGCCGAAGCCGCCGTCGCCCTCGCCGAGGATGGACAGGACCGTCACGATCAGGCTCAGTGGCAGCCCGACGGGCCACCAGAGCGCCCACCACAGCAGGCGCCCCCGGTAGCCCCGGACGGAGAGTCCCGTCATCGACTCGGCGGTCCAGCGCGCCCGGCGCATCCGGAAGAAGCCGCCGCGCCGGTACGTGACCCGGCCGAGCGGGGCACCGTACGGGTCGTCGACGCGGTAGACGGCGGGCCGGGCGCTCCCGAGCACCCCGTGCGGCTGCTCGGTCGTCACCCGGGCTATCGGGGTCCGGGCGTCGAGGACGACGTCGAAGGTGCGCATCGAACCCCCGCCGCTCGGCCGGTGGCCGACGGCCTGCGTACCGTCGGCTATGCGGCAGAGCATGCCGACCGGCCGCCCCCCGTCGCGTTCCGTGCCGTCGCCCCGGCTCACGACGATCGGCCATCGCGACCCGTACCGCACGTTGTACGTCGACTTCCCCTGACCCACGTTCTCCCCGTCCCGTCCGCTCCCGCAGTGCGCGGGGGCGGCGGTCATGATCTCATTCGCCAGGGCTACGGGACTGAGCGGGCGTCACTCCTTGCCGAAGCGGTCGCGGAGCTCGCGCTTGAGGATCTTGCCGCTGGCGTTGCGCGGGAGTTCGGCCACGAAGAGGATCTTCTTCGGGGCCTTGAAGTGGGCGAGCTTCTCGCGGGCATGGGTCATCAGGTCCGCCTCGGTGATGTCGGAACGGGGGACGACGACGGCCGTGATCGCCTCGATCCAGCGGTCGTCGGGGAGGCCCACGACGGCGACCTCGGCGACGGCCGGGTGGGTGTAGAGGGCGTCCTCGACCTGCCGGGAGGCGACCAGGACTCCCCCGGAGTTGATGACGTCCTTCACCCGGTCCACCACGGTGTAGTAGCCCTCGGCGTCGCGCACCGCGAGGTCGCCCGAGCGGAACCAGCCGCCGCGGAAGGCCTCCTTGGTCTCCTCGGGCTTGTCCCAGTAGCCGTCGCACAACTGCGGCGAGCGGTAGACGATCTCGCCGGGAGTGCCGTCCGGGACCTCCGTACCGTCCTCGTCGACGACCTTGGCCTCGACGTGACGGACGGTCCTGCCGCAGGAGTCCATGCGGCCCTCGTGCTCGTCCGGACCGAGGACGGTGGCGAGCGGGCCGATCTCGGACTGGCCGAAGCAGTTGTAGAAGCGCAGCCCCGGCAGCCGCTCGCGCAGCCGCTCCAGGACGGGCACGGGCATGATCGAGGCGCCGTAGTACGCCTTGCGCAGGCCGGAGAGGTCGCGGCTCGCGAACTCCGGGTGGTTCGACAGGCCGATCCAGACGGTCGGCGGGGCGAAGAAGCTGTCGGCGCGCCCCGCCTCGATCAGGTCGAACAGCACCTGCGGGTCCGGACCGTCCACGATCGTGTTCTCGGCGCCGACCGCGAGGTACGGCAGCAGGAAGACGTGCATCTGCGCGGAGTGGTACAGCGGCAGCGAGTGCACCGGCTTGTCGTCGGCGCGCAGGTCCAGCGCCTCGATGGCGCTGGCGTACTCGTGGACCAGCGCCCGGTGCGTCATCCGGGCGCCCTTGGGCAGCGCCGTCGTACCCGAGGTGTAAAGGAGTTGAACGTACTCGCGGGCGTCCCGGTCGGTGTCGTACGTGTCGGGTTCGGCGAGCGCGGCGAGGAAGGAGTCCTCGGTGTCCCGCAGGGCCCGTACGGGAAGGTCGGCGGGGACCCGGTCGGCGAGCGCGGGGTCGGCGAGGACGAGCGAACACCCGGCCTGGCGCAGGATGTAGTCGAGGTCCTCGCCGGTGAGGTGGTGGTTGACCGGGACGTGGATCAGGTCCGCGCGCGAGCACGCCAGGAAGGCGATGAGGTACGCGTCGGAGTTGTGGCCGTAGGTCGCGACGCGGTCGTGTTCCGCGAGCCCGTAGCGCTCCCGCAGCACGGCGGCCGCGGTCGTCACGGCCGCGTCCAGCTCGGCGTAGGTCCAGGAGCGGTCCGCGTACCGTACGGCGATCCGCTCGGGGGTGCGCTGGGCGCTCGCGCGCAGGACGCCGTCGACGGTGCGGCTGAGGAGTCGTTCCATGACCGGATCCTCGGTGGCGTGTGGTGCCGGGTCAAGTACCGGTGCGGCCAGAGGCCTTGCGCTGCCCCGGCGTCAGGGGCTGAACGACAGGAAGACGAAGGCGGCGAAGATCGAGAGGTGGACGCCGCCCTGGAGCAGGGTGGCGCGTCCGGGCACGACGGTCAGCGCGCTCACGACGGCGGTCAGCACGAGCAGGACCATGTGGACCGCCCCGAGGCCGAGGACCAGCGGCCCGGACAGCCAGACGGTGGCGAGCGCGATCGCCGGGATCGTCAGGCCGATGCTGGCGATGGCGGAGCCGTACGCCAGGTTGAGGCTGGTCTGCATACGGTCCCGGCGTGCGGCGCGCACGGCGGCGAGGGTCTCGGGGGCCAGCACCATGAGGGCGATGATGACGCCGACGACGGCCTTGGGCAGTCCGGCGGACTCGACGCCGTCCTCGATGGTCGGCGAGACGAGCTTGGCCAGGCCGACGACGGCGACGAGCGCCAGGACGAGGAGGCCGAGGCTGGCCAGGGTCTCCTGCTTGGTCGGCGGATCGGCGTGCTCGTCCTCGGACTCGGCGCCCGCGCGGCCCTCCTGCGGGACCGGCAGGAAGTAGTCGCGGTGCCGGAAGGTCTGGACGGCGACGAAGACCGCGTACAGACAGAGGGAGGAGGCGGCGGCGAAGGCCAGTTGCGCCCCGGAGAACTCGGGGCCGGCATGACTCGTCGTGAAGGTCGGCAGGACCAGGGTCATGGTCGCGAGCGTGCAGACGGTGGCGAGGGCGCCGCCCGAGCCCTCGGCGTTGAAGACGGCGACGCGATTGCGGAGCGCTCCGACGAGCAGCGAGAGACCGACGATGCCGTTGCAGGTGATCATGACGGCCGCGAAGACCGTGTCCCGGGCGTACGTGGAGGTCTTCTCGCCGCCGCCCGCCATGAGGGTGACGATCAGTCCGACCTCGATGACGGTGACGGCGACTGCGAGGACGAGCGAGCCGAAGGGTTCGCCGACACGATGGGCGACGACCTCCGCGTGGTGGACGGCGGCGAGCACGGCGGCGATCAGACAGACCGCGATGAGCCCGACGGCGAAGCCGGGCAGACCACGTCCCCACGCGAGCCCGAGGGCGACGGCCGCCACCACCGGCCCCCAGGTCGTCCACTGCCGCGCCGGCCCCGCCGTACTCGAACTCATGATCAGCATCCTGCCACATCGTGGCATTCGTCCGACTTGCACGGTCGGCCGTCAGGGTGGAGGGGCCGGCGACGGTCGGGAGACTAGAGCGGGCGCTCGTGGCCCTCCCAGTAAGGCTCCCGCAGCCGCCGCTTGTACAGCTTGCCGTTGGGGTCGCGGGGCATCGTCGTGATGAAGTCGACCGACTTGGGGCGCTTGTAGCCCGCCAGCCGTTCCGCGCAGTGCGCCAGGATGGCGGTGGCGAGCGCCTCCCCCGGCTCGTGGCCCTCGGCCGGTTCGACCACGGCCTTGACCTCCTCGCCCCAGTCGGCGTGCGGGATGCCGAAGGCGGCGGCGTCGGCCACGGCCGGGTGGGTGAGGAGGGCCGACTCGATCTCGGCGGGGTAGATGTTCACCCCACCCGAGATGATCATGTCGATCTTGCGGTCGCGGAGGAAGAGATAGCCGTCCTCGTCGAGGACGCCGAGGTCGCCGACCGTGAAGAAGTCGCCGATGCGGTTCTTCGCGGTCTTCTCCTTGTCCTTGTGGTACGCGAATCCACCGGTCGACATCTTCATGTAGACGGTGCCGAGTTCACCGGGCGGGAGCCGGTTGCCGTCGTCGTCGAAGACGGCGAGCTCGCTGATGGGCCAGGCCTTGCCGACCGTGCCCGGCTTCTTCAGCCAGTCCTCGGCGGTGGCGAACGCGCCGCCGCCCTCGCTCGCCGCGTAGTACTCCTCCACGCAGCTGCCCCACCAGTCGATCATCGCCCGCTTGACGTGGTCGGGGCAGGGCGCGGCGCCGTGGATGGCGTGCCGCATCGACGAGACGTCGTACCGGCTCCGTACGTCCTCCGGGAGCGCGAGCAAGCGGTGGAACTGGGTGGGGACCATGTGGGTGTGGGTGCAGGCGTGCGCGTCGATGAGCCGCAGCATCTCCTCGGGGGTCCACTTGTCCATGAGGACGAGCGGATGGCCGATGTGCAGGGCGGCGCTCGCGAACTGGAGCACTGCGGTGTGGTAGAGCGGCGAGCAGACGAGGTGCACGTTGCCGTCGAGGGGCCGGATCCCGAAGATGCCGAGGAAGCCGCCGAGGTACGTCTCCTCCGGGAGCTTGCCGGGCAGCGGGCGGCGGATGCCGCGCGGCCGGCCGGTGGTGCCCGAGGTGTAGTTCATGACCCAGCCGAGGGTGCGCTTCTCGGGCGCGGACTCCTTGAATCCGTCGAGGAGTTCGGCGTACGGGCGGAAGCCGGGGATCTCGCCGACGGCGTGCCGGTGGGTGGCGGGCAGGCCTGCCTCGTCGGCGGCGGCCGTCGCGGCGGCGGCGAACCGCTCGTGGGCGAGGAGCACCTTGGCGCCCGAATCGGCGACGATCCAGGCGATCTCCGGGCCGACCAGGTGGTGGTTGACGGGCACGAGGTAGAACCCGGCCTGGGTGGCGGCGAGATGGGCGACGAAGAACTCGACGCCGTTGGGCAGGACGACGGCGAACGCGTCCCCGCGCTCCAGGCCGGCGGCGCGCAGCCCGTGGACGAGCCGGTTGGCGTCGGCGTGCAGGCGCCCGGCGGTCCACTCCTCGCCGTCCGGTGCGATCAGGGCGGTACGGGAGGGCTCGGCGGCGGCCTGGGACCAGAAACCTCCCCCAGACTTCGTCCGGGGGGACCCCCATACCTTGTCGGTCATGAGGCGCTCCTTCCCGCGATGCGGTTGATGCGGTCCACGGCCCGCTCGAAGCCGCGGGTGAGCTCGTCGAAGACCTGCTGGACGCTGCGTTCGGCGTTCATCCGGCCGACGATCTGTCCGACCGGGGTGCCGAGCAGCGGCTCGACCTCGTACTTCTGGATACGGGAGACGGCCTCGGCGACCAGCAGTCCCTGGAGGGGCATGGGCAGCGTGCCGGGTCCGTCCGGGTCGTCCCAGGCGTCGGTCCACTCGGTGCGCAGCTGGCGGGCGGGCTTGCCGGTGAGGGCGCGGGAGCGGACGGTGTCGCCGGAACCGGCGGCGAGGAGCTTGGCGGTCAGCGCGCGGGAGTGGAGGTCGGCCTCGGTGGTGGTGAGCCAGAGGGAGCCGAGCCAGACGCCCTGGGCGCCCAGCGCGAGTCCGGCGGCGATCTGTTCGCCGCTGCCGATGCCGCCGGCGGCGAGGACGGGCAGCGGGGAGACGGCGTCGACGACCTCGGGCGTGAGGACCATGGAGGCGATCTCGCCGGTGTGGCCACCCGCCTCGTACCCCTGGGCGACGACGACGTCGATGCCGGCCTCGGCGTGGTGGCGGGCGTGCCGGGCGCTGCCGGCCAGCGCGGCGACGAGGACGTCGTGGTCGTGGGCGCGCTGGACGATGTCGGCGGGCGGGGAGCCGAGGGCGTTGGCGAGGAGCTTGATGGGGTAGTCGAAGGCGACGTCGAGCTGGTTGCGGGCGACCTGTTCCATCCAGCCGGTGATGCGCCAGCCGGAGGTCTCGCCCTCGGCGAGTTCGGGGACGCCGTGCTTGGCGAGGGTGGTCCGGACGAACTCGCGGTGCCCCTCGGGGATCATCGCCTCGACGTCGGCCTCGCTGACCCCCTCGACCTTTTTCGCGGGCATGACGACGTCGAGGCCGTAGGGCAGGCCTTCGGTGTGGTCCTGCATCCAGTCGAGGTCGCGGGCGAGGTCGTCGGGGGCGGTGTAGCGCACCGCGCCGAGGACGCCGAACCCGCCGGCTCTGGTGATGGCGGCGGCCACCGCGGGGAAGGGCGTGAAGCCGAAGATGGCGTGCTCGATCCCCAGTTTTTGGCTCAGCTCCGTCTTCATGAGCGGCAGGATGCCGCAGCGGATCGGCCGAGGGAAGAGATTTTCTGATGCTGTGTCAGATTCTTTGTGGCGCCGCCCGCTTCCTTGACCGACACCCACCCCGGTAAGAAAGTTTCAGGCGTTGCGCGTGTGGCCGAAGGTTTCTTTCAGCGGCATGGGAGAGGGTAGGAATGACGGAGGAATCGGCGGGGAGCGCGGGTTCGGTTGCGGGTGCGGGTGCGACTCCCGGAGGGACGGGCCGGGGAATCGGTCGCCGGGCGTTCGGCGGCCGGCTGCTCGCCCTGGGAGGTGCGGTGATGGTCGGCTCGATTCCGGGGGCCGCCGCGGCCTCCACGCCCCGGGGCGGAGGCCGGACCACCCTGCGGCCCGGGTCCGCCGAGCGGGCCGGGCTGCTGCCCGAGCACCTGGACCGGCTGGTCGCCGACGCCGAGACGTTCCTCGGGCCGTCGCCCCGACACCCCTGGTACGCGGGCGCGGTGCTGCTCGCGGGGCGCGGCGGGACGGTCGCGCTGCACCGGCCGATCGGGCATGCGGTGCGGTACGCGGCGTACGACGAGACGACGGACACCGGGGTCGAACTGCCGGCGGACCGGCAGATCCGGATGGCCGAGGACACGGTCTTCGACCTGGCCTCGGTCTCCAAGCTCTTCACCTCGATCCTGGCGGTGCAGCAGATCGAGCGCGGTGCGCTGGAGTTGGAGGCGAAGGTCACGGCGTATCTGCCGGAGTTCGGGGGCGGCGGTAAGCAGGATGTCACGGTCCGTCAGCTGCTCACCCACACCTCGGGGTTCCGCGCCTGGATCCCGCTGTACAAGGAGCCGACGCGGGAGGGGAAGCTGCGGCTGCTGTGGGAGGAGGTACCGGCGAACGCGCCGGGGACCAGGTATCTGTACTCGGATCTGAACCTGATCGCGCTGCAGTTGATCCTGGAGGAGATCACCGGTCTCACTCTGGACACACTGCTCCGAACCGAGATCACCGCTCCGCTCGGGATGCACCGCACTCGATTCAATCCCCCGCTCTCCTGGCGGCCGAAGATCGCGGCCACGGAGGACGCCCGGCTGCCGTGGTCCGGTCTCGACCGGGGCATGGTGTGGGGCGAGGTCCACGACGAGAACGCGTACAGCCTGGGCGGAGTCGCCGGGCACGCCGGTGTCTTCTCCTGCGCCTGGGACCTCGCGGTCCTCGCACGCACACTGCTCAACGGCGGCGCGTACGGAAACACGCGCATCCTGTCCCCCGAGTCCGTGGAGCTGATGTTCACCGACTTCAACACAGCGTTCCCAGGCGACGAGCACGGCCTCGGCTTCGAGCTCTACCAGCACTGGTACATGGGCGCGATGGCCACCCCGCGCACGGCGGGCCACACCGGCTTCACCGGCACCAGCCTCGTCCTGGACCCGACCACCGACGCGTTCCTCATCGTCCTCGGCAACTCGGTCCACCCGGTCCGTTCCTGGCGCTCCGGCTCGGCGCCCCGGGTCGCCGCCGCCGACCACCTGGCCCGCGCCGTCCCGGTCCGCCCGGCGCGGGGCCGGACTTCCTGGTTCGCCGGCATGGCGAGTGCGACGACCGCGACGCTGACCCTGCCGCCGGTGCCGGGCACGGCGCGCGTGGAGTGCGCGCTGTGGTGGGACACCGAGCCTGGTGCGGACGCCGCCCATCTGGAGGCCTCCACGGACGGCGGCGCGAACTGGGGGCCGGTGCCGTTCACCACCGTACGGAAAGGGCAGGAGCCGCAGCCGCACCCGGCGGGGTCGGTGAGCGGCTGGTCGGGGCGGGTCTGGCACGAGCTGACGGCCGACCTGCCGGCCACGGCCTCCGCTTCCGTACGCCTGCGCTGGCGGTACACGACGGACCAGCGCTATGTCGGGCGCGGGGTGTACGTGGACGGGCTGCGGGTCCTCGACGCTTCGGGGCGCCCGCTGTTCGACGAGGCGCGGCCGGCCGACGTGGGCCGGATCGAGACGGTCGGGTGGAGCCGGTCGGCGGACTGAGTGCGCCCGGGACCCCGGCGTTCAGCGCTCTTCCGCTTCCACCGAGGAGAGGAACAACTCGACGACCTCACGGTAGTGCTCCGGCTCCTCGGCCGAGGGCAGGTGGGCGCTCCGCTCGAACAGGACCCACTCGGCGCCCTGGATGCCCTCGGCGATCGGGCGGACCACCGCCGGGGTCGTCACGTCGTGACGCCCCGAGGTCACGAGCACGGGCAGGTCCAGCTCGCCGAGGCGGTCGGTGACGTCCCAGTCCTTCAGGTTGCCGGTGACGTTCCACTCCGCGCCCCACATGGCCTCGTACACGTCCGGGCGCCAGTTCATGAAGGAGCGCATCAGGTGCTCGGGCCAGGGGTCGAGGCGACAGAGCCACCGCTGGTAGAAGGCCATGGTGGCCTCCATATAGGCGTCGTCGTCGGTGGTGCCCTCCGCCTCGCACCGGTCGATGACTTCCCGCACCTTCGCGGGAAGGGAGTCCTTGAGCCGCCGCGCCTCGGCCTCGTAGGCGGGTGCGCTGGCCAGCGGGCCGGCCAGGACGAGGGCGGCCACCCCGGACGGCCTGGTGAGCACGTACTCCAGTGCCACCTGGCTGCCCCAGGAGTGGCCGTAGAGATGCACGCGGTCGAGTCCGAGCGCCCGCCGTACGGCGTCGACCTCGTCCACGAATGTGTCCATCACCCACAGGGCGGGGGCGTCCGCGTGCTCGGACTTCCCGCAGCCGAACTGGTCGTAGAAGACGACGGTCCGCCCATCGCCCTCGGAGAGGGCCGCGAGATCCTGGAGATAGTCGTGCGGGCAGCCCGGTCCGCCGTTGATCACGAGCAGCGGCAGCTTCCCGCCCCGATCGGGCAGGTCGCCCACGGCCTGGTACCAGGTGTGGAACCCGCGGAACGGCACAGTGCCTTCGGTGACGGCCATGGCGCGCCTCCTGAGGAGATCCGGCACCCCTTCCATCATGGGCAGGCCGGGGACGGCCGCGCCATGCGGCCGGCCGCGCTCAGATCCCGGGCCCCGCCGCGTCCCGCAGGGCCGCGAGGACCGGGCTGATCAGGGGGTGGTTCTCCGCTCCACGGCGTACCGCCGCGAAGACACGGCGGGTGGGGGCCACGCCGTCCACCGGGCGGATCGCCACCTCGTCCGACGCCGTGCCCCGCAGCGCCGAGCGCGGTACGAGCGCGACGCCCGCGCCCGCCGAGGCGAGGGCGACGACCGCGCGGAAGTCGTCGGAGGAGTGCTCCAGGCGTGGGGCGAAACCGGCGTACTCGCAGGCCAGGACGGTCACGTCATGGCACGGGTTGCCGGCGGACTGGCCGATCCAGGCGTCCTTGGCGAGATCGCCGAGGGCGACCTGCCCGCCCTGCGCCAGGGGGTGGTCGAGCGGCAGGACGGCATCGAAGGGCTCCGCGTACAGCGGGACGCGGGTCAGCCGGGCGTCGTCCTCACCGGGCGCGCCCCGGTACTCGACGGCCACGGCCACGTCGACCTGGCGATCCAGGACCATCAGCAGGCTCTCGTCG
This sequence comes from Streptomyces sp. P9(2023), assembly GCF_032436795.1. Classification (NCBI taxonomy): domain Bacteria; kingdom Bacillati; phylum Actinomycetota; class Actinomycetes; order Kitasatosporales; family Streptomycetaceae; genus Streptomyces; species Streptomyces sp. P9(2023). The sequence goes on from NZ_JAUPWM010000006.1 coordinate 298,975, forward strand.
CCCTCCGCGTCCCGTACGCGCACCCGGATACCGGGCGAGGTACGGGCGAGACCCGTGATCGCCGGGGCGACGACCAGGCCGATGCCGGTGGCGAAGGCGGCCACCGTGACCGTGCCGGCCTCGCCCGATCCGTACGCGGCGAGTTCGGACTCGGCGCGCTCCAGCTGGGCGAGGACTGCGTTGGCGTGGCTGAGCAGGATCTCGCCGGCCGGGGTGAGCCGGGCCCCGCGGGCGTTGCGCTCGACCAGCCGGTGGCCGGTCTCCTGCTCCAGGGCGGCGAGCTGCTGCGAGACCGCGGAGGGGGTGAGATAGAGCGCGGCGGCAGCCGCCGTGACCGTACGGTGGTCGGCCACCGCCCGGAGAATGTGCAGCCGCCGCGCTTCGATCATGCCCCTAGTCTCGCAGGGCGGCGCGCGCGTCGACGAACGCGTCCACAGCCCGGTTCACATCATCGGACGAATGCGCCGCCGAGAGCTGGACGCGGATCCGGGCCGCGCCCTGCGGAACGACCGGGTACGAGAAGCCGATCACGTACACGCCGCGCTGCAGGAGCAGCTCCGCGATGCGACCGGCCTCCGAGGCGTCGCCGATCATCACGGGGGCGATGGCGTGGTCGCCGGGGAGGATGTCGAAGCCCTCCGCCGTCATGCGGGTGCGGAAGAGCTCGGTGTTGGCGCGCAGCTGCTCGCGCAGGTCACCGGCCGACTCGAGCAGGTCGAGGACCTTGAGGGAGGCGGCGGCGATGACCGGAGCGAGGGTGTTGGAGAAGAGGTACGGGCGCGAGCGCTGGCGCAGCAGGGCGACGATCTCGGCGCGGGCGGCGACGTAGCCGCCGGAGGCACCGCCGAGGGCCTTGCCGAGGGTGCCGGTGATGATGTCGACGCGGTCCATGACGCCGTGCAGCTCGGGGGTGCCGCGGCCGCCGGGGCCGACGAAGCCGACGGCGTGCGAGTCGTCGACCATGACCATGGCGTCGTAGCGCTCGGCCAGGTCGCAGATGTCGCCGAGCGGGGCGACGTAGCCGTCCATGGAGAACACGCCGTCGGTGACGATCAGCTTGCGCCGGGCGCCGCCCTCGGTGGCCTCCTTGAGCTGCTGCTCCAGGTCGGCCATGTCGCGGTTGGCGTAGCGGAAGCGGCGGGCCTTGGAGAGGCGGATGCCGTCGATGATCGAGGCGTGGTTGAGGGCGTCGGAGATGACCGCGTCCTCGGGACCGAGCAGGGTCTCGAAGACGCCGCCGTTGGCGTCGAAGCAGGAGGAGTAGAGGATCGTGTCCTCCTGGCCGAGGAAGGAGGACAGCCGGGCCTCCAGCTCCTTGTGCACCTCCTGCGTACCGCAGATGAAGCGCACGGACGCCATGCCGTAGCCCCAGCGGTCGAGCGCCTCGTGGGCGGCGGCGACGACCTCGGGGTGGTCGGCGAGCCCGAGGTAGTTGTTGGCGCAGAAGTTCAGCACCTCGCCGGGCTGCCCGCCGGCGGTGACGGCGACCGTCGCGGACTGCGGTGTGCCGATGACGCGCTCGGGCTTGTGCAGCCCGGCGGCGCGGATCTCGTCGAGGGTGGTGCGGATGTCGTCGCGTACGGAGTCGAACATGGTGGGTCCCTGGGTTCCTTAGAGAGATCGGACGCGAGGAAAGCGGGCGAGGGGAGGCGGTCAGACGGTCCAGTCGAGGATGACCTTGCCGCCCTTGCCGGACGCGGCGTCGTCGAAGGCGGCCTCGAAGTCGGTGTACGCGTAGCGGCCGGTGATCACCGGGGCGAGGTCCAGGCCACCCTCCAGGAGGACCGACATCGCGTACCAGGTCTCGAACATCTCGCGGCCGTAGATACCCTTGATGGTGATCATCGAGGTGACGATCTTCGCCCAGTCGACGGCGAAGTCCTCCGCGGGCAGGCCCAGCATGGCGATCTTGCCGCCGTTGGTCATGTTCGCGACCATGTCGCGCATCGCGCGCGGGTTGCCGGACATCTCCAGGCCGACGTCGAAGCCCTCCTTGAGGCCCAGCGTGCGCTGGCCGTCGGCGATCGTCGTCTCGGCGACGTTCAGGGCGAGCGAGACGCCCGCCTTACGGGCGAGGTCGAGACGCTCCTCGCTGACGTCGGTGATGACGACGTGGCGCGCGCCGGCGTGCTTGGCGACCGCGGCGGCCATGATGCCGATCGGGCCCGCGCCGGTGACGAGGACGTCCTCGCCGACGAGCGGGAAGGAGAGCGCGGTGTGCACGGCGTTGCCGAAGGGGTCGAAGATCGCGGCGACGTCGAGGTCGACCGGGACGCGGTGCACCCAGACGTTGGCCGCGGGCAGGGCCACGTACTCGGCGAACGCGCCGTCGCGGCCGACGCCGAGGCCGACGGTGGCGCGGCAGAGGTGGCGGCGGCCGGCCAGGCAGTTGCGGCACTTGCCGCAGACGAGGTGGCCCTCACCGCTGACCAGGTCGCCGATCGCGATGTCCGCGACGTCACGGCCGGTCTCGACGACCTCGCCGACGAACTCGTGACCGAGGGTCAGCGGAGTCGCGATGGTCTTCTGGGCCCAGCCGTCCCAGGAGCGGATGTGGAGGTCGGTGCCGCAGATACCGGTCCGCTTGACCTTGATCAGTACGTCTCCGGTGCCGATCTCCGGCTCCGGCACGTCCGTGAGCCAGAGTCCCGGCTCCGCCTTCTGCTTGACCAGCGCCTTCAATGCCTTGGCTCCCGACGTGCGTGTCCTGTGACCTTCGGGGTCCGGGCGCGGGTTCGCGCCCAAGATCCCCGAAGAGAATCTTCCGTACGACGTGCATCGGGGTCCATCGAGGTTTTCTTAAGCGCGGTCACAGGTCAGCTTCACGCCACAGGCGGGAGCGGGCGGAACGTCAACGTCCGGGCGTGCCGACGTCCGGGCGTGCCGACGTCCCGGCGTGTCACCGTCCGAGCGCCGCCATCGCCGCGTTGTGGCCGGGGATGCCGCTGACCCCGCCGCCCCGGACGGCGCCCGCGCCGCAGAGCAGGACGTTGGCGTGGCCGGTCTCGACGCCCCAGCGGCCGGTGCCCTCTTCCCCGTAGGGGAAGGAGAGGTCGCGGTGGAAGATGTGGCCGCCGGGCAGCCTCAGGTCGCGTTCGAGGTCGAGTGGGGTCTTCGCCTCGATGCAGGGCCTGCCGTCGGCGTCGAGGGCGAGGCAGTCGGCGATCGGCTCGTCGAGGACCGCGTCGAGTTCGGCGAGGGTCGCCTTGAGGAGGGCCGCCCGGGCGCCGTCGTTGTCGGATGCGAAGAGCCGGGCGGGGGTGTGCAGCCCGAAGAGGGTGAGGGTCTGGTGGCCCTGGGCGGCGAGTTCCGGGCCGAGGATGCTCGGGTCGGTCAGTGAGTGGCAGTAGATCTCGGAGGGCGGCGCGCTGGGCAGGCGGCCGGCGGCGGCCTCGGCGTAGGCGCTGGCCAACTGGCCGTATCCCTCGGCGATGTGGAAGGTCCCGGCGAACGCCTCGCGCGGGTCGACGGAACGGTCGCGCAGCCGGGGCAGCCGGGTGAGCAGCATGTTGACCTTGAGCTGGGCGCCTTCGGCGGGCTGCGGGGGCGTCTCGCCGAGGAGGTCGGCGAGGGCCTGCGGCGAGGCGTTGACGAGGACGTGCTCGGCCGCGACCACGCCCTCCCCCTCCGCCGTGCGGTAGGTGACCTCGGCGCGGGGGCCGTCGGTCTCGATCCGGACGGCCTCGTGGCCGGTACGGATCTCGGCGCCGGCCGCGCGGGCGGCGTCCGCGAGCGCATCGGTGAGGGCGCCCATGCCGCCGACGGGGACGTCCCAGTCGCCGGTGCCGCCGCCGATGACGTGGTAGAGGAAGCAGCGGTTCTGGAGCAGCGAGGGGTCGTGGGCGTCGGCGAAGGTGCCGATGAGCGCGTCGGTGAGGACGACGCCCCGGACGAGGTCGTCGGTGAAGGTCTCCTCGACGGCGACGCCGATGGGCTGCTCGAAGAGCATCCGCCAGGAGGTCTCGTCGCCGACGCGGGCCTGGAGTTCGGCGCGAGTGGGCAGCGGCTCGGTGAGCGTGGGGAAGACCCGCTCGGCGACCTGTGCCGTACGCCCGTAGAACGCCTGCCAGGCCTCGTACGCGTGGTCGGAGCCGGTGACGGCCGCGAAGGAGGCGCGCGTACGGTCCGCTCCGCCGCCGACGAGCAGGCCGCCGTCGCCCTTCGGGGTGTACGAGGAGATGGACCGTTTCCGCACGGCGAACCGCAGCCCCAGCTCGCGCACGATCTTCCCGGGCAGGAGCGAGACCAGGTAGGAGTAGCGGGAGAGCCGGGCGTCGACCCCGGCGAAGGGCCGGGTGGACACGGCGGCGCCGCCGGTGGCGCCGAGGCGCTCCAGAACGAGGACGGTGCGTCCGGCGCGGGCCAGGTAGGCGGCGGCGACCAGTCCGTTGTGGCCACCGCCGACGATGACGGCGTCGTACGAGTGCTGTGCGGTCATGCCTCTTGCTAACACGCGAAGATCGCCCGGGGAACCCTGCGGACGCGCGTCGCGCTCCGCCGTCTCATCATTCGTCGCACCCATCTCGCTGTTCGCGGACGGCGGCTCGATGGCCATGAGCGGTGCACACGCTGGCCGCCGAACTGGCTGCCACGCCCGGCGACCACTCCGCCACCTTCCGCCGCTACGAGTCCGTCCACCGCACCCGCGTGGGCCCGAAGCAACGCCACGTCCGCCGCGCCGCGTCCCTCCTCGTCCCCGCGACACGCCCCGGCCTGACGACCCGCAACCTCGGGGCCCGCGCCTGGACGGCGGCAACGGCCGTACGCGACGGCCGCCGACAGGGTCCGGACGGTGCCGCGGGCATGAGCTGAGGGCAGCGGCGGCTGGGGCCCGAGAAGTGCGGCCTCAGCCGCGTAGCGCCGCCGCGCGGCGGTAGAGTTCCGCGGCCTCCGTGTGGCGGCCGAGGCGTTCGAGGCAGTGGGCCTCGTCCTGGCGGCTCGACAGGGTGTCGGGGTGGTCGGGGCCGAGGGTGCGTTCGCGGGCCTCGGCGACCTGGCGGTAGACGGTGAGGGCGTCCGGCCAGCGCGCCAGCCAGCCCAGGCCGACGGCGATCTCGCGGCGGCTGACGAGGGTGTCCGGGTGGTCGGCGCCGAGGACCCGCTCACGGATCGCGCACACCTCGCGGGCCTCTTCGACGGCCTCCTCCCAGCGCGAGAGGCGGCCGAGGTTGACGCCGAGGCCGTGGCGGGCGCGCAAGGTCTCGGGGTCTTCGGGGCCGAGCACCCGGGTGCGGGCGGCCACCAGGTCGCGGTAGAGCTCCAGCGCGTCGCCGCTGCGGCCGACCCGGCCCAGGCAGATGCCGACCTCGTAGCGGGCGGCGAGCGTGTCGGGATGGTCCTGGCCCAGGACGGCGCCCCGCGCCTCCGCGACCTCCCGGTACGCGGCCAGCGCCTCCGCCCAGCGCCCCAACCGGCCCAGGTTGTACGCCACTTCGTACCGCGTCACCAGGGTGTCGGGGTGGTCGTCGCCGAGCAGCCGGCCGCGCGCCTCGGCGACCTCCGCGGCCATCCGGTACGACTCCTCCAGGCGCCCCAGCCGGCCCAGGTTGAAGGCCAGGTTGTGGCGGCAGCGCAGGGTGTCGGGGTGGTCCGGACCCATGGTGCGCTCGCGCGAGGCGAGCACCGTCACGTACACCTGGTGCGCCTCGACGTGCCGCCCGAGCCGGCCCAGGACGTACGCCGTCTCCTGGCGCGCGGCCAGCGTGTCGGCGTGATCCGCGCCGAGGACCCGCTCGCGCGCCCCGGACACCTGGACGAACTCGCGCAGCGCGTCGGCCGGGCGGGCGAGCCTGCTGAGCGTGAAGCCGAGTTCGTACCGGCTGGCGAGGGTGTCGGGGTGGTCGGGGCCGAGGACACGGGTCCGGTCCTCGACGACGGTCCGGTGCACGTCCGCCGCCTCGTCCCAGCGGCCGAGCCGGCCGAGGCCGAGCCCCGCCCGGTGGCGGCCGGCGAGCACGGCGAGGAGCTCCGGCGGCGCGGCGGCCCGCTCGCCACCCGCCGGCTCAGCCGCGACCCGCTCGCCACCCGCCGCGCCGGTGGCCCGCTCGTCACCCGCCGGATCGGCCGCAGCCCGCTCGCTACCACCCGCGTCGGCCGCCGCCCGCTCGCCGCCCTCCCGGTCCCGTGGGGGAACCACCCGCGACGCCGTCGTCCACTCCCCCGTGAGCTCGGCGACCGGGTCGTACGCCACCGGCCGGGGCCCGAGGGACCCGGCGGTCGCGCGGTGCCCGAGGGTCATGCCCCGTGCCCAGGAGGGCAGTCGGCGCGAGATGGCGGTCTCGTCCGACACGCGCGCGGGCGGAACCGGAGGGCCGGTCCCGGTGCGGGCAGAGATGATCCGTCGGCGCAGGACGCCCGCGTCGGTGGGCCGGTCGTCGGGGGTCTTGGCGAGCAGGTCGAGGACGATCCGGTCGAGGTAGTCCGGCAGCTCGGCCCGGTGCGTCCGCAGGGGTTCGGGAGCGGTGTCGCGATGGCCGACGAGGACCGCCCAGGCGTCCTCCAGGTCGAACGGCGGGGCTCCGGTGGCGATCTCGTACAGCACGCACCCCAGCGAGTACAGGTCGCTGCGGTGGTCGACCTGGCCGCCGCTGATCTGCTCGGGCGACATGTAGTGCGGGGTGCCCATGGCGATGCCGGTGCCCGTGAGCTGGGAGGTGTAGCCGATGTTGTCGCCGAGGCGGGCGATCCCGAAGTCGCAGATTTTCACGCCGCCGTCGCCGAGCCGCATGATGTTGGCGGGCTTGAGGTCGCGGTGGACGATGCCCTGGCGGTGGGTGTAGGCGAGGGCGTCGGCCACCTGCTCGGCGATGTCCACGACGTCCTGCACGGGGAGCGGGTGCTGCTTGTTCTCCTCCATGAGCTGGCTGAGGTTCTGCCCCTCAAGCAGTTCCATCACGAGGAAGAGCACCCCGTCGGACTCTCCGAAGTCATGGACGACGGTGACTCCCCGGTGCTGGAGGGAGGCGGCGACACGGGCCTCGCGCCGGAACCGTTCCCTCAGCACCGTCACGAAGTGCGGGTCCCGCTGGGGCCCCAGCGGTTTGAGGCACTTGACCGCGACGCGGCGCCCGAGCGACTCGTCGGTGGCACGCCACACTTCGCCCATGCCGCCGCGCCCGATCACGTCGTGCAGCCGGTACCGGCCCTGGATCAGCCTGGTGTCCGCCATCGCGTGCTGTCGCCCCCGTATGTTCCTCGCGCCCTCCCCGGCCCGTCCAGTATGGCGGCCTGATTGCGGAGTTTGTACGGGGCGGGGCGCGCGTCGGGGCCCAGTCGGGCCATCGCGTTCAGAATGTGACCTGGCGGCAGCCGCCAGCGGAGCCTGGCCGGAATCGAACGCAGCAGATTGGCCGTCGCGGTGAGCTGGTACGTCACCGTGTCGGGCGGCGGCGCGGGCCTGCCGTACAGCTCATGGGCGTAGAGGGGCAGGCAGTTGTACGCGAGTGCCGCCACGCGCCGCCAGATGATCTCGCGCGCCGGGACGAGGGCGGGCCTGACCGGTGGGCGGCGCAGGAAGGCGTCGACGGTGCGGGCGTCGGGGCCGGCGGCGAGTCGGGGCCGCAGGCCGTCGAAGTAGGCGGCGAGTTCGGCGGTGGTGGCGGGCACCGTGCCCGGGTCGAGGCCGACGAGCCGGGCGGAGACGCGGTGTTCGTCGAGGTAGCGGTCCGCCTGGCCGTCGGTGAGGGGGATGCCGGAGCGGCGGGCGACGGAGAGGTACGAGTCGACCTCGGCGCAGTGCACCCAGCGGAGGAGCTCGGGGTCGTCGACTCCGAGGAGCCGGTGTATCTTCCGCACGCGGGCGCCGGCGGCCTCGGCGGCCTCGGTGGTGCCGTAACTGATCGTTCCGACGAAGTTCGCCGTCCGCAGCAGCCGGCCCCAGGCGTCGCGGCGGAAGTCACTGTTGATCATGACTCCGCGCACGGCGACGGGGTGGAGCGCCTGGAGGTACAGGGCGCGGACCCCGGCGATCCACATCACCGGGTCGCCGTGCAGCTGCCAGGTGACGGAGTCGGGACCGAAGAGTCCGGGGTCGGCGTCCTGCCTCATACGGTTCAGGCTACGTGCGTCAGCGCCAGATCGTCTGGACGGAGTCGAACTGGACCCAGGTGATCGGGTTGCCGCTGTTCCCGCCGTAGATGCTGACGGCGCCGGCGGTGTTGACCTCGAAGCGACAGGAGTTGATGCCCTGGCTGTTGTTGCGCGGCGCGGTGGCGCGGACGTACCAGGTGGGCTTGAGGCCGGCGGGCAGCGTGGCGATCTTGGTGTCGGCGGCGAGGTTGCAGGTGATGGCGCCGCGGGCCTGGAGGTAGGTGGTGTCGGCCAGGGTGATGAGGCGGACCTGCGGGGTGGCGCCCGCCTGGGCGGTGACGCCGGGCTCCAGGACGAGGTCGGTCCAGGCATCGGCGACGACGCCGCCGGCCGCGGCGGCCGGGGTGGCGGCGATCAGACTGCCGGTGGCAGCGGCGGCGGGCAGGGCGAGGACGGCGCCGAGGACGCTGCGGCGGTTGGTGATCTTGGACATGGCGGATCGGCTCCTTGGCCAGCGGGGAGAGTGAGGGAAGAGGGAGAGGGGGTCAGCGCCACACGGCGCTGAAGCTGTCCAGCTGCGCCCAGGTGATGGCGTTGGTGCTGCGGCCGCCGTACAGCCGCAGCTCGCGGTCGCTGTCGGCCTCCACGCGCGCGACGCAGTAGCCGCCGTTGTTGTTGCGGGGCACGTTGGCGCGGGCCGGCATGCTCGGCGTCAGTGCGTCGGGGAGGGTCGCGATGACGACGTCGGCGTCGAAGGTGCCCTTGACGCCGCCGCTGAGCTGAAGCGTCGTCGTTCCCGCGAGGCTGATGAGCCGGCCCTGGGGCGCGTTGCCGTCGGCGGTGACGCCGGCGGCGAGGGTGAGGGGCCGCCAGTCGGTGAGGACTTTCACGCCGTCGGTCTCGGGGGCCGCGGAGAGCGACATGATGGTGCAGGTGCGCGGGCCGGGGTCCTCACAGGCGAAGCCGAAGTGGAGGTGCGGCACACCGGAGCGCACGGAGACGGCCATGCCCTCGGGCTCGCGGTACGCGAGGCCGGGCCCGGCCGTGATGTGCTGCCGGTCCAGGACGGTTCCGGTGGCCCACTCGATCGCAGTGATGTACGTGTTGCCGGGCAGCGGGTTGGCGGCCGAGAGGTACTCGCCCTGGTACGTGTACAGCACGCCGCTGTGGGAGGCGTACCCCTGGAAGACGCCCGCGGGGAGGGCGGGAGTGATCCGCTGCAGGGGCTCCCACACACCGGCGGCGGCCTTGGTCAGGTCGTACCGCTCCCAGTGCATCCCGCCGCCGAGCGAGAAGCGCACGACGATCTCGTTGGCGCTGTGGTCGACGGTGGGGGTGATGAAGCGGGCGGCCGGGTCGGGCGTGTACGGCGGGGTGTGCAGCGCGGAGCCGTGGTCGAGGACGGTTCCGGAGCGGAACTCGAAGCTGGTCACGGCCGAGCCGAAGCCCTCGTTCTTGCTGTTCTCGATCGATGCCGTCTCGGTCCACAGCCGGACGACTCCGGCGCGGTTCTCCACGCCGAGGTTGACGCCGTGTCCGAAGCCGCGCAGGTACATGTGCCCGGCGATCGTGCCGGACTCCTTGAGCCGCGTGACGCAGAGATCGCCCTGCGCGGTCCGCTGCGCCCAGGCGGGCGCGGTGGACTCGCCGGGAAGCTGGATCCCGCCCTCCATGATCTGCAGCACGAAGACGTCACCTGACACGGGGTCGAAGGCGAACGACTGCATGACGGTACTGTTCTTGAGCGGGCGACGGTGGAGCAGCTTGCCCACCGGTCCTGCTATGTCTATCTGTCCTGCGACACTGACGCTCAACTGCGCGGCTCCTTCTCGCTCCGCATGATCATGGTTCCTGATCATGCCGGGCGACAGTCTCTCAGAGCCCGCGGCGGGCGGACCTCAGCTCTTGACGGCCTCTGCGATCCGCAGGGCGGCCTGGGCCGGCGTGAGGTGCGTGGTATCGACGACCTCGGCCTCGGCGTGCAGCCACGCGCGGGCCGCCTCGGCGTAGGGCTCAAGGTAGTGGAGACGGAACGGGGAGTTGGGGCCCAGAACGGTGTCGCCGACGATGCGCCGGCGGAGGGTGTCCTGGTCGGCATGGAGGACGAAGTGCCGTACCGGAATGGCATGTTCGGCGAGGCCTGTGCTGATCTCGCGCCAGTACTGCTCGACCAGGACGGTCATGGGCATCACGAGGGTGCCGCCGGTGTAGTCGAGTACGCGGCGGGCGGTCTCGACCACGAGCGGCCGCCACGGCGGCCAGTGCTGGAAGTTGTCCGTCGCGGGCAGCCCCGGCGTGATGTCCATGAGTGTCTCGCCGACCTTCTCGGCGTCGAACACCCGTGAATCCGGGATCAGTTGCCGCACGAGCGCACTGGTCGTGGTCTTGCCCGCGCCGTGAGTGCCGTTGAGCCATACGATCATGGGAGGCCACGCTAGATGATTGAGTCCAATGTTCGTCCTGGTCGCGACCATGGCGAAGGGCGCCCGTTGGTCAGTGTGTGAAGACAAA
>NZ_JAUPWM010000179.1:0-419 GCF_032436795.1 Streptomyces sp. P9(2023)
TGGCATCCTTGACGGCTTTTTCATCTTCTAATGTCCAGCGACGTAGAAAAGATTGATGAGGAAAGCGTCCTCTTGCGACCAGTTCATGCACAGTGATACCTGTTGGTGCGATGGCAGATTGAGGGAGTAAACTGAGTATTTTAGCTAATTCCTTTCGTGGATATCGTTCGAGGTTCTTACCATCAAAGCAAATTTTTCCTTCACTGGGGGAGAGCAGTTTACTTAGCCCGCGCAGTAAAGTCGATTTTCCACAGCCATTGGGTCCAAGGATAACGGTAAATTGCTTATCTGGTATGTCAAGCGATAGTCCATGAGTGATCTGAGTATCTTGATAAGCGAGCGTGATATTTTTGGCTTGCAAGCGGCTCTCTTCAAATGTGGATTGTAGTGTATTTACCAAAACATCAGCTTCCGGATTG
>NZ_JAUPWM010000067.1:0-10036 GCF_032436795.1 Streptomyces sp. P9(2023)
CCATGCACCCGCCGGGACCGAGAGGTCACAACCCTACTCGTGAGGGCTGCAGAAGGGATGGTCCTCTAATGAGCGGCCGACGCGTCGTCATCACCGGCATCGAGGTGCTGGCCCCCGGCGGCACCGGAACCAAGGCGTTCTGGGAGCTGCTGAGCCACGGCCGCACCGCGACCCGGGGGATCACCTTCTTCGATCCCAGCCCGTTCCGCTCCCGGGTCGCCGCGGAGATCGACTTCGACCCCCGCGAACACGGCCTGAGCGCCCAGGAGATCCGGCGCATGGACCGGGCCGCCCAGTTCGCGGTGGTCGCCGCGCGCGGCGCCGTCGCGGACAGCGGCATCGACATGGAGGCCTACGACCCGTACCGCGTCGGCGTCACGATCGGCAGCGCCGTGGGCGCCACGATGGGCCTCGACGAGGAGTACAACGTCGTCAGCGACGGCGGCCGGCTCCACCTGGTCGACCACCAGTACGCGGTTCCGCACCTCTACAACTACCTGGTGCCCAGCTCCTTCGCGGCCGAGGTCGCCTGGGCGGTCGGCGCGCAGGGCCCGAGCACGGTGGTCTCCACCGGCTGCACCTCCGGCATCGACTCGGTCGGCCACGCCGTCGAGCTGATCCGCGAGGGCTCGGCCGACGTGATGGTCACCGGTTCGTCGGACGCCCCGATCTCGCCGATCACCATGGCGTGCTTCGACGCCATCAAGGCGACCACGCCCCGCTACGACGACCCCGCGCACGCCTCCCGGCCCTTCGACGGCACCCGTAACGGCTTCGTCCTCGGTGAGGGAGCCGCCGTCTTCGTCCTGGAGGAGCTGGAGAGCGCGAAGAAGCGCGGCGCGCACATCTACGCCGAGATCGCGGGCTACGCGACGCGCTCCAACGCGTACCACATGACCGGTCTGCGGCCGGACGGCGCCGAGATGGCCGAGGCCATCCGGGTGGCGCTCGACGAGGCGCGGATGAACCCCACCGAGATCGACTACATCAACGCGCACGGCTCGGGCACCAAGCAGAACGACCGCCACGAGACCGCCGCGTTCAAGCGGAGCCTCGGCGACCACGCGTACCGGACCCCGGTGAGCTCCATCAAGTCGATGGTCGGCCACTCGCTCGGTGCCATCGGCTCCATCGAGATCGCCGCCTCCGCGCTGGCCATGGAGAACAACGTGGTGCCGCCCACGGCGAACCTGCACACCCCGGACCCCGAGTGCGACCTCGACTACGTGCCGCTCATCGCACGCGAGCAGCTCACCGACGCGGTCCTGACCGTCGGCAGCGGCTTCGGCGGATTCCAGAGCGCCATGGTGCTGGCCCGTCCTGAGAGGAGCGTGGCATGACCACCTCGGTGGTAGTGACCGGACTGGGCGTCGCCGCCCCCAACGGGCTCGGCGCGCAGGACTTCTGGGCCGCGACCCGCGGCGGGAAGAGCGGCATCGCCCGGATCAGCCGCTTCGACGCCTCGTCCTACCCCTCGCAGCTCGCGGGTGAGGTCCCCGGCTTCGTCGCCGAGGAGCTGCTGCCGAGCCGGCTGCTTCCGCAGACCGACCGGATGACCCGGATGGCGCTGGTCGCCACCGACTGGGCGCTCGCCGACGCCGGGGTCACCCCGGAGCAGCTGGACGCCTTCGACATGGGCGTGGTCACGGCCAGTTCGTCCGGCGGCTTCGAGTTCGGCCAGGGCGAGCTGCAGAAGCTGTGGAGCCAGGGCAGCCAGTACGTCAGCGCCTACCAGTCCTTCGCCTGGTTCTACGCGGTCAACAGCGGCCAGATCTCGATCCGTAACGGCATGAAGGGCCCGAGCGGCGTCATCGTCAGCGACCAGGCGGGCGGCCTGGACGCGGTGGCGCAGGCCCGCCGGCAGATCCGCAAGGGCACCCAGCTGGTCGTCTCCGGGTCCATCGACGCCTCGGTCTGCCCGTGGGGCTGGGTCGCCCAGCTCACCAGCGGCCGGCTGAGCACCAGCGACGAGCCGTCGCGCGCCTATCTGCCCTTCGACGCCGACGCGGCCGGCCATGTGGCCGGCGAGGGCGGCGCCATCCTGATCATGGAGTCCGCCGACGCGGCCCGGGCCCGCGGCGCCCGGATCTACGGCGAGATTTCCGGCTACGGCGCGACCATGGACCCCCGGCCCGGCAGCGGGCGCGAGCCCGGCCTGCGCAAGGCCATCGAACTGGCGCTGGCCGAAGCCGGCGTCGAACCCGGCGACGTCGACGTGGTCTTCGCGGACGCGGCGGCCGTACCGGAGCTCGACCGGATCGAGGCCGAGGCCATCACCGCGGTCTTCGGGCCCCGGGGCGTGCCGGTGACGGCGCCCAAGACCATGACCGGGCGGCTGTACTCGGGCTCGGCCCCGCTGGACCTCGCCGCGGCGCTGCTCGCCATCGAGGAGGGCCTGATCCCGCCGACGGTGAACGCCGAGCTGTCCGCCGCGTACGAGCTCGACCTGGTCGGCGCCCAGCCGCGCACCGCCGAGGTGCGCACGGCACTGGTCCTGGCCCGCGGCCACGGCGGCTTCAACTCCGCCGTCGTCGTCCGCGCCGCCAGCTGAACAGACCATCCACACCCAGGAGAAGAGAGACACACGATGGCCAAGGAATTCACCCTCGACGACCTCCGCCGCATCCTGCTCGAAGGAGCGGGCGCGGAAGAGGGCGTGGACCTCGACGGCGACATCCTCGACGAGCAGTTCGAGGCGCTGGGCTACGAGTCGCTCGCCCTGCTGGAGACGGCGAGCCGGATCGAGCGCGAGTACGGCATCTCCCTGGACGAGGACGTGCTGGCCGACGCGCAGACCCCGCGTGCCCTGATAGCCGCGGTCAACGCCCAGCTCAGCGTCGCCGCCTGAGGTCAGGACGCCAGGGGCCGGGCGGAGCCGTCCGCCCGGCCCCGCCCCTCGTCACCGGACACACCCCACCAGTGGAGAAATCAGCATGACGCAGCAGGACAAGCGGGTCGCCCTGATCACCGGCGCCACCAGCGGGATCGGCCTGGCCGTCGCCCGGCTCCTCGCCGAGCAGGGCCACCGGGTCTTCATCGGAGCCCGTAACGCCGAGAACGTCGAAGCCACCGTCAAGCAGCTGCGCGAGGAGGGCTTCGAGGCCGGCGGCACCAGCCTCGACGTCCGCTCGAACGACGACGTCAAGGCCTTCGTCCAGGCCGCCGTCGACCAGTTCGGCACCGTCGACGTGCTCGTCAACAACGCGGGCCGGTCCGGCGGTGGCGTCACCGCCGACATCGCCGACGAGCTCTGGCACGACGTCATCGACACCAACCTCAACAGCGTCTTCCGGCTCACCCGCGAGGTGCTGACCACCGGCGGTCTGCGGGAGAAGAACCGCGGCCGGATCATCAACATCGCCTCCACCGCCGGCAAGCAGGGCGTCGTGCTCGGCGCGCCCTACTCGGCCTCCAAGCACGGTGTCGTCGGCTTCACCAAGGCTCTCGGCAACGAGCTCGCCCCCACCGGCATCACGGTCAACGCCGTCTGCCCCGGTTACGTCGAGACGCCGATGGCGCAGCGGGTGCGGGCCGGGTACGCAGCCGCGTACGACACCACCGAGGACGCCATCCTCGACAAGTTCCAGGCGAAGATCCCGCTCGGCCGCTACTCGACCCCGGAGGAGGTCGCGGGTCTGGTCGGCTACCTGGCCTCCGACACCGCCGCCTCCATCACCGCGCAGGCCATGAACGTCTGCGGCGGCCTCGGCAACTTCTGAGCCGTCCCGCCCCCGCCCCCCTGAACCCAAGGAGAACGAGCATGTCGCAGCAGGGCCTGCGCGAGGTGGAGCACGAGATCACGATCTCGGCCCCGGCCGCCGCCGTCTACCGCCTGATCGCCGAGGTGGAGAACTGGCCGCGGATCTTCCCGCCCACCATCTACGTCGACCACGTCGAGCGCGCCGAGACCGAGGAGCGCATACGGATCTGGGCCACCGCCAACGAGACGGCCAAGAACTGGACCTCGCGCCGCACTCTGGACGCCGAGGCCCTGCGCATCACGTTCCGCCAGGAGGTGCCGGCCCCGCCGGTCGCCGCCATGGGCGGGACCTGGATCATCGAGCCGCTGTCGGAGACGGAGTCCCGGGTCCGGCTGCTCCACGACTACCGGGCGATCGACGACGACCCGGAGGGCCTGGCCTGGATCGACCAGGCGGTCGACCGCAACTCCCGTTCCGAACTGGCCGCGTTGAAGACCAACGTGGAGTTCGCGCACGCCGCCGAGGAGGTGACCTTCTCCTTCGAGGACACCGTGCAGATCGCCGGCACGGCCAAGGACGTCTACGACTTCATCAACGAGGCCGACCGCTGGCAGGAGCGGCTGCCGCACGTGGCGTCCGTACGCCTGGAGGAGCTGTCGCCGGGGCTGCAGATCCTGGAGATGGACACCCGCGCCAAGGACGGCTCGACCCACACCACCAAGTCGTACCGGGTGTGCCTGCCCGCCCGGAAGATCGCCTACAAGCAGGTCACGCTCCCGGCGCTGATGACCCTGCACACGGGCTACTGGACGTTCGAGGAGAACGCGGACGGCGTCGCGGCCTCGTCCCAGCACACCGTCGTCCTGAACACCGAGAACATCACCCGGATCCTGGGCCCCGAGGCGGGCGTCGCCGAGGCCAGGGAGTACGTCCGGACGGCGCTGAGCACCAACAGCCGGGCCACGCTGGGTCATGCGAAGGACTACGCGGAGCAGAAGCGCTGACCATGGCCGGCCTGTCCACGGAAACCCAGGTCGTGGTGGTCGGAGCGGGCCCCGTCGGGCTGATGCTCGCGGGCGAACTTCGGCTCGGCGGAGCCGAGGTGGTCGTCCTCGACGACCGCCCCGGCCCGACCACCGAATCACGGGCGTCGACCCTGCACGCCCGCACCATGGAGATCCTCGACGCCCGCGGTCTGCTCGACGAGCTGGGCACCCCGGCGGACGAGCCCCGCGGGCACTTCGGCGGGGTGCCGATGAGCCTGACGCTGCCCAGCACGCACCCGGGCCAGTGGAAGGTCTCCCAGACCCGTACCGAGGAACTCCTCCAGCGGTGGGCGACGGGGCTCGGCGCCGACATCCGGCGCGGGTACACCCTGCGCGAACTCGCCGTGGGGGAGGAGGGGGTCGAGGCCGTGGCCGACGGCCCCGGCGGCCCGCTGCGGGTGCGCGGATCCCATCTCGTCGGCTGTGACGGCGAGCGCAGTACGGTGCGCCGGCTGATCGGCGCCCCGTTCCCAGGGCAGGACGCCGGCCGGGAGATGCTCCGCGCCGACGTGCGAGGGATCGACATCCCCGACCGGCGGTTCCAGCGGCTGGCCGGCGGGCTCGCCGTCGCCGCCACCCGGGAGGGCGTGACGCGGGTGATGGTGCACGAGTTCGGCGCCGCCGTGCCCGCCCGCACCGGGGAGCCGCGGTTCGAGGAGGTGGTGGACGTCTGGAAGCGGGTCACCGGGGAGGACATCAGCGGCGGAACCCCGCTCTGGGTCAACTCCTTCGGCGACGCCAACCGGCAGCTGGCGCGGTACCGCCACGGCCGGATCCTCTTCGCCGGGGACGCCGCCCACCAGCAGATGCCGATCGGCGGACAGGCCCTCAACCTCGGTCTGCAGGACGCCTTCAACCTCGGCTGGAAGCTGGCCGCCGAGGTCACCGGCCGGGCGTCCGCCGGGCTGCTCGACAGCTATCACACCGAGCGCCACGACATCGGCCGGCGAGTCCTGGCCAACATCAGGGCGCAGGCCGGACTGCTGCTCGGCCGCCCCGAAGTGGAGCCGGTCCGGGCGCTGTTGGCGGAGCTGCTCACCCTCGACGACGTACGCGAGCACCTGGCCGGGAAGATTTCCGGGCTCGACGTCCGCTACGACGTCGGCCACGACGGCGGTGCGCCCGACGCGGGCCCGGCCCTGCACCTGCTCGGCCGCCGGCTGCCGCCCGTACACGTGACGACCGCTCAGGGAGAGCTCCACACGGCGGTCCTGCTGCGCGGCGGCCGCGGGGTGCTCCTCGACCTCGGCGTCACCGGCGAGGACGGGACACCGGAGGACGTCGTGGCCGGCTGGGCGGACCGGGTCACGCTCACCACGGCCCGGGCCACGGACGACGGACTACCGGCCGGGACGGCCCTCCTGGTGCGCCCCGACGGTCATGTCGTCTGGGCGGGCCCGCGCCGGGCGGGGGCGACGGACGCGCTGCGGCGTTGGTTCGGAGAGCCTGTCCGGAATTGACAATGGCCTGACCTGACTTTCCTTGAAAAATCCCGTCGACGCGAAGATCCTGGAACCGGATTCCATCGATTCCGTTCCCGGATATCGCGTTGACTCATGGAGGTGGAGACGTGAAGGGAATTATTCTGGCCGGCGGGCTCGGAACCCGGCTGCAGCCGATTACATTCGGAGTGTCGAAGCAGCTGCTCCCCGTCTATGACAAGCCGATGATTTACTACCCATTGTCGGTGCTCATGCTCGCCGGCGTCACCGATATCCAGATCATTTCCTCACCCACCGACCTCGGCGGATTCCGCCGTCTCCTCGGCGACGGATCGGACCTCGGTCTGAACCTCACGTACGCGGAGCAGGACAAGCCGCGGGGGCTCGCGGACGCGTTCGTCGTCGGCGCCGACCACATCGGCGACGACTCGGTGGCCCTGGTCCTCGGCGACAACATCTTCCACGGCCCCGGCTTCAGCGAGGTCCTGCGGCAGAACGCCCAGGACGTCGACGGCTGCGTGCTGTTCGGCTACTCGGTCCGCGACCCCGAGCGCTACGGGGTCGGTGAGATCGACGCGTTCGGCAACCTCGTCTCCCTGGAGGAGAAGCCCGCCGAGCCGCGCTCCAACCTGGCCATCACCGGCCTGTACTTCTACGACAACGACGTGGTCGAGATCGCCAGGCAGCTGGAGCCCTCGCCGCGCGGCGAGCTGGAGATCACCGACGTCAACCGGGCGTACCTGGACGCCGGCCGGGCCAAGCTCGTCCAGCTGGGGCGCGGCTTCGTCTGGCTGGACACCGGCACCCACGACGCCCTCGCCGAGGCGGGCCAGTACGTCCAGCTCCTGGAGCACCGGCAGGGCGTGCGCATCGCCTGCATCGAGGAGATCGCCTGGCGGATGGGATACATCGACCAGAACGCCTGCCACCGGCTCGGCAGCAGGCTGGCCGGATCTCCGTACGGCCAGTACGTCATGGAGACCGCCGCCGCCGGCTGACAGAATTCCCGCGCCCCGAGTTCGCCCCGAACGCGACCCGAGTTCGCCCCCTCCGCCCGAGCGGAATTCCCTTTCGAGAAGTGGAACAGTCTTGCCTGCCAACACGTTCGAAATCCGGCCGTCCGAGGTGTCGGGAGGCGGGGCATGAGAATTCTCGTGACCGGAGGGGCCGGATTCATCGGCTCGCATTACGTACGCTCGGTTCTCGCCGGTGCGTACGGTGCGGACCCGGGGACCCGGATCACCGTCCTCGACAAACTGACGTACGCCGGAAACCGCGACAACCTGCCCGCCGTCCACGACCGGCTGGACTTCGTGCGGGGTGACATCTGCGACGGCCCGCTGCTGCGCGAACTGCTGCCCGGTCACGACGCCGTGGTGCACTTCGCCGCCGAGTCGCACGTGGACCGGTCCGTCGACGGCGGCGCCGAGTTCGTCCGCACCAACGCACTGGGCACCCAGTGCGTCCTGGAGGCGGCGCTGCACAGCGGCGTGGAGCGGGTCCTGCACGTCTCCACCGACGAGGTGTACGGCTCCATCGACGAGGGCGCCTGGACGGAGGAGTGGCCGCTGCTGCCCAACTCCCCGTACGCCGCTTCCAAGGCGAGCTCCGACCTCATCGCGCGCTCCTACTGGCGCACGCACGGCCTCGACGTCTCCCTCACCCGCTGCTCCAACAACTACGGCCCGTACCAGCACCCCGAGAAGCTCATCCCCAGGTTCGTCACCAACCTGCTGGAAGGCGTCCAGGTCCCCGTCTACGGCGACGGCCGCAACCGTCGCGAGTGGCTGCACGTGGACGACCACTGCCGGGCCCTCCACCTCGTCCTGACCAAGGGCGGGGCCGGCGAGGTCTACAACGTCGGCAGCGGCAACGAGCTCGACAACCTCTCGCTGACCCGGCGGATCCTGGAACTCTCGGGCGCCGACGAGTCGATGATCCGTTACGTCGAGGACCGCAAGGGCCACGACCTGCGCTACTCCCTGGACGACACCAAGATCCGCGAGCAGCTCGGCTACGCGCCGCGCGTCTCCTTCGACCAGGGGATCGCCGAGACCGTCGCCTGGTACCGGGACAACCCCGAATGGTGGAAGTCCGTCAAGCACCGCGCCGCAGCAGCCGGGAGCGCCTGATGCGAGCCGCCGAGAACCGAGAGGGAACATCCGTGGACACGGACGTGATCATTGTCGGCGCCGGCCCGACCGGGCTGATGCTCGCCGGTGAACTGCGGCTGGGCGGCGCCGACGTCATCGTCGTCGAGCGCCTGAAGCTGCCCACCGGCCAGTCGCGCGGCCTCGGCTTCACCGCCCGCGCCCTGGAGTCGTTCGAGCAGCGCGGCCTCGTCCCGCGCTTCCCCGGCCTCGAGACCAGCCCGATGGGGCACTTCGGCGGTGTGCAGTTCGACTACACCACCCTGGAGGACGCCCACTTCGGCGCCCGCGGCATCCCGCAGTCGCAGACCGAGGCGGTCCTGGAGGGCTGGGCGCTGGAGCTCGGCGTCGACATCCGGCGCGGCTGGGAGTTCACCGCCCTCACGCAGGACGAGGACGGCGTCGGCATCACCGCCGACACCCCCGACGGCGAACAGCGGCTGCGCGCCGCCTACCTGGTGGGCACCGACGGCGGCAACAGCCCGGTGCGCAGGGCGGCCGGCTTCGACTTCCCCGGCACCCCGGCCACCCGCGGCATGTACCTCGCGGACGTGACCGGCTGCGGGCTGAAGCCCCGGTTCCTCGGCGAACGCCTGGACGGCGGCATGGTGATGGCGGCTCCGCTCGCCGAGGGCGTGGACCGCATCATCGTGTGCGAGCACGGCACCCCGCCGGCTGACCGCAGCGAGACCCCGGAGTTCGCCGAGGTGGCCGCCGCCTGGCAGCGGCTGACCGGCGAGGACATATCGGGCGGCGGCGCCGAGTGGGTCAGCTCCTTCACCGACGCCACCCGGCAGGTGAGCGAGTACCGGCGCGGCCGGGTGCTGCTCGCCGGCGACGCGGCCCACATCCACCTGCCGGCCGGCGGGCAGGGTCTGAGCACCGGCATCCAGGACGCCGTCAACCTCGGCTGGAAACTGGCCGCCACGGTGCGGGGCTCGGCCCCGTCGGACCTGCTGGACACCTACCATGCCGAACGCCACCCGGTCGGCGCCCGGCTCCTGATGAACACCCGGGCCCAGGGCCAGGTCTTCCTCGGCGGCCCGGAAGCGGACCCGCTGCGCGAGCTGTTCGCCGAACTCATCGCGTACGACGACGTCAAGAAGCACCTCGCGGGCATCGTCAGCGGTCTCGACGTCCGCTACGACATGGGCGCGGCCCAGGACGGCGCGGCCCAGGACGGCGGCCACCCGCTGGTCGGCCGCCGGCTGCCCCCGCGCGTCCTGCGCACCGCCTACGGCGACCGCACCGGCGCCGAACTGCTGCACGGCGCCCAGGGCCTGGTGCTCGACCTCACCGACGACCAGGCGCTGCGCGAGGCCGTGGCGGGCTGGAAGGACCGGGTGCTCACCGTCACGGCGACGCCCGCCGGGCCGCGGGACGCCGCCGTGTTCGCGGACGCCGCCGTCGTCCTGGTCCGCCCCGACGGCTATGTCGCCTGGGCCGGTGCCGACCCGGCGGAACTGTCTGCCTCCCTCACCCGCTGGTTCGGTCCCGCCGCCGCGCTCTAGTGCCCGCTCCACCGATTCGTAAGGAACTGTGATGTCCCGTCGTCTCTTCACCTCGGAGTCCGTGACCGAGGGGCACCCCGACAAGATCGCTGACCAGATCAGCGACACGATTCTCGACGCGCTGCTGCGTGAGGACCCCACGTCCCGCGTGGCCGTCGAGACGCTGATCACCACCGGCCTGGTGCA
>NZ_JAUPWM010000068.1:0-9810 GCF_032436795.1 Streptomyces sp. P9(2023)
CTTCCACACAGCATCACTTCCAGAAGTTGCCCTACACCAACTCCCTTTCATGTTCAGGACACAAGACCAGGGAAAACGCACCGACAAGAGCGACTATCCGCCGGAGAAGATCGCCTTCCAGATGCGGACGCCGGTCTGGTGCCGAAGTCAGGCGTCCGAGGTCGGCGACGCCTGCCGGGAGGTCGTCGACCAGCTGCTGGAGGTCAACGTGCTCTATCGGCTCCGCGCTGCCCAGGGGGTGCTCGGCCTGCGGAAGAAGTACGGCGACACACGGCTGGAAGCCGCCTGCGCCAGGGCCATCGCGGTCGGCGATCCGTCCTACCGCACCATCAAGGGCATCCTCATCGCCGGCACCGAGACCGATCCCGAGCCCGAGACCAGCGGAGACGCAGGGGCCGCGGCCTTCCTCCACGGCCCGGACCGACTCTTCGCCACCGTCGCGACCCCCGACACGACGGACGACATCCACGACGACCAGGTCCACGACGAAGCCGAGGTGGAAGCCCGATGACCGTGATGGACGCCGCCCTGCGGGAGTCACTCAAGGCCCTGCGACTGTCCGGCATGCTGGAGACCCTCGACGCCCGCCTGGCCCAGGCCCACGGCGGCGAGCTCGGCCACCTCGACTTCCTCCAGGTCCTCTGCCAGGACGAGATCACCCGCCGCGAGACCGTCGC
The DNA here is from genome assembly GCF_032436795.1 of Streptomyces sp. P9(2023). NCBI lineage: Bacteria > Bacillati > Actinomycetota > Actinomycetes > Kitasatosporales > Streptomycetaceae > Streptomyces > Streptomyces sp. P9(2023). Next base: position 678 of record NZ_JAUPWM010000068.1, read on the forward strand.
GTTCCAACGCCGCCTGCAGCGAGCGAAGTTCGAACAGCAGGTCACCTTGGAGGAGTTCGACTTCACCGCCTCCTCGAAACTGCCCGCAGCACAGATCCGTGACCTGGGAGCCTTGCGCTGGCTGCATGCTGGCGAGTCGGTCATCCTCTTCGGCCCCGTCGGCGTCGGCAAGACCTACATCGCCCAGGCCCTCGGCCACCTCGCCGTCCGCCAGGGCGCCCACGTCCGCTTCGCCAAGACCAGCCGCATCCTCGCCGACCTCGCCGGCGGCCACGCGGACCGCACCTGGGAGAAACGGATCCGCGAACTCATCCGGCCCGACGTCCTCATCCTCGACGACTTCGCCATGCGACAGCTGTCCGCAGCCCAGGCCGACGACCTCTACGAACTCGTCTCCGAGCGCCAGGGACGCTCGCTGATCATCACGAGCAACCGGGCGCCCAGCGACTGGTATCCCCTCTTCCCCAACCCCGTTGTTGCCGAGTCGCTCCTGGACCGGCTCATCAACACCAGCCACCAGGTCATCATGAACGGCCCCAGCTACCGCCCGAACAAGCGGCCCAAGAACCCCACCGACAGGCCCGTCAAGCCACTCGCCTGACGACCCGGCCGGTCAGGATCCGGCGTCGGCGGGCCGCTGATGGCCGCAAGGCGCCGGATCGCCGTTCTTGTCGAAGACCTCGGCGTCGCTTCCTGAGTTCACCCACACCGTGATGCCCTGAACATGAACGACGACGTTGAACGGCGACTCCTCGGGCTCCGTCTCGGTCACGACGGTGAACTCCTCGCCCGGCCGCATCCAGTGATCAGTTCCCCACGGCTCCACCCAGAGGCAGAGCAGGTTGCCTGTCTCGTTACTCACGCTGGTCTTCGACACGCAGGCACTCTAACGAGCCGCGTCGTCGGCCCGAGACGCCTGGACCGGACCGGGCGCCTGGGGCATTACGTGAACTTCTGGCTGGGGAATTACGTGAGCGTTCACAAGAAACCCGTCACGCCTGTCCCAGTACTGGAAGAAGCCCACATTCCGCCGGAACCGAGGGCCCGCAGGGCATAGAAACGGATCATGACGGCGAAGATCGCCCTCTTCAACCATTTGTTCCGCAGGAACGAAAGGCCCGCGGGCCATGAATCCGCTATTCACCTCGAAGGGGACACCCGTGGCCGGTTGCTCCACCGCGCTGCTTCCGAGTCCGCCTTGCTCTCCGCATGGGGCAACGGGGACCGCCGTCGCTCTGGTCGTAGAGCCGGTAGCCAGCCGTGGAGTCCCCCTTGGTGAGTGGTGCTCCGCTCACGAATTCCGCAGCCACGAGATAACTGTTGGCCGGCTGCGGCTCGACATTGCCGCCCGCGACGACCAGGGGCGGCTCGTCGCCGTCGAGGTCCAGATCGGCGCCCGGAGACCACACACACCTGGGATCAACGGGCCGCATCAAGCACGCGCCCGAGTCACGCCCTCTGCTGTGATCCGATGCTCCTGCCACCGACCCGATCCGCCGAGGCTCATGTTGAAACTCACCAAACACGGCAGCGCGGGGCCGAAGCTATTCGGAGAGTTCCGATACCCGACTGCGCCATTACACCTTGCCCCCGACGCCCATCAGGCGGTGCTGGGTGGCTGGACGCGTCTGGAGTCCCAGCTGATCATCCCTGCGGCGGCGGCTTGATCACACAACTAGTAACCGAACGTAGTCGTGGTCGAGGCGAGTAGATCTTGCACGCCGCGCCTCCCCAGCGTCGGAGGGTGCACCCGTTGTGGGTGCGCCCTCCGACGCTGCTGCGTTTCCGGTACCGTCAGCAGCAGTGGTTCGATCAGTGATCGGCTTGAGAACGGGAAGCGAGCCTCTGACGCACGCCTTCGGGTGTGACGCACGTTTGACGCATGGCGCTCCGTGCGTCAGGAGGATTTGCCTCTGACCTGCACGTTTTCTAAGGGCGAGAGGCGTCTACGCGTTCCCGATGACGCACCACATGGAGTGCGTGCCGACTCTGGAGCCGGTGAAGAAGGACGCCTGAGCTGGGGTCTTCCGCGGGGCTCGGCGGGGAGTGAGGTCGGCGGTGCCTCGGACGGCGCCGCCGGTCTTGGTCAGGTGAAGAGGGGGTCCAGCATTGGCCGGCCGGACAGTACTCGCCAGGCAGGGAGTCGTATCGCATGGGACACCGGGGCGGGTTTTGCCCCGCGGCCGCCGGACGGGAGACCGAGCAGCAGGTCACCGCGTGCGTGGGTGAGGCGCAGGTGGCGGGCGGGAGTCTGGCCGAGTGGGGGGCCCGTGTCGATGAGCACCGCCGTGTTCTCGCCGTTCGCCGTGAACAGCAGGTCCACCGTGTGGCCGCCGACCACTGCCGCGCGTTCCAGGTCGGTGATGCCACGAGTACCGAGGTACTCCTGGAGCCGGTCGGCGAGTTCCTCGCGGAATCCGGATGCCGGGGAGTGCCGGGGGACCGTTTCCTGGTCTGCCGAGGTGTCCGCGCGCAGCACCGTCGAGCGCTCCGCCAGCAGGGCCGGCAGGCCTGCCTGTCGCTGCCAGAAGTGATGGCTCCCCACCGTGATCAGCTGCGACTTCGCCCGGGTGACCGCGACGTTCCAGAGGTTGACCTGGCTCGCCACCCAGTGCGTCGTCTTCGGCGGGGTGTTGTCCGTGGCCACCGGGCTCAGGACCATGACGTCGCGCTGACCGCCCTGGAAGGCGTGCACCGTACCGACCCGGACCCGGTCGTTACCGGCCCACACCCGGGCCAGCGTCTCCTTCTGCGCGCGGAAGGGCGTCACCACCCCGACGGTGGCGTCCTCGGGCAGCCGGATCAGCAGCTCGTCCACCGTCCGCCGCACCTGGTCCGCCTCGGCCTGGTTGCGCCAGGACCGGCCGCCGCTACCGGCCGCGGACTCGCCGTACGGCACGTCGACCCAGCCGAGCACCGGAGCCGGATCGGCCGTTCCCGCCGGATCGACCGGCGGGACCTGCCTGCGGACGTCGGTGAGGACCTGCAACTGGCCCGCGTAGCAGTAGCCGTTGACCACGTCCGCGATCTGCGGATGGCACCGGTAGTGCTCGTCGAGCAGCAGCGCCTCCTCACCATGTTGCGCGGCCGCGTGGTACGAGGCGTACACGTGGTAGGCCAACCGGTGGTCCTCCAACTGCGCGGCGGTCAGGCCCGCTCGTACACGGGCCTGCCGCTCCTGCTCCGGGCTGATCCCGGGGATGTGCCCGAGCTGCATCGGGTCGCCGATGATCAGCGCCCGCTCGGCCCGGAACAGCAGTGGCAGCACCGAGGGGATCGAGCACTGGCTTGCCTCGTCGATCACCACGAGGTCGAAGAGCTTCGGGGCGAGCTCGAGTTGGCGCACCGAGTGCGTACTGACGGCCCACGCCCTCAGGTGTGCCATCAGGTTGCGCTGGCTCTTCTGGAAACCCGAGCGCCTGCGCAGCGCCTGGAGCCGCTGGTTCATCAGCGACCGGCCCCGCCCCATGGCCTCGGCGGCCACGGAACGCGCCAGCTCCCCCGATACCTCGGAGGACGCGGTGGCGCTGTCCAACCGGCTCTGCTTCAGCGCGTCCTCGTCCCAGGCCTGATGCTCCGGTACGAGCTCCCGCAGGGCTCGCTCCACCGCCACCGTCTCCGCGAGGTCGAGCAGCAGCTCCGGTGAGGCAGGGCGCTCCGCGGCCCAGGCCGGCCACGAAGTCCCGGCGCCGCCGCCGGACGTACCCACGAGGGCTGCGAGAGCCCGCCCGCGGCGCCACCCGCCGAGGGTCAGCCATCCGGCCCCGGCGGCTCTCCGGGCGCGCTCCTCCCAGCGGGCCAGCGCGGCCGGCTCCTCCGCGGCCCGGACATCCGCCAGCAGCCGTACGGGCAGCCCGAGCCCGTCCGCCCGCCGGGCCCGCTCACGGACCAGCTCCAGGAGGCGCGCTTCCTCTCCGATCCGTGCTGCCGCCTGCGCTTCGAGCGCAGCCGTACGCGCGTGGCGGTTGCGCAGCTCACCGGCCACGGTCGCGGCACCCCGGGACGGGGCCTCGGCCGGCTCGGCCAGCAGCCGGGCCAACTTCTCGGCCTCGCGTTCCCGGGCTTCCACGTTTCCGGTCCGGATGAGAAGGCCGGGCGAGATATCGTCGCACCGCTCGGCCACCACATTGACGGCCTCGTTGTTCGTGGACGCGACGAGTACGGACTGCCCGGCGGCGACGGCGGTCGCGACCACGGCCGTCACCACCTCGCTCTTCCCGGTACCGGGCGGGCCGGTCGCGACGGTGAGCCGGCGGGTCATCGCCGATGAGATCACCTGCTCCTGGCTCTCGTTGCACGGCCCCGGGGAGACCACCGTCACGGCCGCAACGTCACGACCTGTCCCATCCCCCTGGCCGCCGTCGCCCTCACCGGCCAAGAGCGCGTCCAGCGCGGTACCCGCGATCTGACCGGCGCGCGTCGACATCTGGAGCAGGTTGTCGACCAGACCCTCCGTCGCGACCCGCTCCATGCCGGAAGGTGCAAGCAGCACGGCGGCGTTGTGGGCACCGGGCCGCAGAGAGTCCAGCACGGACCGGTCGCTGAGCGAGGAGAGGTCGAGGGGCTCCAGCTCCGGAACGCCGAGCTCGGTCAGGAGCTCCCGTACCGCCTTGACCATCTGGGTGCCGTTGCCCTCCTGCCAACTCGGCTGCCAGCGGGCCAGCAGCTCGGCCGCCTCGTCGTCGGACAGCAGCGCGGTGACCACACCGGTGTGCAGGGACGGGACCCCGCTCGGACGCAGCAGGTCCCGGCCACCCTCGTCCGGGGTGAGTTCCATCGGCTGGACCAGCAGCGGCGCGATCCCCACCGCCGCCCGCCGGCGGCCGTCCCCGCCGCGTTCGGGCAGGGTGATCGCGGGATACCCGTACCAATATTCCTGGAGTCCGGCCGCGTCGGCCCGCGCACCCGTGGACTTCGGCTTGGGCAACTGGCCGGGGGCGGGGAAGGAGTGGCCGAGCCCGGACTGGATCGTCTCAGGGCCCTGCCCCAGCAGGAAGTAGGCGGAGCCCAGGCCGCTGTCGCGGTCGGGCAGCATGCCGGACGCCGCCTGGGCGCCGAGGCAGTGCGCGTAGTACCGCAGCAACCGCTGCCGGTCGACGCCCTCCCCGGCGTCCTGGGCGACGAGCTGCCGCGCCTTCAGCAGGGCGGGGGAGGCGTCGGACCGGGCGGCGGCCCGTGCCGCGTCGCGTGGTGCGTCGGGAAGACGGACGGGACGGGCGACCGAGCGGGCGAAGGGAAGTGAACGGGTGGCCCGGATCGTGGACTTGGTCGGGCGCTGTTCCTCGGGGACGCCCCTGCGCACCATTTGTGCGGTCAGGTACTCGAAGAGGTCGTCCGGGGTGATCCAGCCCCCTTCCTTGATCCGCCCGCTCCGCAGGCCTTCCACGATCTCCCCGGTGAACCGGGAGGTCCCGAGGGAAGACCCTTCGGGTGCCATCGCGGACGCTGTCTGGAGTGCGTCGGAGGCGGTGATGAAGTACACGCCGGTCGGGTGCAGGAGCGTGCTGGGCTCGGGCCGTTCTTCGGCGTCCGTACTGCCCTTGGCCGTCCAGCCCTGGACCACGGATCCGCTGGAGCAGCAGTCCAGCAGCACCAGCTTGGACGCGGCCCGGCAGGACTGGAGCATGCGCTCCAGGAACTCGGCCGGGACGGCCGTGCCGGGCAGGTCGTCCGGGTCGGCGTCCCGGGTCAGGAAGTACAGCTGACCGTCCGCCTCACAGAACTGGCCGTGCCCGCTGAAGTAGAGCAGCGCCGTCTCGCTGGCCTCCCGCTCCTCCAGGAACTGCTCGACGGCGTACAGCATTTCGGCGCGGGTCGGCTCGGAGACCATCGCGCAAGCGTTGTACATGCCGATCTCGGTACTCTCCAGCACCGCCCGCATGTAGTGCAGGTCGGCCCGGACCGGCGGCAGGTCGTGGTAGCGGTCGCTGTCGTACGTGGATACGCCGATGAGCATGGCGTACCGGTCGTTGTCACTCACTGCGCGCCCGGCCCCGCTTCGTCGCCGTCCTCGGCCCTGGCCCCGGCCACACCGTCGGCCAGGAACCTGTCGATCAGCTCGCTGTCCGCCCGGGCCTCCTTGCCGGACACGCTCAGCGTCGCCCCGTCCGCCCGGGTGATGACGATGTTCCGCTGGGGTACGCGGGCCAGCCAGACCTGAATGCAGGCGGCGACGAGCGAGCCCCCGCCGAAGACCAGTCCGATCAGATCGGTGACCGGGCCGCCTTTGGCGGCCGCGTCCCCGGGCCGGGGACGCGGGATGTCGAGCGCGGCCCGCGCATCGGTCTCGGTGAGGGCGGCGAGCAGCTCGCGCGCCTCGCGCCGGGCGCGCAGCGGGTCGTCGTCGACGATGGCGACGTGGTGGCCGGCGGCGGCCGGGTCAGCGGTGGTGCTCACGTTTTCGTCCCCCTGGGTGTTCCCGTGCGGCGGATGCACGGACGGGGGAGCGTACCGAGGGCCTCATGCGGTGAACCCGCCAATTTCCGAAAATCCGCTGGTCAATGGCCTGAAATGGCCAGCTTCGCCCGTACGCCCTTACCCGGCCCCGGGCATCTCACGGGGCATGCTCCGGGAGTACCAGCCGTAGGGCCGCGCCCGTGAGGGTGGGGTGGGAGGAGGGGAAGACTTCCAGGTCCGGTTCGGTCGTCGGGGTGGCGAAGGCGCGGAGGAGTTGGCGGGCTCGGTGGAGGCCTCCTGTGCGGCCTTGTCGGCGGGCCGATGCGCTGAGGGTGAAGATTCTGCGGCCGGGGAAGTCGGCGGGGAGGCCCGGGCCGCTGTCCTGGACCTCGACGTGGACCTCGGGGGTCTCCGTCTTCGCCAGGATCTGGACCAGGCCGGCGTCCGTGCCCGCCACCACCCTGGCCGCGTTGTCGAGGACCTCGTAGAGCACCGCACGCAGCACGGGCTCCGGGACGTCCACGCGTAGGGTCGGCGGGCAGCGGACGTCCAGGATCGTGTCGGGGTACTGGGCCTGGCACTGTGCCGTCAGGTTGGTGAGGAGGGGGGCCAGGTCGGTGGGCGAACGATCCGACGTCGCGGCCAGCAGCGCCGGGTTCTGGTCGCGTAGCTCCGTCTCCGCCTCGGCGCGCTCCGCCGCCGATACCGTCGCGTAGCGGTTGCGTTCCCACTCGGTCCAGCCTGCCGGCGCCGCCACCTGGTCCGCGTGCTGTTCGTCACGGGCGTGCGCCAGGCGGGCCAGCAAGCCCGTCAGTTGCTGCTCGGCGCCCGCCCGCAGCATGCGGACGACGCCGCTCCGTGGCACCGTCAGGTGCTCGCCCGTCCCGTCCCCGGAGCGGGTGAGCAGGCCGCGCCCCACGAGCGCGTCGACACCCGCGCGGACCTGGTCCCTGGCCTCCGGCCAGTCCGAGCACGCCTCGGCCATGAGGAGGAGGTCCTCCGGACTGACCTCTCCGGTCGCCGGATCGCCCGCGGCCAGCGCCGCCCACCAGGCCGCCTCGGCGGCCGATCCACCGCAGCGGGCCACCAACTCCTCCTGCAGGGCCTGCACCAGGCCCTCGTCCCGCTGCCAGCCGCCGTCCGCCGCGGACCACAGATCCGACCCGGCGGCGACCGCCCGGTGTTCGGCGTAGCGGAACATGACCCGTAGCGACGCCGGATCCATCGCCGTGCCGTTCTCCATGGCCTGCGCGACGCCATGGCCGCCGCCGAGCGAGAGGTGAGTGATCCAGCGCAGCGTCCGCCAGGCGGTGTTCGGTTCGTCGCCGAGCACGGCGGCGAGCTCGCCCGCGCGGTCCCCGATCAGCGCCGTCACCGGCCACTGACGGGCGAGGACGCCCAGCAGGGCGGCGGCCCGGTCGTCGGGGAGGACGACGAGCCGGAGCAGGTCGCGCAGCGACAGCACCGCCGTGGCCTGGCGGTCGGTGTAGTCCTGGGCCGTGAGCCCCGGGGCGACGGCGACATGCGGTGCCTGGTCCGCAAGCAGGTCCGGCACGGCCGAAGTGCCCGGTCCGCCGACGTACAGGTCGACACGTCCGGTCGGGTGCAGCCGGGACAGCGCCTCGGCGCCGAACAGCCCGTCGAAGTACGTCTGGTGGAAGCGGCTCGTGTCGACCCGGCGGGCCACACCGCCGCGGCCCGACGCGCCGAGGAAGCGGTTGAGGGCGTCGGCGAACGCCTCGGCGGCCCGGGCCGAGTCGTCCTTCTGCAGCCGGTCGTACGCGGCCAGCAGATCCTTGCCGCCGTCGGCGGCCTCCCAGGAGGCGAACTCCGGGGGCCGGGCCGCCGCCGGATTCAGGTGGTACTCGAGGAACCTGTCCGGGTCCCACCGCGGGTTCCACGGTGGCAGCGGGGTGGTGGACTCGGGGATCGGCGAGCCGAGCGGCTCACGCCTCAACAGCGTCCGGGCGGCGACCAGTTCACCGGCCCCGATCAGCGCATCGACCCGCTTCGCGGTCGGCCCGCCGCGGGGCGCGGTGGCGTCGGCGGCCTGCCGTTCGAGCCAGCCGCGCAGCTCCAGGGTGAGGGGTTCCAGCCGCCGCGCCAGTGCGGCCGTCGCCGCGCCCAGGTCGTTGTCGGCGGCGGCCTTGCGGGAGTGGGCGCGCGCGGCGAGCGCCGCGACATCGAGCGCGTCGGCGGTGACGCCGGCCGCGGCGGCGCGGCGCTCAAGCTCCCGGACACGCTGGCGTACGTCCTCGCCCGCCGCGGCCCGCGCCGCCTCCAGCTTCCGGCCCAGCGCCTCCCGCTCGTGCGCGCTCAGGTCCGGGCAGTCCACTCGTACGTACGCGGCGGCGCCGAACTCGCCCCGCTCAAGCAGCTCCTCGCACACGGCACGGGGCGGCCTGCCCCCGGCGCGGGAGAGGACCGCACGGGCGAGGGCGAGCTCGACGCCCCCCGCCGCCCCGTTCCGACCGTCCCCGTCCCCGTCCCCGTCCGCGTTCCGCCCGTCTCCCTCCGCGTTCCGCCCGTCCGTCGGCCCGTCCCGTCCCGGCTCCGTCACCAGCCCGATCAGCACGTCCGGGAAGCGGAAGCGCCCCGGCCAGGTCTCCAGCAGGGACCGGTCGACCCGGACCACGGGAGCGTCGTCCACCGTGCTCTCCTCGCTCATTAGAGGACCATCCCTTCTGCAGCCCTCACGAGTAGGGTTGTGACCTCTCGGTCCCGGCGGGTGCATGGC
>NZ_JAUPWM010000180.1:0-413 GCF_032436795.1 Streptomyces sp. P9(2023)
AGGCCGGCCATGTCGATCTCGTTGTCGAAGTGACCGATGTTCCCGACGATCGCCTGGTGCTTCATCCTGGCGATGTCGGCCGCCATGATGATGTCCTTGTTACCCGTGGTGGTGATGAAGATGTCGGCCGACTCCACCACGTCGTCCAGGGTCGCGACCTGGTAGCCGTCCATCGCCGCCTGCAGCGCGCAGATCGGGTCGATCTCCGTGACGATCACCCGCGCGCCCTGGCCGCGCAGCGACTCCGCGCAGCCCTTGCCGACATCACCGTAACCACACACCACGGCCGTCTTGCCGCCGATCAACACATCGGTCGCGCGGTTGATGCCGTCGATCAGGGAGTGGCGGCAGCCGTACTTGTTGTCGAACTTCGACTTCGTCACGGCGTCGTTCACATTGATCGCCGGGAAGAG
>NZ_JAUPWM010000069.1:0-8696 GCF_032436795.1 Streptomyces sp. P9(2023)
GCGAGACCGTCAAACGCTCGGACCTGGCCGGACACTGCGGCTACGGCTTCTGCCGCAGCCACTCCCGCTTCTTCTGGCAGGCGTACTGCTGCACCGCCGTGCCGTTCGCCGTCGCGGCCGACCGCGCGTCGAGGCACTTGCCGCCGGCGGAGTTCACGACCGTGGACCAGTCCGAGGGCAGGGCGGCGGCCATTTTCGGGGCAGACTTCTGGACGGCGGCCTGGACAGGGACGGCCTGGCTGGGCTGGACGGCGGTGAGGGCCGAGGCCGCCGAGGCGGCGACCACGCAGGCCGCGACCCATGGCCGGGTGATGCGGGCCCGGTGTGCGCTGCGGCGAACCGCTCCGGGCGTTCGCGGGAATCGGAGCACGTCTTCTCCTGTGCCGGCTGTGCGGCATGAGTGGGGGGCTGGGCAGGGAGGGGGTGGGTCAACCGTCGTACTGGGCGAAGACGCGGGTGAAGTCCCACGGCTGCTGGGAGACGCCCGAGCAGGTGTCGGCGCCGCCTCCGGTGCAGGGTCGGTCCCGGTTGACGGACCAGAAGGTCAGCCGCGCGAGGTGGCGCTGCTGGGCGTAGCCGAGAATGGTGCGGAAGTCGTCGACCGTCACCGTCTCGCCGTTGTCGGTGATGCCGTTCATCGAGGAGATGCCGGTGTGCCGGTATGCCTGGTCGTCCGAGTACCCGTAGGCGTTCTTGACCGCGTTCTTGAGGCCCTCGGCCGCCTGGACGGTCAGCCGGCCCATGTTCTGGCCGGCGCCGCCGAAGTTGAACGGCATGATCGTCCAGCTGTCCACGGCAAGACCGGACGCGGCGGCCTTGCTGATCAAGCTGCTGTCGGGGCCGTTCTGCCCGGTGCCGAAGGTGACGTACACCTTGATGCCGGGATTGTTGGCCTTGACGGTCTTCAGCGCGTCGACCGTGCGCTGCTGCACGGTCGGGCTGTCGTACGCCGCCGCCTCGATGTCGATGTCGATCGCCTTGAGGCCGTACGCGTTGATGACCTTCTGGTACGCCGCGGCCAGCTCGCCCGCGCTGCCACAGGAGCTCTCCAGCTTATTGCCGCTCCAGCCGCCGAAGGACGGGATGATGTCGCCGCCGTTGGCGCGTACGGTGTTGACCGTCTGCTGGTCGACTCCCCCGGTCAACGGACGGCTGCCGTCCCACTGCGGCTCGCAGTATCCGTTGCTGAGGACGAAGGCGAGCGTGAACCACTTGACGCCGGTCGCGTTCGTCACGGTGGTGGGGCTCGGCGGGCTGCCCCAGCCGTTGTAGAGGTACGGCGCCACGGCCATGGATCCCGGCCCGGGCGCCGGGTCGCTTCCGCCGCTCGGCGCCGTCCACTTCTGGTTGGCGGCGCCGGTGCAGGTCCATATCTGCAGCCGGGTGCTGTTGGCCGAGCTGTTGCCGGTGGCGTCCAGGCACTTGTCGGCCTGCGGGTTGACAAGGTCGCGGGCCGCCGTTACCGACCACTGCTGGGCGGCGCTGCCGTTGCAGTCCCACAGCTGGGTCCGGCTTCCGTCGGCGATGCCGCCCGATGCCACGTCCAGACACTTGCCGAGTGCGCGGATTGTGCCGTCGCTGCCGACATTCCACTCCTGGGCGGCGGTGCCGTTGCAGTCGTAGAGCTGTACGGCGGCGCCGTTGGCGCTGCTCGCCCCCGCGACATCGACGCATTTACCGCCGATGCCGGTGATCCGGCCGGTGGCCGCTGCCGCGCCGCTCGCGGGAGCGCCGGTCAGACCGGTGACGAGGGCGGCTGCCGCCGCTGTGCCCAACACACCGCGCACGGTGGGCCTGCGCAGGGGGCCCGTGATCATCGGGTCACCGTCCACTTCTGGTTGGTGGCCCCGGTGCAGGTCCATATCTGCAACCGGGTGCCGTTGGCCGAGCTGCCGCCCGAGGCGTCGAGGCACTTGTCGGCCTGCGGGTTGACGATGTCCCTGGCTTCGGGGGTGGCCCACTGCTGGGCGGCGGAGCCGTTGCAGTCCCAGAGCTGGACCGGCGTACCGTCGGCCGTACCTCCCGACGCCACGTCCAGACACTTGCCGAGTGCGCGGATCGTGCCGTCGGAGACCACGCTCCAGCGCTGGGCGGCGGTGCCGTTGCAGTCGTAGAGCTGTACGGGGGTGCCGTTGGCGTTGTTGGCACCGGGTACGTCCACACACTTTCCGCCCATGCCGGTGATGGGACCGCCGCCTCCCGGTTGACCGCTGTCGGTGCTGACGCGGACGTAATCGACCAGGAGCTGCTGAGGGAAGACCGTGCTGCCATCGGGGTCCCCGGGCCAGTACCCGCCGACCGCGAGGTTGAGGATCAGGAAGAAGGGCTTGTTGAAGACCCACTGCTTTCCACCGAGGTCGGCGGGTGTGCGCCGCTGGTAGACGGTGCCGTCCACGGACCAGGTAATCGCGTTCGGGCTCCAGTCGACGGCGAAGGTGTGGAAGGCGTCGGCGAACGCCTGGCCGCCGGGCAGGGTGTACCCGGCGCCGATGCCGCCCGAGCCGGAGTAACCGGGGCCGTGGAGCGTGCCGTGGACCGTGGAGGGTTCGAAGCCGACGTTCTCCATGACGTCGATCTCACCGGAGTTCGGCCAGCCCACCTGGCCGATGTCGTTGCCCAGCATCCAGAACGCGGGCCACATGCCCTGTCCGCGCGGAACCTTCATACGGGCCTCGACACGGCCGTACGTCGTGGTGAACCTGCCGGCCGTGTTCAGCCGAGCGGAGGTGTACTCGCACCTGCCGTACCAGCACTGGTAGTTGCCCGGGTTCTCCCGGCGGGCGGTGATGACCAGGTGGCCCTGGCCGTCGAGGGCGGCGTTGCGGTTGCCGGCGGTGTAGTACTGGCGCTCGTGGTTGCTGACGTTGTCGCCCGTCTCGACCTGCCACTTCCCTCCGTCGACGGCGGAGCCGGCGGGCCCGTCGAAGTCGTCGGAGAACGTGACAGCGGCAGCCGCCGCGGGCGCGGGAGGCGGCGGCGCCGAAGCGGACGCGCCCGCGGCGAGGCCGGTGGACAGCGACGCGAGCGCGAGGACCGAGACCAGGGACAGCCGCAGGCGTCGGAATAGGCGTGGGGGGTGCATGAGTCTCCCTTCCAGGGAGCATGACGGATCAGAGCCGCATATGGCATGCGCATGACGAGCAAGGGGGCGCGCGAGCCCGAGGGGCTGCCGCGCCAACAGGGGGTGGGGTGTGGAGTCGGGCCGTAGGGTACTTAGTTCACTATGTGATTTAAGGAGTGAACGAAAACGCTGTCAAGAGCTTGGTATGGACCACATTCATGAACGCGTCGCATCAGGCGAACCGAAGTGCTCGACCAGTCCCCCTCCGGGAGGCCCGACATGAGGCCGTAACCGGCAAGTACCGCCATGGTGCACCGCCTTCGTGCGGGTGTCGCGGTAGTGCGCGGCCGGGTCCATGCCCCGCAGGCGGACCGGGACGCGAGGGCTTCCGTGGCGCTCGGTGGAGCGCCAGGCCGCGGAGGAAGCCCGCCATGATGCCCAGGCATACGTCGCCGTCTGTGACGCCATCCTCGCCTTCACCACCGGAGACGCAACGGCAGTCGGCGCGGCAGCGGCGCGCCTGGAGTGACGACGTCCTGAGCGCCTACAGCGCGGCCCGCACGGTGCGTTCCTCCGGGGAGTCGAGACGGCTCAGGACTCGCCCTGTTGGTCGAGCCCGCTTTGGAAGACGCCTTCCTGCGGCGCCAGGCACTGCCGGCCCAGCTGCGCCGAGCCGCATCAGCACCGGAACAACACCCCGGCGTCGGCTTCGACCACGCCACTGCCGCGGTCCTGGTAGCGAACATCCAGGCGGGAAGTTCGGCCTGGCCGCGTTTGCGGCGGTGCGGGATGACCAGGCCGGTGCCGGGGTAGCCGCCGTCGGCAATCGTGCGGGTCTTGCCGACGGCGGCCTCGGCGCCGGACTCCTCCCACGCCTTGCAGTCGTTGCGGTTCCCGGCGAGCGGCCGACCGACCACGACGACCAGGCGGGTATCGGCGTCGATGACGATCTGGTGGTTGGTGGAGTACCTGTAGTTCTTCGACCGCTCGGCGATGGCGTGGTCGGGTGGGGACCAGGGTGCCGTCCACGATCGGCACGGTGTCCTTCGCGAACTGCTTGCGGGGCTGGAGAGCGAGCATCGGCCCCCGATGTGGTCGGTGATCCGGTCCGCCGCCGACTTGGACACCCCGAACAGCGGGGCGAGCTGGCGCATCGTGAGGTCCGTGCGCCAGCAGGCCGCGACCAGCAGTGCCCGGTCCTCCAGCGGAAGGCTCCACGGCCGGCCCTTGCGGACCACGTCCGCGCCCTCGCGCCGCAGCACCGTCACCAGCTTCCGGAACTGCCGCGGGCTCAGCCCCGCGAAGGGGGCTATCCCTGGGTTCAACCGGTGCCAACTGGCCCCGGTTTGTGACAACTGAAATCTGTGGTCACAACCGGTCAGCGGCGGACGCGGGGCATGCCCAGGCCTATCCAGGAGATGATCTCCCGCTGGATCTCGTTGTTGCCGCCGCCGAAGGTGAAGATGACCGCCGAGCGGTAGCCGCGCTCGAGTTCGCCGTGCAGGACCGTGCCGGCGGAGCCCTCCTTCAGCGCGCCCGCCGAGCCGACGACCTCCATGAGCCAGGCGTAGGCGTCGCGGCGGGCCTCGGAGCCGTAGACCTTGACGGCGGAGGCGTCCTGCGGGGTGAGGGTGCCCTGCTGGACGGCGTTCACCATCTGCCAGTTGAGGAGTTTCATCGCGTCGAGCCGGGTGTGCGTACGGGCCAGGCTGCGGCGCACCCAGCCGAGGTCGATGACACGGCGGCCGTCGGCGAGCTTGGTGTCGGCGGCCCAGCGCTGGACGTCGTGGAGGGCCCGGATCGCCATCGTGCCGTGCGCCGCGAGGGTCACGCGCTCGTGGTTGAGCTGGTTGGTGATGAGCCGCCAGCCCTTGTTCTCCTCGCCGACACGGCGGGAGGCCGGGACGCGGATGTTCTCGTAGTAGCTGGCCGTCGTGTCGTGCGAGGCAAGGGTGTTGATGAGGGTGCAGGAGTATCCGGGGTCGCTCGTCGGGACGAGGAGCATGGTGATGCCCTTGTGGGCGGGGGCGTCCGGGTCGGTACGGACGGCGAGCCAGACCCAGTCGGCGGTGTCGCCGTTCGTCGTCCAGATCTTCTGGCCGTTGACCGTGTAGTGGCCGGTGGTCTCGTCGCCGTCCCGGACCGCACGGGTCTTGAGGGCGGCGAGGTCGGTACCGGCGTCGGGCTCGCTGTAGCCGATGGCGAAGTCGATCTCCCCGGAGAGGATCTTGGGCAGGAAGTACGCCTTCTGCTCGTCGGTGCCGAACTGCATGATCGTCGGGCCGACGGTGTTCAGGGCCATCAGCGGCAGCGGGACGCCGGCCTGGGCGGCCTCGTCGAAGAAGATGAACTGCTCCATGGGGCTCAGTCCGCGCCCGCCGTACGCGACGGGCCAGCCGACGCCGAGCCAGCCGTCGGTACCGAGCCTGCGCACGGTCTCCCGGTAGAAGCGCTTCTGGGCGGCGGGGTCGGCGTAGCGCGCGTGGACGTCGTCCGGCACGAGTTCGGCGAAGTACGCACGCAGCTCCTCGCGCAGGCGGTGCTGGGCGGGCGTGTACTCGAGGTGCATGGGGCCTCCCGTGGCGGCGTCCTGGGTACCGTGCGCGCGACGGCGGCCACGGTAGAACGTGTTTCACAAATGGGGAAGCCCCGCGGCGGACCCGGCGCGGGGTGGACCGACGCGGCTCGGGCGGGGGTGGACCGTCCCGGCGCGGCGCAAGTGGTCCGCCTCGGCGCGGCGGCGTGGACCGCCCCGGCGCGGCGGGGGGATGCCGGGCCGAGGCGGTCAGTAGCTGCCGGCGGGGGTCAGGGCAGGAGTTCGTCGAGGGAGGCGCGACCCTTCTCCGCCATGCGGCGCTCCGCCCACGCGAGGCTCTTCGGATTCACGTCACGTCCGGAGGCGAGGACCAGGTCCTCCGCCGTGTATTCGCCCTCCGACCCGGCATGCAAGAGGCGGTCGGGCGTCGGGCTCTCCCCCAGGGATGTCTTGTCGGACTCAGCGTTCATGCCGCCTCCTACTTGTTCTTCCGGTACCGGCCATTCTCGTGTCCGGTTCCCCGGACCGCATCCGGGCCGCTTCGCCGCACCGGTCGTCCCGTGTCGGTTCCGTGTCGGTCCCGTGTGGTTCCGTGTCGGTCCCGTGTCGGCGGGGGCGGGGAGGGTGGGGACCGCGCCACGCCGTGGACACGGGCCGTGGACGCGCCTCGGACACGCCGACGAAACAGGAGCCTCGATGACCCCGAAGCCGCCCGCCGCCCCCGCCCTGCCCCTCCGCCGCATCCTGGTCGTCGCCGTCCGTCCGGTCACCCCGCGCACGGTCCGGGTCACCTTCGGTGGCGAGTCCCTCGCCGATCTGACTCTCGCAGGCCCCGACCAGCAGGTGAAGCTGTACTTCCCGCGTCCCGGCAGGTCCGAGCCGGTGCTGCCCGCCCCGGACCGGGACGGTGACCTGATGCGCTGGTACGCGGCCTACGCGGCGATCCCGGAGGCCGAGCGCCCCTGGATGCGCAGCTACACGATCCGGGTCCACGATCCCGGCGCCGCGACCGTCGACATCGACTTCTACGTCCACGGTGGTGACGGCGGCCGATCGGAGCACGGGCCCGCGACACGCTGGGCGCGGGCCGCACGGCCCGGCGACACGCTCGGGATGTTCGGGCCGTCGGCGTACTTCGCCACGCCCGTGACCGTCGGCGCGGCGGACTGGTCGCTGCTGGCCGCCGACGGCTGCTCGCTGCCCGCCCTGGCGACCGTCGCCGAGGCGCTCCCGCCCGGCCACCGGGCCGTCGCCTTCGTCCAGGTCGCCGACGCGACCGAGGAACAGCCCCTGGTGACGGCGGGCGAGCTGACCGTGCACTGGCTGCATGGGGATGCCTCACCGGCCGAAGCGGTACGCGGGGCCGCCCTCCCGCCAGGCACGCCGTACGCCTGGCTCGCGGGGGAAGCCGGGGCCGTACGAGCGCTGCGCCGGCACCTGGTCAAGGAGCGCGGGTACGACCGGCGGGCCGTGCACTTCACCGGCTACTGGCGGCGCCACCTCACCCAGGACGACGCGCCCACCCCGGAGGACCTGGCCGAGGCGCGCGAGCGGCTGGAGTCGGCGGGCGGCGAGGCGGGGTAGGCCGGGGACCGAGGGGTCAGACCAGGGCGGCGGCCTCCCGTACGGAGAGGGCGCGGCCCTCCTCGTACAGTCGCCCGTACGTCGCCGGGTCGAGGGCCGCCCGCAGCGCCGGCTCCGCGTGGTCCCGCACGGACGCCTCGGTCTGCTCGGTGAAGGGGCGGAAGCCGGCCCCGCCCGCCTCCCGGCGGTGCGCGTCGTACGCGCCCAGCAGACGGGCGCCGTCCTCGGCGTCGTGCGGCGCGCCGCGCCCGGCCTTGGCCCAGGCCGCCGTCGGGAACACGCCGACCACGAGATACGGAGCCACCAGGTACGCGAGGCTCTCCACATCCCGTACGGCACGGGTCAGCTGCCCGGCCGCCTCGGCGTACGCGCCGTCCAGGCAGTCGAGCCAGCCGCGCAGTCCCCCGGTCAGGCCGACGAAGAGGTCGGGCGTGTCGCCCCTGAACTCCTCCCCCATGCGGTCGAGCTGCTCGCGGGCGAGGGCGGTGCGGCCGGTGTGTCCGTAGTGCTGGGCGAGGAGCAGCCTGGCCGTGCTGACCGGCTCCCCGGTCGACTCGGTGGCGGCCTCCTCGGCGGCCTCCACGAGGAGCTGTTCGGCCGCCGTGCGTGCTTGCTCGTCCGCATCGGGGAGCCGTAGCCGTACGGCGGCGAGCCGGGCCTTGAAGACGTTGGCCTGGGACCGGGCGCCCAGGCCGCCCGCCGCCGCCCGTGCGGCGTGCTCGTAGTCGGCGGCGGCCTCGGCGAGGCGGCCCGACCGCTCGTACGCCTCGCCGCGCGCGGAGCGGGACTCGGCGATGCCCCAAGCGTCCTGGACCTGCTCGAAGTGGGCGAGCGCCGCTTCGGCGTCGACGGGCCGGTCGCCGAGGAGTCTGGCCCTCAGGAGGTGGGTGAAGGCGAGCTCCCAGCCGAAGCCCTCGGCGCGGCAGGCGGCCAGGAGGGCGTCGAGGGTCTCGTCGAGGCTCTGGAACTCGCCGGTCATGAGGCGGACGAAGTACCACATGGTGCCCGGCTGACGGCAGTTCTGTGGCAGGCCGGGGCGGTACGCGGCGACGATGGCGTCGAGCCGGGCGCGGGTCTCGGGCTTTTCGAGGGCGGTGGCGCCCTCGCCGCCCTCGGCGGCGAGGACGAGCAGCCGGCAGCCGCGGCGCGCCTCCCACAGCTGCTCCTCCTGCCACGGCGGCGGCGTGTCGGTGCAGCGGTCGGCGAGCGGAACGGCGTGTCGTACGGGCGGGGCGAACGGGTCGGGGCCGAGGGCGGCCGCTGCCGACGCCCAGAACCGAGCGTCGGCCTGCCGGGCCCGGAGCTGCCAGAACCAGCTCATGGACAGGACGAGGCAGAGCGCCTCCTGCTCCGCCCCCTGACCGACGGCGGTCCGCAGGGCGGCGGTGACATTGCCGTGCTCCGTTTCGAGGCGGCGCAGCCAGACCGGCTGCTCACGGCCGCGGAGTGCGGGGTCGGCGTGGCGGGCGAGTTCGCGGTAGTGCACGAGGTGGAGCCGCTCGGCCTCCGCCCGGT
>NZ_JAUPWM010000070.1:0-6980 GCF_032436795.1 Streptomyces sp. P9(2023)
GAGTAGGACGCCGCCGAACAATCATTGTGGGAAAGCCCCGCACCTTATGGTGCGGGGCTTTTCTGCGTTCAGGGGCCGTTTATCGTGTGGGCATGCGCTACGAACTGGTTGTCTTCGACAACGACGGTGTACTCGTCGACAGTGAGCCCCTCGCCAACACCATCCTGGCCGGCTATCTGACCGAGCTCGGGCACCCCACCTCCTACGAGGATTCCCTGCGCGACTACATGGGCGCCGCGATCCACCGCGTACACGATCTGATCGGGGAGCGGACCGGGCAGCGGCTCCCCGACGACTTCGACGAGACGCTGCACGCGCGTACGTTCGCCGCCTTCGAGCGGGAGTTGGCGGCCGTCGACGGGGTGACCGAGGTGTTGAAGCGGCTCGTCGCGGACGGGGTTCCGTACTGTCTGGCGTCCTCCGGGTCGCATGAGCGGATCCGGGTCGGGCATCGCAAGACCGGGCTCGACGCGTGGTTCCGGGACGAGAACATCTTCAGCGCCGAGGACGTCGGGCGCGGGAAGCCGGCGCCCGATCTCTTTCTGCATGTCGCCGCTCGCATGGGGGTCGCCCCCGAGCGGTGTGTGGTCGTCGAGGACAGCTGGCTCGGGGTGCAGGCCGCCGTCGCCGCCGGGATGGATGTGTACGGGTTCACGGCCATGACGCCCGAGGAGAGGCTCGTCGGGGCCAACGGGTACTTCGGTGCGATGGATGAGCTTCCGGCGATATTGGGCCTGTGATCCATCTACCCATGGGTAGGTCCGGGTCCTACGCTGTGCCGCCATGACGGATGCGCGGTTGCGGCGTGGGCGGGGCTCCCTGGCGTTCAGTTTCTTCGTGCAGGGAGTGGCGTTCGCGCTTCTTGTGACGCGAATACCGGCGATCCAGGACCGCTACGGGATCTCCGACGGGCTGCTGCCCGTCTTCCTCGCTGCCGTGCCGATCCTCGCCGGTGTGTCCAGTGTGGCCACCGAGAAGGTCGTGGCCAGGGTCGGGCCGGGGGTGGTGCTGCGATGGGCTCAGCCGGTCGTCCTCCTCGCCCTGCTGGCCGTCGCGGCGGGTACGGAGCTGTGGCAGGCCGCTGTCGCGCTCGGGGTGTTCGGGCTTGCCGTCGGTGCGCTGGACGCGTCCATGAACATGCTCGGGGTGAGCCTCCAGCGGGCGTACGGGCAGAGCATCATGCTCGGGTTCCACGCCGCGTACAGCCTGGGCGGGATCGCGGGGGCCTCGCTGGCCTGGGTCGGGGCGCACTGGGATCTGCCGCTGTTCGTCTCGTATCTGCCGGTCGTGTGTGTGCTCCTGCCGGCGGCGCTCGTGGGGAGTCGGTGGTACTTCGGTGGCGAGACCGCGCCCGATGCCCTGGACCTGGACAAGGCCGCTGGTGGTGGCGTCGCGTTCAAGCTGCTGCTGCCGCTCTGTCTCGTCATGACCTTCGCGTACATCGGGGACTCCACCGTCTCGAACTGGAGCGCCAAGTACCTCCAGGACGTGCTCGGGAGCTCGGAGGAGATGGCGACCGTGCCGTACAACGCGTACATGGTCACCACTCTGATCGGGCGGGCCGTCGGGGACCTCGGGGTGCGGCGGCTCGGAGCCGCCACCGTCGTGCGGGGTGGGGCGGTGCTTGCGGCGCTGGGGTTCGCGGTGGTCGCGCTGGCGCCGGGTGCCTGGGTGGGGATGGCCGGCTTCACGGTCCTTGGGCTCGGGCTGAGTGTGATCGTGCCGCAGACGTTCGCGGCGGCCGGGCGGCAGGCTTTTGAAAGTCACGGTCCGGGGGCGAGCGACGCGGCGGTCGCGCGGCTGAACGTCTTCAACTACGTGGGGTTCCTGATCGGGTCTCCGCTGGTGGGGGCGCTCGGGGACGCGTGGAGCTATCGGGGGGCGATGCTCGTGCCGATGGTGCTGGTCCTGGTGACGGTGGTGTATGCCACGTCGTTCGGTTCTCGGGAGGCCCGATACGGTGGCGGGCATGAGCGGCCGCGCACTGTTGATGTGGGATGAAGCTGTCACGCAGTACGACTTCGGGTCCGAACACCCGATGGATCCGGTACGGCTCGCGCTGACCATGGGGCTGGTGCGGGCGTACGAGCTCGACCGTGCCGTGGACGTGGTGGCGGCGAAGCCGGCCGGTGACTCGACGCTGCGGCTCGTGCACCGTGAGGACTATGTGGCGGCCGTGCGGGCGGCCTCGGCGAACCCGAGGGCCGCCGATCAGGCGTACGGGCTCGGGACGGTGGACGATCCGGCGTTCTCCGGGATGCACGAGGCGTCCGCGCTGATCGCGGGGCAGTCGGTCGGGGCGGCGGAGGCGGTGTGGCGCGGGGAGGCGGCGCACGCGGTGAACTTCGCGGGCGGGCTGCATCACGCGATGCCGGGCGCCGCGTCCGGGTTCTGCATCTACAACGACGCGTCGCTGGCGATCGCCCGTCTCCTTGAGCTGGGTGCGGAGCGGGTGGCGTACGTGGATGTGGACGTGCACCACGGGGACGGGGTGCAGGCGGCGTTCTGGGAGGACCCGCGGGTGCTGACCATCTCGCTGCACGAGCACCCGCGGACGCTTTTCCCGCAGACCGGGTGGCCGGAGGAGACGGGCGCGGCGGGTGCCGGTGAGGGGTCGGCGGTGAACGTGGCCCTGCCGGCGGGGACCGGGGACGCGGGGTGGCTGCGGGCCTTCCACGCCGTCGTACCGGAGCTGATCGCGGACTTCCGGCCGCAGGTCCTGGTGACGCAGCACGGCGCGGACACGCACTTCGAGGATCCGCTGGCGCATCTCGCGGTGTCGCTGGACGCCCAGCGGGCGGTGCAGGTGGCCTGTCACGAGCTCGCGCACGCGCATGTGGACGGCGGGAAGTGGGTCGCGCTGGGTGGCGGCGGGTACGCGGTGGTGGACGTCGTACCGCGGTCGTGGACGCATCTGGTGGGGATCGCCGGGCACGCGGAGATCGATCCGGAGTCGATGATCCCGTCGTCGTGGCGGGACCTGGTGTACGCGCGGACGCGGCAGCCGGGGCCGGCGCGGATGACGGACGGGCGGTGGCCGGTGGCCTGGCGGGAGTGGGAGGAGGGGTACGACCCCGCCGACCGGCTCGACCAGGCGGTGCTCGCGACGCGGCGGGCCTCGTTCCCGCTGCGGGGGCTGCTCGCGTAGACCGTGCCCGGCCGTCGGCGCCGGTGGTTACGCCGACTGTGCGTTCTCCCTTGGGTTTTGGCCCGTGGTCAGGTGGGCTGCGGCAGCATCGAAGGGTGCTGAGTACCGGGGCGCTGCGGGCGCATCTGTTGGCGGCGAGGTTGGCCGGGAGCGTGGCGACCTCGCGGGAGGACAATCTGCGGAGCTATCGGCTCTTCGCGGCGCGGGATCCGCGGGTCATGCTGGGTCTCGACCCCCAACGCTGGTGGGACGAGGCGGACTTGCTGCGGCTGATGGCCGACAAGTGCGGTGTGTCGGGGGATCCGGCGCACCGCTCGGGGCCCGATGTCATCGATCCGGAACGGACGTTGAGCGGGCTTCAGGCGTTCGCCGAGCGGCTGGGTGAGGCGGCGGGGCGGCGGGCTCCGGTGCTGTTCGGGACCGGTCATCCGCACCGACTGCTCGGCTTCTACGCAGCGCTCGCAGACGCTTTGTCGGCGGTGGGATGTCTTGTACTCACCCCCGCGCAGGGGAGATGTGTCGACATAACGACCCGGTTCGGTCTACGCACGTACATCCTCGACTACGAGCGAGGCGTCGCGCTGGTGCGAGAACCCGGTCTGCCGGGAACGGGGCGTGAGACGGGGGCGCACACCCACTCGCCGCTGCCGGTTAGGGCCGCTCTGGAGGGGGTCGTGGAGGGCGGCTGGCCGCTTCCGGAACTTGTCGTCGGTGACCACGGATGGGTCTGCGGGGCAGGTCAGCTGGGTATCGAGGCCATCGGGCTCGCCGATACGGACGATCCGGCGCTGTTCGTCGGGGAGGCCGAGGGGCAGGTCTCCGTGGCCGTTCCGCTTGACGACGCGGTGCCCTCCGCCCACTACCGGCCGCTCACTCGCTATGTACTCAATCGAGCGTGTCTGTCACGGTAAACGGCCGATGGCTGCTCCTCTTCCCCACTCGTACCACACGCCCCTAGTCTGGAGCGTGAGCGCACAGCGACGCAGGGTCACCGGAGGGGAAGCCGGTGGGCGTCGTGTGCGGAAGGTACAGGTGGGTCATGGCTGCTGGCGATAGGCCTCTCAACGAGGTCAAGTTTCTTACCGTGGCGGAAGTCGCCTCGGTGATGCGTGTGTCGAAGATGACCGTGTACCGCTTGGTGCACAGCGGTCATCTGCCGGCGATTCGGGTGGGCAGGTCCTTCCGGGTCCCGGAACAGGCGGTTCACGAGTACCTCAGGGAGTCTTTCGTGGGGGTGGAGACGGCTTAGACGGGAGCCCGTGGTCCCCTCGGATTACAAGCTCGGCGCTCGGGCCGGTAGGCTAGGCCGACGTAGGTCGTGTGGGCCCAGACGCCCCGCACCGAGTGAGAAGAAGTGAGCGAGGGTAGTCGTGGGCTCTGTTATCAAGAAGCGGCGCAAGCGGATGGCCAAGAAGAAGCACCGCAAGCTGCTCAAGCGCACCCGCGTTCAGCGTCGCAACAAGAAGTAAGCGACGGCTGTAACGACGGCTGTTTGTGCGTCGAGCGTGGCCCCCACCGGAAACCGGTGCGGGGCCACGCTTTTTTGGTGGGGTTTTCCGGTCCGGTTTCCACCCGTTGCCCACGGCGGTCATCACTGCGCAACACCGAAGCGCTACGGTGGCGCACAGGGCCTCGGATGAGCATCCGGGGCCCGGACCGACGGAGAACCGACGGAAGGCGCTGATCTTGGGCAAGGTCGTGCTCGTCACCGGTGCGGCCCGGCATCTCGGAGGCCGTTTCGTACGGCGTCTCCAGCGGGATCCGGAAGTGGACCGGGTGGTCGCCGTGGACGCGGTCGCGCCGACGCACGACCTCGGCGGGGCCGCTTTCGTACGGGCGGACATCCGGCAGCCCGCCATCGCCAAGGTGCTCGCGGAGCACGAGGTGGACACGGTGGTCCACATGGACGTCACCGGTACGGCGCTGGGCGCCGGCGGCCGGACGTCCATCAAGGAGACCAACGTCATCGGCACCATGCAGCTGCTCGGTGCCTGCCAGAAGTCGCCGCGGGTGCGGCGCCTGGTGATCAAGTCCAGTACGAGTGTCTACGGCTCCGCGCCCCGGGACCCGGCCGTGTTCACGGAGACGACCCCGCCGAAGTCGCTGCCGAGCGGTGGCTTCGCCAAGGACGCCGTCGAGGTCGAGGGGTACGTACGGGGCTTCGCGCGGCGCCGGCCGGACGTGGCGGTGTGCGTACTGCGGTTCGCGAACATCCTGGGGCCGCGGGTGGACTCCCCGCTCGGCGAGTACCTGTCGCTGCCGGTGATGCCGACCGTCTTCGGCTACGACCCGAGGCTGCAGTTCGTACACGAGGACGATGTCGTCGCCGTCCTGCACCTGGCCTCGGGCGAGCCGCGCCGGGCGACCCTGAACAGCGGCACGTTCAACGTGGCCGGGGACGGTGTGCTGCTGCTGTCGCAGTGCGCGCGGCGCCTGGGGCGGCCGACGGTGCCGGTACTGCTGCCGGCGGTCACCTGGGTGGGTTCGGCGCTGCGGACGGTCGGGGTGACCGATTTCTCGCCCGAGCAGATCCGGCTCCTGACCCACGGCCGGGTGGTCTCCACGGTCCAGATGCGCGAGACGCTCGGCTTCACTCCTCGGTTCACGACGGCCGAGACCTTCGCGGACTTCGTCCGCAGCCGTGGGCGGGGGCTGCTGCCCCCGGAGAAGCTCGCGGGGGCCGTGGACCGGGTCGCTGCCCGGCTGGATCAGAAGGAGCCCAGGTAACGATGGCGGACGCCAAGGTCATTCCGTTCGACGACGACCGCTCGCGGACGCGCCGGCGGCCCGGCAGGGCGGCCGGTGACGCCGCCGTACGGGCTCTGCCGGGGCAGCACGGCCCGGAGGACGGTGGTCCGGCCGGTCCGCACGCTCCGGGTGCTCCGGACGGTCTGCGGGCCGCGGGGCCGGTGGAGCCCCTGGAGGCCGTCGGGGACGCGGGCTCCGAGGGGCGCCGGGAGGGCTGGGAGCGGCGGCTCGCGGGCGGTCTGGCGTTCCTGCGGCGGCGCGTGACCGGCGAGTACGAGGTCGACGAGTTCGGTTACGACAAGGAGCTCACCGACCAGGTCCTGATGTCGCTCGTGCGGCCGCTGGCGGAGAAGTACTTCCGGGTGGACGTGAAGGGCGTGGAGAACATCCCCGCCGAGGGCGGCGCCCTGGTGGTGGCGAACCATTCCGGGACGCTCCCGCTGGACGGCCTGATGATGCAGGTCGCCGTGCACGACAACCATCCGGCGGGCCGTCATCTGCGGCTGCTCGCGGCGGACCTGGTCTTCATGCTGCCGGTCGTCAACGAGCTGGCCCGCAAGGCCGGGCACACGCTGGCGTGCGCGGAGGACGCGGAGCGGCTGCTGCTGGCCGGGGAGATCGTGGGCGTGATGCCGGAGGGCTTCAAGGGCATCGGGAAGCCGTTCAGCGAGCGGTACAAGCTGCAGCGCTTCGGCCGGGGCGGGTTCGTGTCGACGGCGCTGCGGGCCGGGGTGCCGATCGTGCCGTGCTCGATCGTGGGCGCGGAGGAGATCTACCCGATGCTCGGCAACGCGAAGACGCTGGCGCGGGTGCTGGGCTTTCCGTACTTCCCGCTCACGCCGACGTTCCCGTGGCTGGGGCCGCTGGGCGCGCTGCCGCTGCCGACGAAGTGGACGATCCAGTTCGGCGAGCCGATCCCGACGGACGGCTATCCGGCGGAGGCGGCGGAGGATCCGATGCTGATGTTCAACCTGACGGACCAGGTCCGCGAGCAGATCCAGCACACCCTCTACAAGCTGCTGGTGCAGCGGCGGTCCGTGTTCTTCTGAGGCGTGGTGCCCGGATGTCGGCCCGCCACGGTTCG
>NZ_JAUPWM010000181.1:0-410 GCF_032436795.1 Streptomyces sp. P9(2023)
TTTTACTGATTTCATCTAGCTCAATCATTCCTTCAACCGTTTCTTTCACTGCTTCATTTAAAACAGCTGCTTCATACATTGAAGGAGCATAGCTTTGAAAGGCAAAAGTGGAAGATGGTAAATAATTATTTTTAGCGCTGCTGGTTTTTTCAAAAAGCACAAAACTTTCTGGAGATTTTTGTGGTCGTTCTAAAAAAGACGGCACAGATAAGTGACCGTCTAAGTAATTTTTAATTACCAGTTCAATCATCTACCGCACCGCCTTCAAAATGGTATTGTTTTTCATGTTGTCTCTTTTTGCTTCAAAAGTTTCAGCGTAAACCATAGCATTAGCACGAGTTTTACCGACATAAGTGTCTTGACCATAGCCATCTCCACAACGATTTTTGATTGCGGTAGCTTTTTCTTCC
>NZ_JAUPWM010000071.1:0-6592 GCF_032436795.1 Streptomyces sp. P9(2023)
CTAGGCGGGGCGATGCGCCGGGGCCGACGGGCGGAGCCCGGCGCAGGCGTCCGAAGCCGGTGAGGCCCCCTGGGCCGATCCGTGCGAGGGCGGCCATGGGGATCGGTCCGCGACGCGTCGCGCGACGACGCACAGCGCGAGTACGACGAGTTCGACCCGTTCTAGGCGGGGCGATGCGCCGGGGCCGACGGGCGGAGCCCGGCGCAGGCGTCCGAAGCCGGTGAGGCCCCCTGGGCCGGGCGGCCATGGGGATCGGTCGGTTCTAAACGGTGCCTGAGGGCCCCTTCCTGTGGGCCTGGGTGCCCGGGGGCCTCAAGGGCCTGTCTACGGCGAGCGCCGCCGAACCTCATGGAGGTTCGGCGGCGCTCGCCGTTTTTCGGTCGCGGAGGCCGGCCCTCAGGACGCCTGGCTCTCCGCGCCGTCCAGGAGGCGGGTCACCGTGGGGCGGCCCGTCAGGCCGAGGGTGACCACGGACGCCGGGCCGCCGTCGGTGGACGTCAGGGCCGCGGGGGTGCCGACCGTGACGGCGGACTCCTGGGCGCGCGCGTGGGCCACGCCGCCGTCGCGGACGTCGTAGACCAGGCCCTCGCCCCCGTCGGCGGCGACGGCCATCAGGAGCCCGTCCGCGCCCGGCTTCCGGCCGCCGACCAGGCTGACCCGGCCGTACCCCGGCACGGCCGGGTTCGCGACGGTCGTCCAGCGCCCGGTCCGCCCGGCCGCGAGCCGCTCGACCATCACCCGGTCGCTCGTCACCGGCCGGTAGCCGACCAGCACCGAGCCGTCCGCCGCGGTGACGGCGTCCGGCGCGTCCCCGGGCTTCGCCACGAGCCGCCGCGAGGCCTTGCGCAGCTCACCGGAGCGCGTGCGCTGCGCCCAGTGCTCGACCCAGCCCGGAGACGCGGCGAACAGATGGATGAGCCCGCCGCCGTCCACCGTGGCCGAGAGGCCCTCCTGGATGTAGCCGCCGGGCAGCGCCCGCCAGGGCGACCAGGTGCCCCCCTGGTCCATCACACGGGTGCTCACGCCCTTGTCCCCGTTCCGTACGAAGACGTGGATCCGGCCGTCGGAGCCGGTCACCGCGGTCGGCGTACCCGTCAGCCTGCTGCGCCGGGGCCGGGTCTCCGGGGTGCCGAGGCCGGTCCAGCTGGACTCGAACGCCCCGCCGGGCGTCCGCTGCCGCAGCATGACGACCTCCCGGACGTTGCCGGACGTGCTCCCGTCCATCCGGGAGAAGCGCAGCGCGAAGACCAGCTGACGCCCCTCCGCATCCGTTATGACGGATATCGCGGGCGCCAGCGGCCCGCCGCCGAGGTCCTCGGGCGCGCCCAGGACCCCGGGGGCCCTGCCGGTCCAGCGTGCGAGGCGGGTGCCGAGCACGGCGTACACGGTCATGCCGCCGTCGGCGGCGGTCACGACCTGCGGGCCGGCGTTGGGGTAGCGGCGGTGGGTGCTCCGTACCCACCCCTTCTTCGAGATGAGGACGCGGTCCGAGCCGATGTCGTAGTCGCCGCAGCCCGCGGAGTTGCCGCACTGCCAGCTGGGGTCGCCGCCGTAGGCGTTGAGGTACCGGGCCTTGAGGGCGACCGTCTCGGCGGGCAGGTTGTGCGGCCAGCGCTGGTTGTAGTAGCCGCGGTACGACTCGGTGTGGAACGCGGGGACCTTGCCGCGCGCGGTTCCGTCGGCCCACTCGGCGAGCGCGCGCCAGGCGAAGAGCCCGGTGGCGGTGTGGTCCGGGTGGTCGGAGTAGCCGACCTGGTCACTGCCGCGCGGGTGCCGCTTGTCGTGGACCTGGGCGTCGGGGTCGGGGTCGAGCGTACGTATCAGGGTGGGCCTGTAGCGCCGCAGCAGCGAGACGAGGGCGCCCACGAGCTCGTCGCGGCCGTAGGAGAACGACCGCTCGACCGGGGAGCCCGGCGTGGGCTGGGTCGGCAGGCGGACCCCGGGAGTGCCCCACAGGTGCGCCATGTTGACCGGCTTGCCGTGGTGCTTCGCGTGCATCCGGATGTTGAGGAAGATCAGCTCCGCGCGCCGCCCCTGGTTCTCCAGGACGTTGATCTCGGCCTCCCGGCCGTCCGGCAGCGGGATCGTCCGGCGCTCCCAGGAGGTGAACAGCGGGGCGCCGAGCATCCGTGCGTACGCCTGGCGCAGGCCCTGCTGGCGCGAGGAGACGTAGGCCGGGACGTCGGCGGGCGGCTTCGGCCTGCCGGGGATCAGGTTCTCACCGAAGGAGCCGCCGTCCGTGACGTACACGGAGATCACCGGCACGCCGTTCGACAACGTGTGGATCACATCGGGGTTCATGAAGAAGAGGTCGTCGTCCGGATGTGCCACGATCTGCATCACCCGCGCGCCTTCGGACTCCGAGAATCCGTTCCGGGGCTCCGGGCTCAGTTGCCGTACCGGAAGTCCGGCACCGCCCGCGCCCGCGCGGTCGGCGGTGGTCGGCGTGGCCGGGGTCGTCGCCGTCGTACAGCCGCTGACGAGTCCGGCCAGCGTCACGCCGGCCGCGGACGCGAGCAGCGTGCGCCGTGACGGCAGGTAGTTGTCGAAGTCGCTCCGGCGGCCCATCTTCCCCGTTCCCTCCTATGGCGATCCGTCCGGGATCGCCATAGGTAAAGAGGGGAAAAATCCACGTAGGTTTCACTTGACCAAGTGATCGCAGTCACACAATCGTCAAATCAGGAGTCAACTTGCCATTGAACTTCGTCCTTGACAGCATGTGCCGCTGACTGTCAGCTGAGAATGGAAGCCGGGATTCGCCGTGAGTGACTCACTGCTGCCCTACGCGGTGGGCGCTGCGAAGCGTGCGCGCCGGGCCGCCGTACGAATGCGCCGTCGGGTAGAGCAGTTGCACACCGTGCCGGCGATCGGTGGCGGGATCCGGCCGAGCGCCCAGCTCCGGCCCGTGCACTTCTCGATCTCCAGCGGCAGGACCCTGAACCTCGCCGTCGCCGTACCGGGCCGGCGGGTCGCCTCCGCCGTGCTCGTGCTCTCGCACGGCACGAGCCGTGAGCGCGTTCCTCTGGAGCTCGAACCGCAGGCCGACGGATCGGTGCTGCTCACCGCGACCGTCCCGCTGCGCTACAAGGACTCCCCGGAGCCCGCCGGCCGCGGGCCGGTGCTGGGCAGCGGCATCTGGCGGCTCGCCGTGATGATCACGGACGAGGACGGGCAGACCCGTCGTACGACGCTGGCCGCGGCCGCCGGCCGGGACCTCTCGGACGGGCCCACCCTGCCGTACTCGCCGTCGCCGACCAGCGGGGCCACCTTCCGGCTCGTCCGCTCCGTCGACGGCTTCGCGCTGCTGAAGGTCCGGGCCCCCCGCCCGCACGCCGAACTCACCTCGTTCGACCTGCGCTGGGACCGGGTCACCGTGCACGGACGCCTCATCGGCACCGCTCCCGCCCTGCCCGCGGGGACCGCCGAGGCGGTGCTGCGCCGCGGCAACCACAAGGCCGTCACGATCACGCCCTCGTGGCAGGACGACCGCTTCACCTTCGACGTTCCCCTGGACAGGATGGGCGGCGGGCGCGGACCGGCCCGGACCTGGGACCTGTACCTGCGGCTCGGCGGCACCAGGCTGAGGATCGCCCGGAAGCTGACCGACGTCCGCCACCCCAAGCAGGTCTACCGGACCCCCTTCCGCATCGTCGCCCTCGACGACGGCGCCCTCATGCGGGTGCACGCCCACGTCACCGCGGCCGGAGCGCTCGCCGTCAACTGCGCCGATGTCATAGCCGCGCACCCCAGCACAGAGGAAGTCGCATGAAGATCACGTTTCTGCTCACCTGGGGCGACGAAATGGGCGGCACCGAGATGGCCGCCTACACCCAGGCGATCCACCTCGCGCCCCGCCACGACGTCGAGGTCATCAGCGTCTTCAAGACGCGGCAGGAACCCTTCTTCGGTGCGGCCCGGAAGGTGAACCGGCGTTACCTGGTGGACCGCACCGGCGCGGTCGAGCGCCCCGTGCGGACCTCCTCACTGGACGCCGAGGCCTGCCGCACGCTGGCCTCGCTCCCCAGCGAGATCATCAAGCCCTCCTGGGAGAGCACCTTCAACCGGCTCTCCGACATCGAGATGACCCGGGCGCTCGGCTCCCTGGACACCGACGTCCTCGTCACGACCACGCCGGCCCTCATGGCCGCCGTCGCCGACCTCGCGCCGGCCCGTGTCGTCACCGTCCACCAGGAGCACCGCGCCTCCCAGCTGCGCGGCGTGTCCGGCGAGCCGCTGCTCGTCCACGCGCCCCGGATCGACGCCCTCGTCTCGCTGACCGAGCGCACCAACGACTGGTTCGCCGATTCGCTCGGCGACGCGGCCCCCGAGCTCGTCGCCATCCCGAACGCGGTGCCCGACGGCTTCCGCCAGCGCTCCGACCTGGAGAGCAAGACGATCGTCCTGGCTGCCCGGATGACCCCGGAGAAGCAGCTGGACCACGCCATCCACGCCTTCCACCGGATCTCCGCCGACTTCCCGGACTGGACGCTGCGGATCTTCGGCGACGGCCCGCAGCAGGTGCGCCTGCGTCACCTGGTCGAGGGGCTCGGCCTGCACTCGCGCGTGGAGCTGATGGGCCGCTCCGACCAGATGGAGCAGGAGTGGGCCAAGGCCGCGCTCTGCCTGCTGCCCTCGCGCAACGAGGCGTTCCCGCTGGTCCTCCTGGAGGTCTTCGCCGCGGGCGTGCCCGTGATCGCGTACGACATCGTCACCGGGCCCGCCGAGATCATCCGGCACGACGTGGACGGACTGCTCGTCCCGCCGCGCGACATCGACTCGCTGGCCGCGGCCATGTCCCGGCTGATGGCGGACGACGACACCCGGCACGCCTTCGGCAAGGCCGCCCGCGCCGGCGTCAACGAGCGCTTCTCGGGCGAGAAGATCACCGCGCAGTGGGAGGAGCTCTTCGAGCGCCTCGTCGCCCGCCGTGACACGCCCGAGCGCCTCGCCGCCCGCGCCGACCGCACCGCGCTGCGCATCGCGCAGGGCGGTACGAAGAGCTTCAGCGTCGCCGCCCCCGTCTCCCTGCTCTCCAACTCCGCCGACGAGCAGAAGGCGCGCGAGGTACTGATCCAGGCGCAGAACAGGTCCCTCATCCGCTCCGCGGGCCGCCTCGCGGAGGAGCGGGACGACATCGACGCCCCGACGATGGCCAACCTGAACCTGGAGATCACCGCCAAGGCCCTGGAGGACGCCGGCGTTCCGTTCGTCCTCGTCCGCAACGACGGCCTGGCCCATCTGGTGGCGGTCGCGGTCGAGCACCGCGAGCGCGCCCTCCAGGCGCTGGCGACCGAGCTGCAGGGCAAGCCCGTCTACGGCGAGCTCATCACGCCGCGCGGCGCCGCCCCCGGCGCCGTCCTCGCCGAGCGGCTCGGCGACGTCGGCGAGATCGCCGGTGTCAAGGTCTTCAAGCCGGTGACGAGCGCCAGCCGGACGCTGCGCTACGGGCCGGCGTACGGCTGCACCGTCGAGTTCTGGGAGGAGGACGAGGACGGCTGGCGCAACAGCCCGCGCTCCACCACCCTCCTCGGCCGCCGCCTGCCCTCGCTGGAGGCCACCGCCAAGCTCCAGGTCGGCACCCACGCGTACCCGACGCTGAGCCAGTTCACCAAGCAGCTGATGTGGGACGTCGACTTCCCCATCGACGTCGTCTACACCTGGGTCGACGACACCGACCCGGCCTGGCGCAAGCGGCGCGACGACGTCCGCCGCAAGCTCGACATGGCGGTCGACGACGCCGACAGCGGTGACGTCCGCTTCCGTAACCGGGACGAGCTGCGGTACTCGCTGCGGTCGCTGCAGATGTTCGCGCCGTGGGTGCGGACCATCTACCTGGTGACGGACGACCAGACCCCCGACTGGCTGGACACCTCCCAGCCCGGCATCGAGGTGGTCAGCCACAAGAGCATCTTCCCGGACCAGTCCTGGCTGCCCACGTTCAACTCGCACGCGATCGAGAGCCAGCTGCACCGGATCGAGGGGCTCTCCGAGCACTTCCTCTACTTCAACGACGACGTGTTCGTCGGCCGTCCGCTCTCGCCCAGCTCGTTCTTCCTCAGCAACGGTGCCGCGAAGCTGTTCCGTTCGCCGACGTCCGTCCCGCCGAGCGAGCCGTCGCCGGACGACGAGGGCTACTTCGCCGCGGCGAAGAACAACCGGGCCCTGCTGGAAGGTGCCTTCGGCCGGGTCGCCACGCACGGCTTCCTGCACGCCCCGCACCCGCTGCGGCGCAGCGTGCTGACCGAGATCGCCGAGCGGTTCCCCGAGGAGGTCTCGGCGACGGCCCGCAACCCGTTCCGGGCCAACACGGACCTGTCGATCACCTCCTCGCTGCACCACCACTACGGGTACCTCACCGGCAGTTCGGTGCCGTCCGCGATCTCCTGCAGCTACGTCAACGTCGGCAACTACGAGCACCACTCGGTGCTCAGCCGGCTGCTCGCCTCCCGGAGCCACGACGTGTTCTGCATCGGCGAGTCCGCGGACGCGGAGGTGCCGGTGGACGAGCAGGACCGCGTGCTGCGGGCCTTCCTGAACGCCTACTTCCCGGTGCGTTCGCGCTTCGAGCGCAGCTGATCCCGTACAGAAGAGT
>NZ_JAUPWM010000182.1:0-408 GCF_032436795.1 Streptomyces sp. P9(2023)
GCGGTTAGCCCGCTATGCCGCTCACTGGGTTGTTTGCACGCACCGTGCAGCGCTAGAAGAAGGTTTATGGGAAGAGGTCTCTCAACACTCCAAATTAGTGCCGAGTGAGCCGTTGCCTGATGGTTACCTTTTTCCCACGGAGGTAGGCCTTAACCCCTCCACGAAACATCTGTACGGCATCATGCCACCACAGAAAGACGCTGCTGGCGACATAGAGCAGCTGTTGGATTATGAGTCACGCCAATTCGCCAGAAATCGTCATTGGACCATCGGCACCAGCGTCGTTCGCAGCGTCTTGATGGATAATGACTTTTTCCTGAATAAAGATGAGAAGGCCTTTGCTGAAGCGCTATATCGAGCCGACTTTGTGGCATGGTGGTTACGCAATCCAGACAGTAAGCCGTTTAT
>NZ_JAUPWM010000183.1:0-406 GCF_032436795.1 Streptomyces sp. P9(2023)
TGGTCTTCATATAAAAGGTCGCTACCAATGATTAAATCAAAAAGGCCGAGTTGACTGTTCGCATCTGCCCAGTCGACACGTTCGAAAGCAATTTTTTTCCGATTATTCAGTTGAGTGTTTCTGTCTAGGAATGCCTCAACTTCAGGGTGATAATCCGTGGCGGTGATGTTTGCCATTTGCTCATTCAGAAGTAGGCTTGATAATCCAATGCCACAACCGACTTCAAGAATTCGTTTGTTATTGGTATCTAAGTTAAGAACATGGTGTGCTAGAACTAAGCTGGATGGCCAAACCACCCCGAAAATTGGCCATGAAGCAGAAGAGATGCCTAAATTTTGTGCCGTATTTTTAGGGTCGCTAAACTGTTGTTTATCACGTAAAGTGCATAGATGTATATCATTGTTTC
>NZ_JAUPWM010000072.1:0-5757 GCF_032436795.1 Streptomyces sp. P9(2023)
GTCGTGGAGACCGAGGTCGTCGAGACCCCCGCCGTGGTCGAGGAGGCTCCGGTCGAGGAGCCCGCCGCCCCGGCCCGCACCCGTCGCCGTGCGACCCGTAAGGCCACCACGCCCGAGCCGGTCGCAGAGCCGGTCGTGGAGACCGAGGTCGTCGAGACCCCCGCCGTGGTCGAGGAGGCTCCGGTCGAGGAGCCCGCCGCCCCGGCCCGTGCGCGTCGCCGTGCCACCCGTAAGGCCACCACGCCCGAGGTCACCACCTCCGGCGAGCGCCTGCCGCGCGAGACCGTCGCGCAGATCACCGCCGAAGAGGCCGAGCCCGAGGTCGCCGCCGCCGAGAAGGCCGCCACCCGCGGTCGTACCCGCCGCCGCGCCACCTCGCCGCAGTTCACCTCCGAGCCGGTTACTGCCCCCGAGGCGGAGGAGGAGCCCCGCGGCCGTCGCGCCGCGCGTCCCTCCGTCGCCGTCTTCCAGCCCCCGGTCTTCACCGAGCCGATGTTCCAGACCCCGGAGACCGCGGCCGCCGCTGCCGCCGGCGCCGGGGAGCCGGAGGAGGACGAGGAGGAGGAGACGGTCGAGGTCGAGGAGACCGCAGCCGCCGTCGAGACCGCCGAGCGTCCCGAGCCCGCAGGCCGCCGCCGTCGCCGTCGTCGTGGCGAGCCCGCCCCCGAGCCCGTGGCCGTCGAGCCGGTGCCCGCCACCGTCGCCGACGAGCCCGAGGTCGAGGCCGAGGAGCCCGAGGCGGAGGTCGAGGCCGAGGAGACCGACGAGTACGGGGACCGTCCGTCCCGCCGTCGCCGCCGTGGCGGCCGTCGCCGTCGCCGCGGTGAGCTCGCCGAGGCCGAGGAGGCCGACGAGACCGAGGAGTCGGAGGAGGCCCGCGCCGAGGACGAGGAGTCCGAGGAGGAGGGCGAGTCCGACGAGTACGAGGGCGGCGCGTCTGGCGGCTCCAGCAGCTCGCGCCGTCGTCGCCGTCGTCGCCGCCGCAGCGGTGACGCGGGTGGCGAGGCCGAGGCGGGCGAGGAGGACGGCGTCCGTACGGTCGTCAAGGTCCGCGAGCCCCGCCCGGCCCGTGAGAAGGCCGAGCCGTCCGACGAGGTCCAGTCCATCAAGGGCTCGACCCGCCTGGAGGCGAAGAAGCAGCGCCGCCGCGAGGGCCGCGAGCAGGGCCGCCGCCGCGTCCCGATCATCACCGAGGCCGAGTTCCTGGCCCGCCGTGAGGCCGTCGAGCGTGTCATGGTCGTCCGTCAGAACGGCGACCGCACCCAGATCGGCGTCATGGAAGACAACGTGCTCGTCGAGCACTACGTCAACAAGGAGCAGGCCACCTCGTACGTCGGCAACGTCTACCTGGGCAAGGTCCAGAACGTGCTGCCGTCCATGGAGGCCGCCTTCGTCGACATCGGCAAGGGCCGCAACGCCGTCCTGTACGCCGGTGAGGTCAACTTCGAGTCGCTGGGCATGGCCAACGGGCCGCGCCGCATCGAGGCCGCCCTCAAGTCCGGCCAGTCGGTCCTCGTCCAGGTGACGAAGGACCCGATCGGCCACAAGGGCGCGCGTCTGACCAGCCAGGTCTCCCTGCCGGGCCGTTACCTCGTGTACGTCCCCGAGGGCTCGATGACCGGCATCAGCCGCAAGCTCCCGGACACCGAGCGCGCCCGCCTGAAGACCATCCTCAAGAAGATCGTCCCCGAGGACGCGGGCGTCATCGTGCGCACCGCCGCCGAGGGCGCGAGCGAGGACGAGCTGCGCCGTGACGTCGAGCGTCTGCAGGCGCAGTGGGAAGAGATCCAGAAGAAGGCGAAGAGCGGCAACGCCCCGACCCTTCTCTACGGCGAGCCGGACATGACCGTCCGCGTCGTCCGCGACATCTTCAACGAGGACTTCTCGAAGGTCATCGTCAGCGGCGACGAGGCCTGGGAGACCATCCACGGGTACGTGAACCACGTCGCCCCGGACCTCACCGACCGGCTGTCCAAGTGGACGAGCGAGGTCGACGTCTTCGCGACGTACCGGATCGACGAGCAGCTGATGAAGGCGCTGGACCGCAAGGTCTGGCTGCCGAGCGGTGGCTCGCTGGTGATCGACAAGACCGAGGCGATGATCGTCGTCGACGTCAACACCGGCAAGTTCACCGGTCAGGGCGGCAACCTCGAAGAGACCGTGACGAGGAACAACCTCGAAGCGGCCGAGGAGATCGTGCGCCAGCTGCGCCTGCGCGACCTGGGCGGCATCGTCGTCATCGACTTCATCGACATGGTCCTGGAGTCCAACCGCGACCTGGTGCTCCGCCGCCTCCTGGAGTGCCTGGGCCGGGACCGGACCAAGCACCAGGTGGCCGAGGTCACCTCGCTGGGCCTGGTCCAGATGACCCGTAAGCGGGTCGGCCAGGGCCTCCTGGAGTCCTTCTCCGAGACCTGCGTCCACTGCAACGGCCGTGGCGTGATCGTGCACATGGAGCAGCCGACCGCCCCGGGCGGCGGTGGCGGCGGCAAGCGCGCGAAGAAGCGCGGCCGTGGTGGTGCCGAGCACGTTCACGAGCACGAGCACGAGCACGAGGTCGAGGAGGTCGAGACCGAGGCCGAGGTGGCCGCCGAGATCGCCGCTCCGGTCGCCGTGGAGGAGCCCTTCCGCCCCGACGAGGAGCTGTACAGCAGCGCCGCCGAGGCCGAGGCCGCCGCCACGCGCGGTCGTGGCCGCCGTCGGGCGACCCGTAAGGTCTCCGCGCCGGCCGGTCCGCCGGTCGTGGAGCCCACGGCGGAGCAGGTCGCCGAGCCGGCCGTCGTGGTCGGGCCCGAGCTCGTCGTCGAGCCTGAGCCCGTGGTCGATTCGGTCGTCGAGGAGGCCGCGCCGGCTCCTCGTACCCGCCGTCGTGCCACGCGCAAGGCCACCGCGCCGGCCGGTTCCCCGGCTTCCGCCCCCACGGCGGAGCCGACCGTCGAGGCCGTCCCGGCCCTCGCGGCGGAGCCCGAGCCGGCCGTTCAGACGCCGGTCGTCGAGGAGGCCCCCGTGGCCGCCCCGCCGCGAGCCCGCCGCCGGGTCGTCCGTAAGGTCACCGCCCCCGCCGGGTCGCCCTCGGGTGCCGAGGAGGCCGCCGTCCTGGTGGTCGAGTCCCCGGCCGCCACCGAGGCTCCCGTGGCGGACGCCGAGCCCGAGGCCGAGGCAGCCGCCCCGGCCAAGAAGACGGCGGCCCGCAAGACGGCCAAGAAGGCCACCGCGAAGAAGGCCGCCACCAAGAAGACGGCGACGGCCAAGAAGACCGCGGCGAAGAAGACGACTGCCAAGAAGGCCACCGCCAAGAAGACGGCGGCCCCGGCGCAGGACTGACCCGGTCGGGTGGGGCCGTTCCGTACGGGACGGCCTCACCGGACCTCAGCGGCCCGGACCGCCCCGGGGAAGTCATCCGAATTTGACCCCCTGTGGCACCGGCCCGTAACCTTGACCGTCGGCGTGTCGTATGACCCGCCAAACCCCTGAGCACCCTCCTCACGGCTCTGCCGAGAGAGGCCGCTCGTCCAATTCCGGATCACCCGGGCTCCGGCCCGCGTGAGCGGCTGGCATCAGGGGTCCGTTCCCGAGTGAGAGAGAGATCCGCGTGTACGCCATCGTGCGCAGCGGTGGTCGCCAGCACAAGGTTGCTGTCGGCGACATCGTTGAGGTTGACAAGATTTCCACTGCCAAGGTTGGCGACACCGTAGAGCTCTCTACGCTGCTCGTTGTCGACGGCGACGCCGTGACCAGCGACCCGTGGGTGCTGGCCGGTATCAAGGTCACGGCCGAGGTCGTGGACCACCACAAGGGCGCGAAGATCGACATCCTTCGCTACAAGAACAAGACCGGCTACCGCCGTCGCCAGGGCCACCGCCAGCAGTACACGGCGATCAAGGTCACCGGCATCCCCGCGGCTGCGAAGTAAGGGACTGAGGAGAGATGGCACACAAGAAGGGCGCATCGTCCACCCGGAACGGTCGCGATTCCAATGCTCAGCGGCTCGGCGTGAAGCGCTTCGGCGGTCAGGTCGTCAGCGCCGGTGAGATCCTTATCCGCCAGCGTGGCACCCACTTCCACCCCGGTTCGGGCGTCGGCCGTGGCGGCGACGACACGCTGTTCGCGCTGCAGGCCGGTTCGGTGCAGTTCGGCACCCACCGTGGCCGCAAGGTCGTGAACATCGTTCCGGTCGCCTGATCGGTTCTTTTGCGGAGGCGGACCTCACTTCCCGGACGGGAAGCGGGTCCGCCTTTCGCGTGTTACTAGATAGACATTCCACCCCGTAGTACCCCCTTGTAACTGGAGGCAGAACCATGACCACCTTCGTGGACCGCGTCGAGCTGCACGTCGCCGCGGGTAACGGAGGCCACGGCTGCGCCTCCGTTCACCGGGAGAAGTTCAAGCCCCTCGGCGGGCCCGACGGCGGCAACGGCGGCCGTGGCGGCGATGTGATCCTGGTCGTCGACCAGGCGATCACCACGCTCCTCGAGTACCACCACTCCCCGCACCGCAAGGCGACCAACGGTCAGCCCGGTGCCGGTGACAACCGCTCCGGCAAGGACGGTCAGGACCTCGTCCTGACCGTGCCCGACGGCACGGTCGTCCTCGACAAGGAGGGCAACGTGCTCGCCGACCTCGTCGGCCAGGGCACCACCTTCGTCGCGGGCCAGGGCGGCCGCGGCGGCCTCGGCAACGCGGCCCTCTCCTCGGCCCGCCGCAAGGCCCCCGGCTTCGCGCTGCTCGGCGAGCCGGGCGAGGCGCGGGACATCGTCCTGGAGCTGAAGACCGTCGCCGACGTGGCGCTCGTCGGCTACCCGAGCGCCGGCAAGTCCTCGCTCATCTCCGTCCTCTCGGCCGCCAAGCCGAAGATCGCGGACTACCCGTTCACGACGCTCGTCCCGAACCTGGGTGTCGTCACGGCCGGTTCGACGGTCTACACGATCGCCGACGTGCCGGGTCTGATCCCGGGCGCCAGCCAGGGCCGCGGCCTGGGCCTGGAGTTCCTGCGCCACGTCGAGCGCTGCTCGGTCCTCGTGCACGTCCTGGACACGGCGACGCTGGAGTCGGACCGCGACCCCGTCACCGACCTCGACATCATCGAGGAGGAGCTGCGGCAGTACGGCGGCCTTGAGGACCGCCCCCGTATCGTCGTCCTCAACAAGATCGACATCCCGGACGGCCAGGACCTGGCGGACATGATCCGCCCGGACCTGGAGGCCCGCGGCTACCAGGTCTTCGAGGCCTCTGCCGTGGCCCGTACGGGTCTGAAGGAGCTCTCCTTCGCGCTGGCCGAGATCGTCGGCACGGCGCGCGCGGCCAAGCCGAAGGAGGAGTCGACCCGGATCGTCATCCGCCCGAAGGCGGTCGACGAGGCGGGCTTCACGGTCACGTACGACGAGGCCGAGGAGGTCTACCGGGTGCGCGGCGAGAAGCCGGAGCGCTGGGTCCGCCAGACCGACTTCAACAACGACGAGGCCGTCGGCTACCTGGCCGACCGCCTCAACCGCCTGGGCGTCGAGGACGCGCTGATGAAGGCGGGCGCTCGCGGGGGCGACGGTGTCGCGATCGGCTCCGAGGAGAACGCGGTCGTCTTCGACTGGGAGCCCTCGATGATGGCCGGCGCCGAGATGCTCGGCCGCCGAGGCGAGGACCACCGCCTCGAGGCCCCGCGCCCGGCCGCCCAGCGCCGCCGCGACCGCGACGCGTCGCGCGACGACGCACAGCGCGAGTACGACGAGTTCGACCCGTTCTAGGCGGGGCGATGCGCCGGGG
>NZ_JAUPWM010000184.1:0-405 GCF_032436795.1 Streptomyces sp. P9(2023)
GTAATTTTGGTCGATGCGGGTGACACAATTCAAGGTAACTTTGTCGAAACGTTTAAGGATGAAGCCACTAGCCCTATGATGCTTGGCTTTAACCAAATGGATTATGACGTTTGGGTACTCGGCAACCACGAGTTTGATTTTGGCTTAGATGTTTTACAGCGGTCGCTCGACCAATTTGAAGGGCAATCACTCGGCGGCAATATCAAACGACCTGACGGAAATCCATTTTTACCCGCTTACACCATCATCGAACGGAATGGTATCAAAATTGGGGTGATTGGTATGGATACACCGATGACCCAAGTCTTTGCCGAAGGTACTGGACGACTCGAGGGAGTAACCTTTACCAACCCTTCACTGGAAGTAAAAAAAGTAGTCGAAACACTTAAAAATGACGTTGACGCC
>NZ_JAUPWM010000185.1:0-404 GCF_032436795.1 Streptomyces sp. P9(2023)
AATCATTAATGTTTAATATTGGTAAACTCATTACTCAAGTTATGGTTGCAGGAATGGGCACAGTCGCGATGGCCGGTAATGTGATCACTTTCTCGGCGCTACTCTTTATTAATATTCCCGGTAATGCTCTTGCGACCGCTGCTACTATCTTAATTGGGCAACGACTCGGCCAAAACCGTAGTCAGACCGCACAAATAGAAATGCAGTTGCTGTTTTGGCTTGCCAGTATAGCGTTAATCGTGCTGGCGTTAGTCTGCCTCCCCTTTGCTAGTGCGATTGCCCATTTAGACACGGATGACCAAGCCGTGATTAATGTAGTCGTCAACCTTATTTTCCTCAACGCCTTGATGATGCCGATTTGGGCGGCCTCTTTTGTTTTACCTTCAGCGTTTAAAGGTGGCAAA
>NZ_JAUPWM010000073.1:0-5157 GCF_032436795.1 Streptomyces sp. P9(2023)
TGAGGACAAGCCCTCGGCCTATTAGTACCGGTCAGCTCCACCCATTACTGGGCTTCCACATCCGGCCTATCAACCCAGTCGTCTACTGGGAGCCTTACCCTCTCAAGGAGGTGGGAATACTCATCTCGAAGCAGGCTTCCCGCTTAGATGCTTTCAGCGGTTATCCCTCCCGAACGTAGCCAACCAGCCATGCCCTTGGCAGGACAACTGGCACACCAGAGGTTCGTCCGTCCCGGTCCTCTCGTACTAGGGACAGCCCTTCTCAATATTCCTGCGCGCGCAGCGGATAGGGACCGAACTGTCTCACGACGTTCTAAACCCAGCTCGCGTACCGCTTTAATGGGCGAACAGCCCAACCCTTGGGACCGACTCCAGCCCCAGGATGCGACGAGCCGACATCGAGGTGCCAAACCATCCCGTCGATATGGACTCTTGGGGAAGATCAGCCTGTTATCCCCGGGGTACCTTTTATCCGTTGAGCGACGGCGCTTCCACAAGCCACCGCCGGATCACTAGTCCCGACTTTCGTCCCTGCTCGACCCGTCGGTCTCACAGTCAAGCTCCCTTGTGCACTTACACTCAACACCTGATTGCCAACCAGGCTGAGGGAACCTTTGGGCGCCTCCGTTACCCTTTGGGAGGCAACCGCCCCAGTTAAACTACCCATCAGACACTGTCCCTGATCCGGATCACGGACCGAGGTTAGACATCCAGCACGACCAGAGTGGTATTTCAACGGCGACTCCACAACCACTGGCGTGGCTGCTTCAAAGTCTCCCACCTATCCTACACAAGCCGAACCGAACACCAATATCAAACTGTAGTAAAGGTCCCGGGGTCTTTCCGTCCTGCTGCGCGAAACGAGCATCTTTACTCGTAGTGCAATTTCACCGGGCCTATGGTTGAGACAGTCGAGAAGTCGTTACGCCATTCGTGCAGGTCGGAACTTACCCGACAAGGAATTTCGCTACCTTAGGATGGTTATAGTTACCACCGCCGTTTACTGGCGCTTAAGTTCTCAGCTTCGCACACCCGAAAGTGCACTAACCGGTCCCCTTAACGTTCCAGCACCGGGCAGGCGTCAGTCCGTATACATCGCCTTACGGCTTCGCACGGACCTGTGTTTTTAGTAAACAGTCGCTTCTCGCTGGTCTCTGCGGCCACCCCCAGCTCACGGAGTAAATCCGATCACCGGTGATGGCCCCCCTTCTCCCGAAGTTACGGGGGCATTTTGCCGA
The DNA here is from genome assembly GCF_032436795.1 of Streptomyces sp. P9(2023). Classification (NCBI taxonomy): domain Bacteria; kingdom Bacillati; phylum Actinomycetota; class Actinomycetes; order Kitasatosporales; family Streptomycetaceae; genus Streptomyces; species Streptomyces sp. P9(2023). The sequence goes on from NZ_JAUPWM010000073.1 coordinate 1,239, forward strand.
GTTCCTTAACCATAGTTCACCCGAACGCCTCGGTATTCTCTACCTGACCACCTGAGTCGGTTTAGGGTACGGGCCGCCATGAAACTCGCTAGAGGCTTTTCTCGACAGCATAGGATCATCCACTTCACCACAATCGGCTCGGCATCAGGTCTCAGCCTTAATGTGTGACGGATTTGCCTACCACACGGCCTACACCCTTACCCCGGGACAACCACCGCCCGGGCTGGACTACCTTCCTGCGTCACCCCATCGCTTACCTACTACCACCTTGGTTCGCCGGCTCCACCACTTTCCTTTCCCCGAAGGGTCCGGAACGGCTTCACGGGCTTAGCATTAATGGGCTCGATATTGGGCGTTTCAAAGCGGGTACCGGAATATCAACCGGTTGTCCATCGACTACGCCTGTCGGCCTCGCCTTAGGTCCCGACTTACCCTGGGCAGATCAGCTTGACCCAGGAACCCTTAGTCAATCGGCGCACACGTTTCTCACGTGTGTATCGCTACTCATGCCTGCATTCTCACTCGTGAACCGTCCACAACTCGCTTCCGCGGCTGCTTCACCCGGCACACGACGCTCCCCTACCCATCACAGCGCCCGTTGGGGCTTATTGCTGCAATGACACGACTTCGGCGGTACGCTTGAGCCCCGCTACATTGTCGGCGCGGAATCACTTGACCAGTGAGCTATTACGCACTCTTTCAAGGGTGGCTGCTTCTAAGCCAACCTCCTGGTTGTCTCTGCGACTCCACATCCTTTCCCACTTAGCGTACGCTTAGGGGCCTTAGTCGATGCTCTGGGCTGTTTCCCTCTCGACCATGGAGCTTATCCCCCACAGTCTCACTGCCGTGCTCTCACTTACCGGCATTCGGAGTTTGGCTAAGGTCAGTAACCCGGTAGGGCCCATCGCCTATCCAGTGCTCTACCTCCGGCAAGAAACACACGACGCTGCACCTAAATGCATTTCGGGGAGAACCAGCTATCACGGAGTTTGATTGGCCTTTCACCCCTAACCACAGGTCATCCCCCAGGTTTTCAACCCTGGTGGGTTCGGTCCTCCACGAAGTCTTACCTCCGCTTCAACCTGCCCATGGCTAGATCACTCCGCTTCGGGTCTAGAGCGTGCAACTCAATCGCCCTATTCGGACTCGCTTTCGCTACGGCTTCCCCACACGGGTTAACCTCGCTACACACCGCTAACTCGCAGGCTCATTCTTCAAAAGGCACGCAGTCACGACTGCATGTGCAAGCACATACAGCGACGCTCCCACGGCTTGTAGGCACACGGTTTCAGGTACTATTTCACTCCGCTCCCGCGGTACTTTTCACCATTCCCTCACGGTACTATCCGCTATCGGTCACCAGGGAATATTTAGGCTTAGCGGGTGGTCCCGCCAGATTCACACGGGATTTCTCGGGCCCCGTGCTACTTGGGTGTCTCTCAAACGAGCCGTTGATGTTTCAGCTACGGGGGTCTTACCCTCTACGCCGGACCTTTCGCATGTCCTTCGCCTACATCAACGGTTTCTGACTCGTCTCACAGCCGGCAGACTGTGAAAGAGAGATCCCACAACCCCGCATGCGCAACCCCTGCCGGGTATCACACGCATACGGTTTGGCCTCATCCGGTTTCGCTCGCCACTACTCCCGGAATCACGGTTGTTTTCTCTTCCTGAGGGTACTGAGATGTTTCACTTCCCCTCGTTCCCTCCACATGCCCTATGTGTTCAGGCATGGGTGACAGCCCATGACGACTGCCGGGTTTCCCCATTCGGAAACCCCCGGATCAAAGCCTGGTTGACGGCTCCCCGGGGACTATCGTGGCCTCCCACGTCCTTCATCGGTTCCTGGTGCCAAGGCATCCACCGTGCGCCCTTAAAAACTTGGCCACAGATGCTCGCGTCCACTGTGTAGTTCTCAAGCAACGACCAGCCACCCATCACCCCACCACAACGTGGCGAGTTCACTGGGGCCGGCATCGCGAAGATACAAACCTTTCGGCCGTACCCTCAGATACCCAACAACGTGCCAAGCACGATCCCTCGGGCCATCCCCACGTTCCACGCCGAAGCAGTACTAGTAGAGGTGATCCTCGTGACCGTGCCAACTAATCAACGTTCCACCCATGAGCTGACCGTGCAGAACGTTTGTCTGCAATCGGTACTGTGCTCCTTAGAAAGGAGGTGATCCAGCCGCACCTTCCGGTACGGCTACCTTGTTACGACTTCGTCCCAATCGCCAGTCCCACCTTCGACAGCTCCCTCCCACAAGGGGTTGGGCCACCGGCTTCGGGTGTTACCGACTTTCGTGACGTGACGGGCGGTGTGTACAAGGCCCGGGAACGTATTCACCGCAGCAATGCTGATCTGCGATTACTAGCAACTCCGACTTCATGGGGTCGAGTTGCAGACCCCAATCCGAACTGAGACCGGCTTTTTGAGATTCGCTCCGCCTCGCGGCATCGCAGCTCTTTGTACCGGCCATTGTAGCACGTGTGCAGCCCAAGACATAAGGGGCATGATGACTTGACGTCGTCCCCACCTTCCTCCGAGTTGACCCCGGCGGTCTCCTGTGAGTCCCCATCACCCCGAAGGGCATGCTGGCAACACAGGACAAGGGTTGCGCTCGTTGCGGGACTTAACCCAACATCTCACGACACGAGCTGACGACAGCCATGCACCACCTGTATACCGACCACAAGGGGGGCACTATCTCTAATGCTTTCCGGTATATGTCAAGCCTTGGTAAGGTTCTTCGCGTTGCGTCGAATTAAGCCACATGCTCCGCTGCTTGTGCGGGCCCCCGTCAATTCCTTTGAGTTTTAGCCTTGCGGCCGTACTCCCCAGGCGGGGAACTTAATGCGTTAGCTGCGGCACCGACGACGTGGAATGTCGCCAACACCTAGTTCCCAACGTTTACGGCGTGGACTACCAGGGTATCTAATCCTGTTCGCTCCCCACGCTTTCGCTCCTCAGCGTCAGTAATGGCCCAGAGATCCGCCTTCGCCACCGGTGTTCCTCCTGATATCTGCGCATTTCACCGCTACACCAGGAATTCCGATCTCCCCTACCACACTCTAGCCTGCCCGTATCGGATGCAGACCCGGGGTTAAGCCCCGGGCTTTCACACCCGACGTGACAAGCCGCCTACGAGCTCTTTACGCCCAATAATTCCGGACAACGCTTGCGCCCTACGTATTACCGCGGCTGCTGGCACGTAGTTAGCCGGCGCTTCTTCTGCAGGTACCGTCACTTTCGCTTCTTCCCTGCTGAAAGAGGTTTACAACCCGAAGGCCGTCATCCCTCACGCGGCGTCGCTGCATCAGGCTTTCGCCCATTGTGCAATATTCCCCACTGCTGCCTCCCGTAGGAGTCTGGGCCGTGTCTCAGTCCCAGTGTGGCCGGTCGCCCTCTCAGGCCGGCTACCCGTCGTCGCCTTGGTGGGCCATTACCCCACCAACAAGCTGATAGGCCGCGGGCTCATCCTTCACCGCCGGAGCTTTCAACCAGCCTCCATGCGAAGGCCGGTGTTATCCGGTATTAGACCCCGTTTCCAGGGCTTGTCCCAGAGTGAAGGGCAGATTGCCCACGTGTTACTCACCCGTTCGCCACTAATCCACCCCGAAGGGCTTCATCGTTCGACTTGCATGTGTTAAGCACGCCGCCAGCGTTCGTCCTGAGCCAGGATCAAACTCTCCGTGAATGTTTACCGGTAATCCGGTGCACACACACGAGAGCGGAACGATCGGTCGGAATAGGACCGGTCGTTCACAGCGTCCTCGCTGTGTTGTTGCCTACCGGGCCACAAGGGCCGAGTAGGTCTTTCAAAGGAACCTCGCCATCCGAAGATGGACGGGGTATCAACTAATCTGGCGTTGATTTTTGGCACGCTGTTGAGTTCTCAAGGAACGGACGCTTCCTT
>NZ_JAUPWM010000074.1:0-3896 GCF_032436795.1 Streptomyces sp. P9(2023)
TTGGACATACGCAGCAACTCCATGCCCTCAACTATACAGGCACAACACTAGGGATAACTAATGAAGTTGATGAGCCTCAGGTACGGCCGCGACGACGGCCGGGGTCTTCGGCGAGGTACTACGCCACTACCGCGAGGCGTCCGAACTGACCCAGGAGGCCCTTGCCCGCCAGATCCCGTGCGACCGGTCGCATGTGGCGCGGGTGGAGGCGGGGACGCGGGTGCCGCAGGAGTCGTTCGTGAGGGCGTGCGACGAACTGCTGGAGACGGGTGGGGTGTTACTTCGGCTGTGGAGGAGGATCGATTGGTATCCCAGGGTGGAACACCCGGACTGGTTCGAGCGCCGGGCTCAGATGGACGCCGAGGCCCTGGCAGTCCGCGCGTACCAAACACAGGTGATGTCAGGCCTGTTGCAGACGCCGGAGTACGCGACGGCGCTGTTCGCCCGGCGGCTCACTTCCACTGCGGAGGTGGACGAGCGCGTGAGGGCGAGGTTGAGCCGCCAACAGCGGTTCCTGGCGCCCGACGGCCCGATGTACATCGCGGTTCTGGACGAGAGCTGCCTGCGCAACGTGGTGGGCGGTCCCGCCGTGATGCGCGACCAGTGCGCACACCTGCTGGTCGTGGGCCAACTGCCGAACATCCGCGTGCAGATCGCTCCGTCCAGCCACCCCGAAATCGACCGTCCCGACGCCTCGATGTCGCTGATCCGGCTGCCCGGAAGCCGCGAGTGGGTGTACTCGGAGTCGCTCGACCGTGGCCATCTCTCCGACGATCCGGCCCTCTATCGGCAGCATGCCCAGACCTATGATGTGCTCAGGGCGGACTCGCTGTCGGCCCGCGAATCTGCCGCTCTGATCAGCGACATGATGGAAGGGTACGGGCACCATGCAGAGCCACGATCTGACTGCGGCGACCTGGGTGAAGAGCAGCTACAGCGGCGCCAACGGCGGCGACTGCCTCGAAGTCGCCCCCGGATTCCCCGGCCTCGCCCCCGTGCGTGACAGCAAGGCCCCGGAAGGGCCGGCCGTCGTCTTCGACCGCAAGGCGTGGAACCTGTTCGTGAACTCCCTCTGACCGAAGGGCACGCACACGATGCACTTAGCGACGTGGATCAAGAGCAGCTACAGCGGGGACAACGGCGGCAACTGCCTCGAAGTCGCCCCCGGGTTCCCCGGCCTCGTCCCCGTGCGTGACAGCAAGGCGCCCGAAGGGCCCGCTCTCCTCTTCGAGCGCTCGGCCTGGGACTCCTTTGTGAGGTCCCTGTGAGTGCGGGGCGGCTGCCGAAGGGCACGAGGGTCCTGTCCATCGGGTTGCACCCCCGGTCGCTCGACTACCGGACGATGCCCGAGGGCGTCACCAAGGAGTCGCTCACGGCGCGGATCGACGCGGCGAACGCCGCCCTGCGGGAGACCGGGTTCGATGTCGTACCTTGTCTGATCGAGCCCGACCCTGACGGCGCCGAGGCCACCGTCAGGGAGGACCTCAAGGGCGGGTCGTTCGGGTTGGCGATGATCGGTGGCGGCGTACGCATGCTTCCCGAGCACACCCTCGTGTTCGAGCGGGTGGTGAACGTACTCCTGGAGACCGTGCCCGGGATCCGGTTGTGCTTCAACTCCTCGCCGGAGACCACGGTCGACGCGCTCCGGCGCTGGATCGAGCCGTAGCTCAGGCAAGGATCATCGCAGCCACGGCCGGGGCCGCGTACATCAGCGGCCAGGCCACGTGCGGGTACTGGCGGGCGCGGATGACGGTGATGACGGCGCCCGTGAAGTACAGGGCTATGCCGATGCCGGCCGCGAGGCCGATCGCGGGGATCCACAGGCCGACGACCAGGCCCACCGCGCCCGCCGCCTTGGCCAGTCCGAGCCAGGTCCACCAGGAGGTGGGGACGCCGTACTGGGTCAGGGGCTCGGTGACCCAGGGGGCCTTGATGAAGACCGAGACCGCCGAGAAGCCGACCATGATCGCGGCGACTGCGGTGACGACGACGTAGGTGGTGGACATGGCGGGCTCCTCAGCTCTGGTGGCGGCGAGCGGTTCCCGCTCGCACACCCCACTGACGGAGCGCGCCGCACCTGTGTGACAGGTACGGACGGAGAAATATCGCCGCGGCCGGCCGACGGCACTCCGGCGTCCTCACCCGGGTGAGTGGATCACACCGTCCAAGCAGCTCAGCGGGGCCGAGCCGTCGGCCCTGGGCGGCGGGCGTGGCCGGAGTCTGTGGACCGTCACGCAGGACGGCCCGATCCGAGAGGTCTCCATGTCCACATTCACTGGTCTGCGAAGAACCCTGGGGCGCGGCGGGCTCGCGGCCGTCGCGAGTCTGGCGCTGGTGCTCGCCGTTCCCGGAGTGGCCCTGGCCGCCCCGGGAGATCTGGATCCCGGCTTCGGGGGCGACGGCACGGTGCTCACCGACTCCGGCGGTGAGGAGGTGGGCAACGACGTGGTGGTGCAGGCCGACGGCAAGATCGTCGTCGTCGGCACCGACGCGCCGGACTCGTTCGGGAACTTCGCGGTGACCCGCTACCTCGCGGACGGCAGTCTGGACTCCACCTTCGGCGACGGCGGACGGGTGTCCACCGACATCGGTGGTTTCACCGACGCCGCCGAGGCGGCGGCGGTGCAGGACGACGGCAAGATCGTCGTGGTCGGGAGCTCCGCGACGGGCTTCGAGGAGTGCTGCACGTTCACGGTGGCCCGCTACACCGCCGCCGGCGCACTGGACACGACGTTCGGCAACGGCGGCATCACGTTCCTCACCGCGTTCGGCCAGCCCGCGGGTGCGCGGGACGTGGCGGTGCGTTCCGACGGCAGGATCGTCGCCGCCGGATATGCCGGCGGCCGCTTCGCGGCGGCCCGCCTCCTGGCGGACGGCACCCCGGACACCAGCTTCGACGGCGACGGCGCGGTGGCCACGGACCCGGAACCGAGTCTGGAGGAGGGGGGAACGGGCCTCTCCCTCGCCTTGCAGTCCGACGGCAAGGTCGTCGTCGGCGGCGATGTGGGAACCACCCGCTTCGACTTCATGCTGATCCGGTACAACGCCGACGGCAGCCTGGACACCGGGTTCAGCGGTGACGGCAAGGTGCGCACCGATTTCGGCGCGTACGAGGGCGCCGAGGAGGTGGCGGTGCAGGCCGACGGCAAGATCGTCGCCATCGGGAACACCGACGCGGACGCCGCGGTGGCCCGGTACCTCGCCAACGGCAGCCTGGACACGAGCTTCAGCGGTGACGGCATGGTGACCACCGCCGGTGGAGCCGCCAGGGACGGGGTCGTGCAGGCCGACGGCAGAATCGTCGTCGCGGGCAGGGGCGGCGGTGACGGCGGCGACTTCGGGCTGATCCGCTACAACCCCGACGGCGCTCCGGACCCCGGCTTCGGGACCGGCGGCAGGGTGACGACCTCTTTCGGCGGCGCCGACATCGCCGGCGCGGTCGCGCTGCAGTCCGACGGCAAGATCGTCGCGGCCGGCCACGGCGGGCCGAACGTCGACTTCGCGGTCGCCCGCTACGAGGGTGGCGGAGGCGCCCCAACGCCGCCCAGCGTGGACGTCTCGGTGACCAAGACCGGGCCCGGCACCGTCAGCATCGGTGACCAGGCCACGTACACGATCCGGGTGACGAACAACAGCACGACGGCGACGGCCACCGCGGCCTCGGTCTCCGACACGCTCACCGGCGGCTCCGGGACCCTGCTGTCGGCCACGCCCAGCCAGGGCGGCCCCTGCACCGTCAACCCCACCACCATGATGTGTCGGTTGGGCGACCTGGCGCCGGGCGCATCGGCCACCATCACCGTGGTCGCGGAACCGCGTGCCACCGGGACCCTCACCGACTGGGTGGCGACAGCGGCCGTGGAGGACGACCCCGTACCGGCCAACAACAACGCCAA
>NZ_JAUPWM010000186.1:0-402 GCF_032436795.1 Streptomyces sp. P9(2023)
ACGACGATGATGCCCTACTACAACATACAGATATGTTGTTTGATGACCTTGACCAGGCGTATTGGGCGGGAGACCCAAACGGGGAGTGAGCAATGCGCTAATAGTGAAAAGGCCGGGTTTACCCCAGCCTTTTGCTAGCGACCCTCGTGGCTCGAAATAAGGGTTCAGTCGGCCCGCGGACGTTCTAAATATTTCCAGCAATGGCACGAGGAGAAAGAAAGGTAGTTTAGGTTGCTAGCGTATTTCGCATTCCTTGAACGGCATAATTAGCCGCCAAGCAGCATGTGTCATGTATTCAGATGGAGTACGACAGGTGCCAGCTCCTTTCTAACCAGGCTATCAGAAGCCGAGGAATTTCGAGTTTGCGGCTGCGGCGTGAAAATGTGCTTGCACTGTTTTGAG